>JBKHDD010000025.1:0-42338 GCA_046541515.1 Desulfococcaceae bacterium
AGATGAACAACCCGCCCGAAAACATCGTCTTTTTGAAGGCGTACCGGAACGCGGCAGACATCTGCGACGCGCTGGAGGAAAACGGGCTGGTGGAAAACAGCGTGGGCATCAGCCGGTGCGGTCTTCCCGAGGAGGAAATCATTCGCGACGTTTGCGATTTCCGAAAGCGCCCGCCCGGCTACTGGACCATCATCCTGGCCAAGCGCAACCGTTCCGCCACCTGAGCCGGACTCCACCCATGGCGCCCCATCGGTCCACCTCCCTTCGCTCCGGCTTCACCACCGGAACCGCCGCCGCCGCCGCGACCCAGGCGGCGGTCCGCTTTTTGTTGGGGGAGAAGCGTCCCGAGCGGGCGAAGGTCCGCCTCCCCGACGGCGACGAATTGGCGATTCCCGTTCACGACTGCGGAATTGAAGACGGTGCCGCCTGGGCGAAGGTCGTCAAGGACGGCGGCGACGACCCCGACGCCACCCATCGGGCCGAAATTGGCGCGAAGGTCGTTTTGTCCGAGACGGGAACGACCTCCGAAGTGGTCATTGTCGGCGGCCCCGGAGTCGGCCGGGCGACCAAGCCCGGCCTGGAAGTCGCGCCCGGAGAACCGGCCATCAATCCCGTCCCCCGGGAGATGATCCGCAGGGCCGCGCTGGACGCCTTGGACGCGTTCGGTCGGATTGGCGCCATAACGGTGGAAATCTTCGTTCCCCAAGGCGAAGAAATCGCCCGCCGGACGCTTAATCATCGCCTGGGAATCGTGGGCGGCATCTCCATTTTGGGCACCACGGGGCGGGTCCGGCCCATGTCCCACGCCGCCTATATCGCCACCATTCAGTCCGCCTTCTCCGTGGCCCGGGCCGCCGAAGTCCGTTTCGCCGTGCTCACCACGGGACGGCGAAGCGAACGTCACGCCCAATCCCTTTGGCCCAACCTGCCCGAGGAGGCCTTCGTCCAGATCGGCGATTTCTTCCAGCGATCCCTGCAATTGGCCGCGGAGGCGGGCTTCTCGGAACTCCGGCTCGTGGTGTTTTTCGGCAAAGCCCTGAAAATGGCCGAAGGCGCGCCCCACACCCACGCCGCCAAATCCCGCCTGGTGCTGGATCGCCTCGCCCGCTGGACCGCCGAGGAAACCGGGGACGCCTCACTGGCCGAGGCGGTGGCTCGATCCAACACCGCCCGCGAGGCCTTTTTCCGGCTGCAACCGACCGGCCCCGCGCTGTTCCGCCGAGTCGGCGAAGCGATGCGCGCCTCGGCTCGGCGTTTCGCCGGGGAGGGTCCCGGGATTCGCTGCGTCATCCTGGATTTCGAGGGCGTCCCGGTCTACGACTCCGCCGGAGAGGCTGCGCAGCCATGAATCCCGTCTGGGTGATCGGCATGGGGATGTCGCCCCGGGATCTCACGCGCTCCGCGCTGGAGCGCATCGAATTGGCGGAAATTCTCGTGGGCGGACGCCGCCATCTTGCGGCCGTCCCCGGTCATCCCGCAAAGAAACGAGTCATCGACCGGAATCTGCGGGAAACCATTTCATGGATCGGCGAACGGATGGCCGACCATCGGGTGGTGGTGCTGGCCTCGGGCGATCCGCTGTTTTACGGAATCGGTCCGCTGATCCGACGCCGGCTGGGACCGGAAAACGTCCGCTTCCTGCCCAACGTCACCGCCGTGGGCGCGGCCTTCTCCCGCATCGGCGAGCCTTGGCAAGACGCCGAAGTGGTCAGCCTTCACGGGAGAGACGGAGAATCGTCGCTGATCGCGGCCCTTTCCCGAAACGGCAAAATCGCGGTGTTCACCGATCCGGAACGCCATCCGGGTTGGATCGCCAAATTTCTGAGCGAACGGAACGAAGCCGGGATTCGGATGTGCGTCCTGGAAAACCTCGGCGATCCCGCGGAGCGGGTCCGCTGGTTCGCACCGGCCCAGGCCGTCGGAGAACGTTTTGCCGATCCAAACCTGGTGGTTTTGCGTCGGGAGGACGCCGTTCCGCCCTCGCCCGGCCCGCCCCCGTCCGTACCGATGATCGGCCTTCCGGAATCGGATTTTGCCCACGAGGAAGGCTTGATCACCAAGGCGGAAGTGCGGGCGATCTCCCTGTCCAAGCTGCGGCTCCACGCCCCGGATTTGACGGTCTGGGACCTGGGCGCCGGGGCCGGTTCCGTGGGCGTCGAGGCGGCCACGTTCCTGCCCGCCGGGCGGGTCTTCGCGGTGGAAAAAAAACCGGACCGAATCGCCCACGTCCGGGAAAACCGGGACCGGTTCGGTCTCCGCAACCTGGAAACGGTCCTGGCCGACCTGCCGGCGGGCCTGGATCAACTGCCGGACCCGGACCGGATTTTCGCGGGCGGCGGCGGCCGGAATCTCCCCAAAATCCTCCACGCCGCCGGAGCGCGGCTGCGATCCGGCGGGATCATGGTGGTGAACACCGTGCTGCTCCCCAATCTCGCCGCCGCCGAGGAAACCCTCCGGGAACTCGGAATGGAAACCGAGGTGATCCAGGTTCAGGTGAGCCGGGGCCGCGCCATGCCCTGGGGCCAACGGCTGGAGGCGTTGAATCCGGTTTGGGTTATCTCTGGAATTCCCAAGGAATCGCCAGAACTCCAAAGGCTGAAGCCGCCGGCGCAATCCGGGGAAGCCCGCTGAAGCGGACTGGTCGGCCTTTTTTCCCGTTTCGGAAACCCCCGGCAAACCATGGCCCGGTTCGATTTCCAATCAAACAGATCATGTCGGTCGGGTTGGCGAAGCGTAACCCGAAATGGCGTTGGAATCTTTACGCCAAAAACACCATTCCCCGACCCAAATCCAAGAAAACCGCAAACCTTCTCGACTCATCGCAACCCATGACCCCTCCATCCCAAAAACACCCCAACCTGGAACTTCTCGCCCCCGCCGGCAACCCGGAAAAGCTTGAAATCGCCATCCACTACGGCGCCGACGCGGTGTATCTGGGCGGCAAGGGATTCAGCCTTCGCCACAACGCCGGGAATTTTTCGCCGGAGGAAATGGAAGGAGCCGTCGCCTTCGCGCGGGAACGGGGCGTCCGGGCGTACGTGGCCTGCAACGTCTTCCCCCGAACGGAGGAACTGGAAAGGTTGCGGGACTATCTGGAGCAGTTGGGAACCATCGGACCGGACGGGCTCATCGTGGCCGATCCCGGCGTGTTCGCGTTGGCCAGAAAAATCGTCCCGGGCATCCCCATCCACGTCAGCACCCAGGCCAACGTCACCCATCTGGGCGCGGCGCGTTTTTGGCGGGAGATGGGAGCGCGGCGGGTCAACGTGGCGCGGGAACTGTCCCTGACGGAAATCCGGGAAATCGCGGAGGGCTCCGACGTGGAGGTCGAAGCCTTCGTCCACGGCGCGATGTGCATGGCCTACTCCGGCCGCTGTCTCTTGAGCGGCGCCATGGCGGGCCGGGACGGCAACCGGGGCGACTGCTGCCAGCCCTGCCGCTCCCGCTACGCCATCGTGGACGAACGGCGGCCCGGCCATTATTTCCCCATCCGCGAGGACGACCGGGGCGGCTACATTCTCAGCTCCCGGGACCTGTGCATGATCGACCACATTCCGGAAATGGCCGCCGCCGGGATCCGCGCCTTCAAAATCGAGGGCCGCGCCAAAAGCATCCACTATCTGGCGACGGTGGTGAACGTCTATCGTCAGGCGCTGGACGCCTTTCGGACCGATCCGGAATCCTATTCGGCGTTGCCGGAATGGCGGTCGGAACTGGAACGGGTGGGCCGACGCGGATACACCGCGGGTTTTTATCTTGGCGATTCCAACGCCCTGGGACCGCAGGATTATCCGCCGGAACCGTGCATGGAGGAACGCGTTCTCCGATTCGCGGGAAAAGTGCTGGGGATGACCGAAGACGGCTGGGTGCGGGTGCAGGTGCGGAACCAAATCCGCACGGGGAACCAAATTCAGGTGATCCGGGCCGGTAAATTACCTCGGGGGACTCGGATCGAAGGAATCCGGGATTCCAAGGGATTGGAGCGGATGGTGGGACGGCCGGGAGAGGCGTTGGCGATTCGAATCTCCTGGACGGCGGAAGAAAACGATTTGATCCGTGTGGAAGGGTCCAACGAACGCGGCAAATTGGCGTCCTCCTGATGGCCCGTCCTTACGGCTCGGTCGCTCCTTCCACCACCGCCAACCCCGGCCGCTTCCGAACGTAGGTTCCCGCAACGTCTTCCCAATCCTCCGAAAGCCCGCAGTCCCCCTTCTCGTCGTCCCGGACGATGTGCAGCCTGCCTTCGTCCACGGTGAAAACCAGTTTGCAATCCCGAGAGCGAAAGACGCCGGACGCCGATGCCAGATCCACCTTCCCCGTAAGCGCATTCTCATTTGCGGGGAAACCGAAAACGCCCGGATCGTCGGGCGAATCCAAAAATCGGAACCGAATGGTCTCGTCGGGAAAGTGGAGGACCCGGACAAACCGTAGACCGTCCGTCCGGAAATAGACTCCGGTCAGGCTTTGGCCCCAGCCGTCTTTCAGCGACGCGACGCGCGCTTCAAATTCCCGAATGCGATCCCGGTAGGCGTCCACCAGACAGGCCACCGCCTCGCAACGATCCCGCAATTTCAGCCACTCCAGTTGTCCGGTTTTCAGCGCCCCCTGCTCCACCGAATCCGCGTGGCGCAACACCCGGTAGAGCGCGTTCAACGCCTCGTCCATGGCGGAAAGGCGCTCGTCGCCACAGACGATTTTTTCGGTCACCGTTCGAATCTGGCCGCAATCAAACCCGGCGGCGTTGATCCAGCCCGGAACCAGCAGGACAGCCACGGTCGCGCCGACCATCCAAATGCCGGAAAAGAGACCCATTTTTACCCTCATTTGGGAAAATTCCTTGCATGGCCCTGGAAGATTCGATGAAATCCCCTGCCGGGCCCTTTTAAGACCGACAAGAGGAACCCGTATAATCGGAGCCCGACGAGGATCGATGCGGCGGCCAACAACGCTCCGCGTCAACAACGAGAAAACCCCGCGAGGCCAGGAAAGGCGCCTGCGCGGGGCTCGGAATCCATATTTGCGCGGCGGGAGAAAGCTACCCCCACCACTCCTGATCGTCCACGGTGGTCCGAAAATCCGGAGCGACCACTTCGGGAAGCTCCTTGTCGGACACGGCGGCCCGCTCCTCCTCGGTGGGCTCGCCCACGAAAACCAGCCGGTTCCGGGGACATTTTTCGCAGGCTTCCATGACGTCCAGGGTGCATTCCGCGTCCCAGGACTCGTAATTGATGTGCGGAAGATTTTCGTGGATGTGAAACAGCTCGGATTTTCGGGCGCACGCCTTGCAGCCGATGCAGCCGACCTCGCAAACCGCCATCACGTCCTTGCCGCTATCTTTGTTGGAACAGGCCACCGCCAGAACACGGGATTTCTTGAAGGGCGTGATGGTGATGATGTTGCGCGGGCATACGTTGCCGCAGGCGCCGCAGCCGATGCACTTGTCGTAATCCACCGTGGCCAGACCGTTGATCACGTGGATCGCGTCGTATTTGCAGGCCCGCTCGCAGTCGCCAAAGCCCAGGCAGCCGTAGGTGCAACCCTGGACGCCGGCCACCAGGTTGGCGGCCCGGCAGGTCATTTCGCCCTTGTAGGGGCTCAGTCCCTTGCGCTCGTGAAAATGGGCGCCGCAGTGGACGATGGGCCGCTGGGGATAGCTCTCCCCCACCTCCACGCCCATGATGGAGGCCACCGCCGCGGCGCAGCTTTCGCCGCCCACGGGGCATTTGTCCACCGCCTCGCCGTTCACGACCACCGCCTCGGCGTAGTCGCCGCAGCCCACGTAGCCGCAACCGCCGCAGTTGGCGCCCGGCAAGGCTTCCAGCACCGCCTCCTGCCGCGGGTCCACCTCCACGTGGAAGGCCTTGTTGGCCCATCCAAGAATATAGGTAATGACCACCGCCATGCCGAACAGGGTGGTGGCCGAAAGACCGATGGTTACCAGATTCATACCCGACCTCTTTGGCTTTCGGTTGAAAACGGAATTACTGTTGCGCCACCTGCCGCTGGCCCTCGGGCGGAATCAGGGCGTTGCGCAGACCGGTGTCCACGCCGGTGAAGCCCATGAAGCCCAGCGCCAAAATGCCGGCCACGATCAGCGTGATGGCCGCGCCCCGGAACGGCTTGGGCACGTCGCACAGGTCCAGCTCCTCGCGGATTCCGGCCATGATGACGATGGCCAGGGTGAAGCCGATGCCGCCGCCGATGCCCAGGGTCAGGGCTCGGCCCAGGTCCCAGGCGTCCGCCGGATTGTCCACGCCCACCAGCTTGCTCATGATCACCAGGCAGGCGAACAGAATCGCGCAGTTGGTGGTGATCAGCGGCAGGTAAACCCCCAGCGCCTTGTACAGCGGGGGAAAGAATTTGCGAACGTACATCTCCACGAATTGCACCGAGGAGGAGATGGCGAAGATGTAAATAATGTAGCTCATCACCGTCAGATCGACGGCGGCCGCCTGTTCCGCCGGCATGAACATCCCGGCCACCCAAACCGAAAGCGGCGCGCCGGGCATCAGGATGAACCGGGTGATGGTCCAGGAGATCAGAGAGGCGATGGAGATGACGAAGATCACCGCGCAGCCCATGCCGAAGGCGGTGCTGATTCGCCGGGAAACGCCCACGAAGGGGCAGATGCCGACGAAGTAGTAGAGCACGAAGTTGTTGATCAGCGCCGCCGTGATCCCGATGAGAACAATGTCGATTAGATAGGTCATCGGTGGTTACCCCCTGTTTTCCTTGCGATCGCTGTACCAGTTCACGGCGCCCAGCAGCAGGCCGAACGACAGAAACGCCCCCGGCGGGAGCACCATCACCACCCAGTCGGGCCAGTTTGCGGGCAAAAGCTGAAGGCCGAACAGGCCGCCGGTGCCCAGCAATTCCCGCACCGCCGCGATGCTGACCAATGCGAGGCCAAAGCCCAGAGACTGGCCGATGGCGTCGGAAGCGGCGGTGAACACGCCCTGCTTGGAGGCGCAAACCTCGCAACGGCAGATGATGAGGCAGTTGACGATGATCAGGGGGATGTAGGGCCCCAGCGTCTTGCTCATCTGGTAGACGTAGGCCGCCAAAAAGCGGTCCGCGATGGTCACGAAGGTGGCGATGGTCAGGGTGAAGATGACGATCCGCAGATGGGGCTTGAGCAGATTTCGAATGAGACTTGTGATGACGTTGGCGCAGAACAGCACGAACAGCACCGCCCCGGACATGGTCAGGGCCGCGTTGAGGCCGTTGGTCACCGCCAGCGTCGGGCAGAGGCCGAGGAGCTGGCGATAGACCGGGTTCTCGGGGAGAATGCCCTGGACGAACCGCTCCGCGGCTGTGGGTTGGTTGGCCATTTTCCAATCCGATCCGCTTATTTGGACGACAGCGGGCCCTTGAGGTCCGCGATCGCCGTGTTGACGATGGTGGCGACGGCGCGCGAGGAGATGGTCGCGCCGGTGATGGCGTCGATCTGGGCCGGTCCGGCCCCGCCGCCCTTGACCACGGTCAGGAAGTCCGAAGTGGATTTCCCCTCGAACTGGCCCCGCCACTCCGGGAAGGTGATCTTGTTGCCCAGCCCCGGGGTCTCCTTCTGGTCCAGCACGAAGACGCCTCGAATCTGCCGAACGTCCGGGCCGAGGCCCAACAGTAGCTCGATCTTGTCGGCGTAGCCTTGGCCCTTGGCCTTGACCACCCATCCGGCCCGCTCGCCGTCCGGAAAGACCGCCTCGAACACGCCGTATCCGACCTGACGTCCGTTTTTTTCCACCAGAATCGTCTGGGGATTCACTTCCAGGGCTTTCCCTTCGGCCGCCATTTCTTCCGCCTCGGCCTCGCCCAGCACCAGGGCGGGCACCTGCTGGCGGGTTTCGTTGATTTTGTTTTCCTCGATCTTGGGACCGAGGGTGATTTGAACGCCGGCCAGGGAAGAGCCGAAAAAGAGGGCCAGCAGCAGCACCAGCCAGGCCTGCACGATATTGTTGTTCCGCAACCGCTCCGCGGTTCCGGAAGGCAATGGCTCCAGTTGTTCGATCGGTTTCATATCTCGCACCTACTTTGCGCCAAGGGGATCGGGAATGGTCCAACGGTTGATCAGGGGCGTCACCGAGTTCATCAGCAGAACCGCGAACATCACGCCTTCGGGATAGCCGCTGAAAACCCGCAGCAACATGATGATGGCCCCGACGCCGATGCCGAAAATCCATTTGCCTTTGGGCGTCAGCGGGCTGGAGACGGGATCGGTGGCGATGAAAAACGCGCCGAAGAGCAGGGAGCCGCCAAGCAGGTGATGCAGCACCGTCCACTGGCTTTCCGGGTTCAGCAGATTGGCGACGCCGCCCAGCACCACCACCGCGCCGACCACGCCGGCGGGAATTTCCCAGGACGCGGTCCGCCGAATGCACAGATACAGCCCGCCGATGAGGCAGGCCAGGGCGCTGGTTTCGCCCAGGGAACCGTTGGTCAGGCCGAAAAAGAGGGCGGAAAGGCTCGTGGACTGACCGCTCTGTTTAAAGGTGTCCAGCGGCGTCGCCTGGCTGATCATGTCCACGCCGGCCTCGGGGTCCACGTAGGCCGCGGCGCCCAGGGCGCTGGCGAAGGCGATCATGACGAAGGCCCGGCCCACCATGGCCGGGTTGAACAGGTTCATGCCCAGACCGCCGAAAATCGCCTTGCCCAGGCCGATGGCCGTGACCGAGGCGATGAAGCCCACGTACCAGGGCGCGGTGCCGGGGATGGAAAGGGCCAGAATGACGCCGGTGACGGCCGCCGAATAATCCCAAAGGGTTTCTCGCCGTCCCCGCATCCGCGTGAACAGGGTTTCGGCCGCCAGACAGCTTGCCACGCAGATGGCGAGCTGCTTTACGGCATACATTTGAAAAACGTAAATGGCCATGGCCACCACCGGCGCCAAGCCGATCAAAACGTCGCGCATCATCCCCCGGGTCGTCATGGACGTGTCGGACAGATGGGGGGAGGAGGCGACGTGAAGAACCGGGGCGGGCGCCTCGGGGGTGGTCGCTGCTGTCGCTTGTGAATTTTCCGCCATTGTGCTTCCTAAACCGAGGTCGCCTCGCGCGCCTCCGGGTGGGGTTGAAGTTACTTTTTGCTCTCCGCAATCACCACCGCCTTGCCGGTCCGCACCAACTGCACCAGCGGCAGGCTGGCGGGACAGACGAAAGCGCAGGAGCCGCATTCGAAACAGGCCATGATGTTGTACTGCCTGGCCAGATCGATGTCCTTGGCCCGGGAGGCGAGCGCCAGCTTGGTCGGCACCAGGTTCATGGGACAAACGTCCACGCACCGGCCGCAACGCACGCAGTTGGTTTCCACCGCCTTGCGCACGTCTTCCTTGGTCAGGATGGTGATGCCGCTGGTCCCCTTGGTCACCGGCGTGGCCGGATCGGTGAAGGAGAAGCCCATCATGGGACCGCCGGCCACCATGCGGGCCGCGTCCTCGGTAAGGCCGCCGCAGAAGTCGATCAGCTCGCCCATGCTGACGCCCACGGGCGCCAGCAGGTTTTTGGGGGTGCGGATGCCGGCGCCGGTCACGGTGACGACCCGGTGGGTCAACGGCTTTTTCCGCACCACCGCCCGGGCGATGGCCGCCGCGGTGCCCACGTTGCTCACCGCCACGCCCACGTCCAGCGGCAGACCGCCCAACGGCACCTCCTTGCCGGTCAGCGCGAGGATGAGCTGTTTTTCGCTGCCCTGTGGATATTTGGTTTTGAGAACCGCGATGGTCACGCCGGCGCCGGCCGCCGCCTTCCGCAACCTCTCCGCGGCATGGGGCTTGTTGTCCTCGATGCCGATGATCACCTGGTCGGCGCCGGTGGCCCGTTGGGCCAAGAGCGCGCCGGTAATAACCGGATCGGGCGCGTCCATCATGACCCGATAGTCGGACGTGAGGTACGGCTCGCACTCCGCGGCGTTGATGACCACCGTGTCGATGGGCTTTTCCTCGTTGGCCGCGTACTTGACGTGGGCCGGAAAGGCCGCGCCGCCCAGCCCCACGACGCCGGCCTCCTGGATCGCCGCGACGATCTCTTCGGGGGCGTAGCCGTCCACCGCCTTTGGCCATTCGCCGCCGAAAATTTCGTCCCAGAGCGCGCTTCCCTCCAGCTGCTCGCCCTCGGCCTTGATGGGAATGGCCGAAACGTGGCGACCGTTGGCCAGGGTGGTCACGCCGGTTTTCATCACTTTGCCGGCAATGGGCGCGTGCAGACCGGCGGAAACGAAGCCGCCGGCCTCGGCGATCCGGTCGCCGAAGGCCACCATCGCCTTGGCCTTGACCACCGGCTTGCAGGGCGCGCCGACGTGTTGCAACAGCGGAATTGTCACCCGGGCCGGCGACGGCATCACCTCGATGGCCGCCTCTTCGGAAAACGCTTTCCGCTCGGGCGGATGCACGCCGCGTGGAAAGGTGCCGCCCTTGCTGAAACCTTTGAACATGAACGCCATTTGGATCTCCTTAACCCAACTCGGCCGGGGCGCGCGGCCGCCGGCCTCCGTTCGAAAAAAAATCCCACTGGGGGATAAGACTGTTGCCTTATAGAAAATGGAGTAGTATGTCAAGCGGGAAAAAGGAAAAGCGACGGGAACAACCTTTTTGTCGCCTTTCGATTTCTCGCCTGTTAACATTTTAAAAATTCAAGAATTTCGGACGATCCTCTCCGCCCGACCCCGGTCCGGCGGCAGGGGAGTCGGGAGGGAAGACATCCGCGAAACCTCCCAAAATCACGCCCGGTTGCCGGCCGCTCGGGAAATCGGGTATTTTTTTTGAGGAAAGCCGTGACAACCGACGCCCGATCCCGATCCGGGAACTCCGAAATCCTGGTCTTCGCCAAATCGCCCAGACGCGGCCGGGTCAAAACCCGTCTGGCCCGAACGATGGGGGAAGAGGCGGCCCTTCTTCTCTACCGGGCCTTCGTCGCCGATCTGCTCGACGCCCTTTCGGATGCCGCCGGTCGGGTGGCGATCTTCCATCATCCGGCAGACGCCGAAGCGGCCATGCGGGAGTGGCTGGGCGACCGATGGACCTATCGGCCGCAGAGGGGAGCCGACCTGGGGGACCGCATGGCAAACGCACTTGCGGATTCCTTCGCGGGGGGCGCGGACCGAGCCATGGTGGTCGGCGGCGACCTCCCCGATCTGCCGAAATCGGTGGTTTCCGCCGCCTTTCGGGGAATCGAGACCAACGGCGCGGTCCTCGGGCCGGCCCGGGACGGCGGCTACTACCTGATCGGTTTTTCCGCGTCCGCCTTTCAACCGGCGGTGTTTCGAGACATTCCCTGGGGCGCGGAATCGGTATACCGGCGAACCCTGGCCCGCATGGCCGAAAGCGGGCTCACGCCGGCCGCGCTGCCGGTCTGGAACGACGTGGACACCGAGGCGGATCTGGCGACGCTGAACGGGGACGCCGCCCCCCGCACTCGAGCCCTGCTGGCCGCGTTGAAGGGCGGGGTCGAACTCGCGGGGGAGACCGGGTAGCCTTTCCACTCCGCCGTTCGTTTGGGGCGACATGAACGGCGAAAGGAAAAAAGAGGGGCTCGGACAGCCAGTCCGGCCCGCCCCTTTACGAACGGAAGGCCGCGAAGAATCGAAGCCCCGATTCCGCTCGCGCCGCGCCCTTCGGGGCCATTTGATCGCCGGTTGCGGATGTGATACAGGAAGGGATTCGTCGCGGGAAACCCCGGCGAACGGCGGCCCATGCCTTGGAAAAGGTCCGACCGGCCGCATTGGAAACCACGCCTTCTTTCGGGGGGGGGCGGACCGACCACGCCTTCTCCCGAAGGGCGGATCGAAAGGATACGGAATTATGACGGAGGAAAGCAAAACGACGTCTCCGGAAGCCATCGAAGACGACGCCGATGTGCAGGTCTACTCGCTGAGCACGTGCAGCCATTGCAAGGCCACCAAGCAGCTCCTGGCCGACTGCACCGTCAAATACGATTTCGTGGACGTGGATCTCCTGGAGGGAGACGAGCGGAAGGCGATCATCGAGGATGTGAAGAAATTCAATCCCCGTTGCTCCTTTCCCACCATCATCATCGGGAACAAGGTCATCGTGGGCTACAAGGAAAAAGAGATCAAGGAGGCGCTGGGACTGTAATGGACGCTCAAAAACTGTACGAGACGCTCAAGCCGATCCAGGAGGCCAAGGGCTACCAGTTCAACGCCGACATGAAGCGGACCCTGGAGTTGCTGGAAGGGCTCCTTCAAAACAAGGAGCGCTACGGCTACATGGCCTGCCCCTGCCGGCTGGCCTCGGGCGACCGGGAATCCGACAAGGACATCGTCTGCCCTTGCGTCTACCGGGCGCCGGACGTGGCCGAATACGGCAGCTGCTACTGCAATCTGTACGTGTCGGAAGAGTGGAACGAGGGAAAAATTTCCCACGAATACGTTCCCGAGCGCCGGCCGCCCGAAAAAATGTTGTTCTAATTTCAAGACCTTTTTATTTGGAGTCCATTCGGAAACTTCCCGGTCGATTTCGACGGACGGATCGGGGCGTACAAGGCACGCCCCCGCCCCTTTGTCGTCCGAAGACAACGGGCTTGCACTAGTCCGGCCGGGAAGCCTGGACGCCGCTCATTCGTTCCAGGGTCTTCATCAGGGCCTGGGTGCCCAGGCGGCCCCCGCCGCAGGCGATCACGCCCTGGTAAAGCTGGCGCACCAGGGCCAGGCCCGGCATTGCCAGATTCATCCGGGCCGCCTCCTCCAGGGCGATGCCCATGTCCTTGACGAAGTGCTCCACGAAAAAGCCGGTGTCGTATTCTCCCCGGAGGATTCGGGGGGCCAGATTGTCCAGGCTCCAGCAGGCGGCCGCCCCGCCAGTGATGCTCGACAGCATCACCTCCAGGTCCAGTCCCGCGCGGGCGCCGTAGAGCAGCGACTCGCAGACGCCGATCATGGTGCCGGCGATCACGATCTGGTTGCACATTTTGGCGTGCTGCCCGGCCCCGGCCGGCCCTTGATGCACGATGGTCCGGCCCAGGAGTTCGAACAGGGGCATGGCGGCGGCCACCGCCTCCGACGAGCCGCCGACCATGATGGACAACCGGGCCTCCCGCGCGCCCACGTCTCCGCCGGAAACCGGGGCGTCCAGGAAATGGAGCCCCCTTTCCCGGGCCGCCGCGTCGATCTGCCGGGCCAGATGGGGCCGGGTGGTGGTCATGTCCACCAGCAGAGTGCCCGGCGCGGCGGCGGAAAGCACGCCCTGGTCGCCGAAATAGACGGCTTCCACGTCTTCGGGAAAGCCGACCATGGTAAAGACCACGTTGGCGTTTCGGGCGGCCGCCCCGGGGGTTTCCCCCCAGGACGCGCCCCGGGAGCGCAGCGGCTCGGCCTTTTCGGGGGTGCGGTTGTACACCGTGGCGGCGTATCCCGCCGTCATGAGATGCCGGCACATCCAGCGTCCCATGACGCCGACGCCGATCCAGCCGATGGCGGTTCGGTCGGGTTGAGGGGAAGGAATGGCGTCCGTCATGTCGGGCTCCAGTCTGGAAAAGGTGAAAAAGGAGGAAGGCCGCCGACGCGGCGGCGCCTTCGGGATTGTTGGGCGTGATCGTTGGACGTGATCGTTGGGGCGTGATCGTCCGGGCGAATTCGGACCAGCGGAATCGGGCCGATGAATTCGGGCCGGGATCATGCGCGGAATCATTCAACGGAAATCCGGCGCGCCTGTCAAGGGACGGGGGCGGCGGTTGGCGGCGCGCCGGTTGACACTCGGCCGGCGCGCCTTACGATTTTCGACAACTTTTACCCGTAACATTTAGCCGTTGCGATGGAAAGGGTTCACGAACAAGTGATGAAAGTTCTGGTCAGCGACAATCTGGGCGAAATCGGCATCCATATTTTTCAGCAGGCGGACGGCATCGAGGTGGACGTAAAAACCGGCCTTCCGCCCGAGGAACTCAAGGCGATCATCGGAGACTACGACGCCCTGGTCATCCGCAGCGCCACCAAGGTCACGGAGGATCTGCTCTCCGCGGCGAAAAATCTGAAGGTGGTCGGCCGCGCCGGCATCGGCCTGGACAACGTGGACATCCCCGCCGCCACCCAGCGCGGCGTGGTGGTGATGAACACCCCCACCGGAAACGTCATCACCACGGCGGAGCACGCCGTGGCCATGATGCTCTCCCTCAGCCGAAACATCCCCCGAGGCACCAGCAGCCTGAAGGCCGGCCAGTGGCAAAAGAAACAGCTCCAGGGCCGGGAGATCTACAACAAGACCCTGGGCGTCGTCGGCTTCGGAAAAATCGGTTCCATCGTGGCGGACCGGGCCCGGGGCCTCAAAATGCGGGTGATCATCTACGATCCCCACGTCACCGCCGAGCACATCCAGAAAGCCGGCTACGAGGCGGTCGCCCTGGACGAACTGTACCAGCGGGCCGATTACATCACCGTTCACGTCCCCAAAATCAAGGAAACCGCCGGCATGATCAACGCCGAGGCCTTCGCCAAAATGAAGGACGGCGTCATGCTGATCAACTGCGCCCGGGGCGGCATCGTCAACGAGGCCGATCTTTTCGAAGCCATGAAGTCGGGCAAGGTGGCCGGAGCCGCCCTGGACGTGTTCGAGTCCGAACCGCCCGAGAAAAGCCCGCTGTTCGAGATGGACAACTTCATCTGCACCCCCCATCTCGGGGCGTCCACCGCCGAGGCCCAGACCAACGTGGCCAAGGCCGTGGCCGAACAGATCGTCGACTACCTGACCACCGGCACCGTGGTCAACGCGGTCAACGCGCCTTCGGTCACCGGCGAAGAGCTGGAAAAGCTCTCGCCCTACCTCAAGCTGGGGGATCGGATGGGCTGCCTCCTGGCACAAATCTGCCGGGAACCGGTTTCATCCATCGACATCCAGTATCTGGGCGATTTCCGGGATCTGGACCTCGCCCCGGTCACCATATCGGTCATCCAGGGGCTTTTGACCCCCATGATCAAGGAGATGGTCAACTCGGTCAACGCGCCCGCCATCGCCAAGGAACGGGGCATCAAGGTCAGCGAATCCCGCAAGGCCGACGCCGAGGACTACCTCCAGCTCATCCGGGTACAGGTCAACTGCGGCGAGGGCGCCCAGGTCATCGACGGCACCGTGTTCGGCAAAAACGATCCCCGCATCGTCAAACTCAACAATTTCCGGCTGGAAATTTCGCCGGAAGGACACGCCGCCATCATTCACAACCTGGACAAGCCCGGCGCCATCGGCAGCATCGGCGCCGCCCTGGGCGACAATCAGATCAACATCAGCCAGATGCAGGTGGGCCAGGAAATCGGCGGCGACCACAACATCATTTTTCTGGTCACCGACACGCCGATCCCCGCCGCCGTGGTGGACCAGCTTCGCGCGCTGCCGCTGGTCCTTTCGGCCACGCCGCTGGAACTCTGATTTCGGAGATTCGTCGTCCGCAACCGCGTTTCCGCCGGGCGGTCCCGCCCGGCGGAAACGCGGTCTTCGGATGACTCGAAAGACCGGGCGAGGAACCGAAAAAAGAGAACGCGGAAACGGCGGGCACCGGCCGGAGGACGGGGGCGTCAGGCCCTTGGATTTTTCCGCATCGCCGCAAAGGAGCCGCATCATGTCCGACGAAAAAACGCAGCCCAACGAAACGTCCGGGAAATCCGCCGAGCAGGCGGCCCGGGAGTATGATTCCGTGGAGCGAGGAGGGACGGGACCGCAGCTTCCCAAGATGGATTTTTCCATGTTCATCTTTTCCCTCAACTCCTCCGCCCTGGTCCATCTGGGGGTGTTGGACGATCCCAGCACCGGGCAAAAATCGCCCAACCTGCCCGCCGCCCGGCAGACCATCGACATTCTGGCCATGCTGGAGGAAAAAACCCGGGGCAATCTGACCAAGGACGAGGGGGACATGCTCAAACATATCCTTCACGACCTGCGGATCATCTACGTCAAGGAAAAACAATAATCCGCCGGCCCGCCCCGAGGCCGGGCCGGCGGATTTCGCGGCCGAGGAATCGGTCCGGGATCCGTCCCGGCCTCGCCCGGTCTGAACCGTTTTATTCATCCGCATTTTCCGGGAGGTATCCGTGCTCCAGAACCGACGGCCCCGAATGCCGCGTCTCGCGTTTGCGCTGGCGGCCCTGATCGCGACGACCGGCCCCGCCCAGGCGAAGATTGACGCCGACAGCTTTAGCGAACTGGCCAAAACCGCCAGCCCGACCGTGGTAAACATCCGCACCGAAAAAACGGTGACCGGCCGCCCGGGCTTTCGCCCTTTCGACCGCAATCCCTTTGGCCGGGAAGAGCCCCACGAATTTTTCGAACGATTCTTCGGCGGCAACCCCGAGGAGGAATTCACGGAACGCAGTCTGGGTTCCGGATTCCTGATCGCGCCGGAGGGGTTTATCGTCACCAACAATCACGTCATCGCCGACGCCGATGAAATTCAGGTGCAGCTCAACAACGGAGACGACCACGACGCCGAAATCGTCGGCCGGGACCCCAGCACCGATCTGGCGCTGATCCGCATCAAGTCCGGCGGAAATCATCCGTATCTGGAGCTCGGCGACTCCGACGCCCTGCGGGTGGGCCAGTGGGTCATGGCCATCGGCAATCCCTTCGGCCTGGAGCACACGGTCACCGCCGGAATCGTCAGCGCCAAGGGGCGGGTGATCGGTTCGGGACCCTACGACGATTTCATCCAGACCGACGCCTCCATCAACCCAGGCAACAGCGGCGGGCCGTTGCTGGACCTGGACGGCCGCGTGGTGGGCATCAATACGGCCATCATGGCCACCGGGCAAGGCATCGGCTTCGCCGTGCCCGTCAATCTGGCCCGGAACGTCATCGAACAGCTTCGGGAAAGCGGCGAGGTGACCCGGGGCTGGCTGGGCGTGGCCATCCAGGATCTGAGCTCGGAACTGGCCGAATACTACGGCATGGACCGCAAGGAAGGGGTTCTCGTCACCCAGACCTTTCCGGGCGATCCGGCCGACGAAGCGGGGCTGCAACCCCGGGACATCATCGTCGCCGTCAACGGCGCGCCGGTGGAAAAAACAAATGACCTGACCCGGCTCATCGCCGACATTCCCGTGGGGGACAAAGCGCGGATCGAGTATCTGCGGGGCGGCGAACGGCGGACCGCCCGGGTGACCATCGCCCGGCGGAACGAGGAGCGGATCGCGGAAGGCCTGCGCGCGCCCGAGGAAACCGCCGACGAAACGTCCCTGGGTCTGGAAGTCGCCGAAGCGAGCGAAGAAATCGCCGACCGCTTCGATCTGCCCGCCGACGGGGGCGTGGTGGCGACGGGGGTGGATCCGGACGGCCCGGCCGGCCGCGCCGGGGTGGCCATCGGAGACCTGGTCAAGGAGGTCAACCATCGCCCCGTGAAAACGGCGGCGGAATTCCGGTCCGCCGTGGCCGACGTCCCGGAAGGGGAACCGGTTCAGCTATTTGTTCGCCGCGCCGACCGGGGCTTTCTCGTGATCAAAATCGAACGGTGAAAGAGGAAAACGGCCGTCGGCCGGCCCGGATATCGGTTGCCGCGCCGGCCAAAATCAACCTGTTCCTGGCCGTGACCGCCAAGCGGCCGGACGGCTATCACGAGCTGGAAAGCCTGTTTTGCCCGCTCGACCTTTCCGACCGGCTGGAGCTGGATTTCGAAACCCGGGGCATTTCCCTCGCCTGCGACCATCCCCAGGCGCCGGCGGACGAAACCAACCTGGCTTGGCGGGCCGCGGAGCGGTTTTTCAAGGCGACCGGAATTCCCGCCAACCTCTCGATCCGACTGGAAAAACGGATTCCCGTGGCGGCCGGATTGGGCGGGGGCAGCGCCGACGCCGGCGCGGCGCTCGCCGCCCTCAACCGCCATTTCGGCGAACCGTTGTCCGAAGGGGAACTTCGCCGGATTGCGGCCGAGCTGGGGGCGGACGTGCCGTTCTTCCTCCGGGCCATTCCCGCCTGGGCCCGCGGGGTGGGCGACCGACTGCGACCGATCCAAAACCTGCCGCCTCGATGGGTAATTTTATTGGCTTTCCCATGGGCCGTTTCCACCGCCGACGTCTACAAAAACCTGAATTTGGCGTTGACAAAGTGTTCGAAAGTCACTAAAAGTCTCACCCTTACAGGCGGTCGGTTTCATGGAACGGGCTACGCGCTCTGCAACGATTTGGAAACCGTGACCGCCGCGCGCCATCCCGAAATTTCGGCCGCCAAAGACGCGCTTTTGTCGACCGGGGCGGAGGGGGCGCTCATGTCGGGCAGCGGACCCACGGTGTTCGGACTATTTCGACGCCGGGAAACGGCCCGGAAGGCGGAAGCGACCTTGGCCCGCCGGGAAGGCTGGCGGGTGATCGCCACCCGTTTGCGGGTCTGATCGCCGGGCTTCGATCCTGCCGGTTCGCTCGCGCGCGATTGGAAAAATTGTTGAAGTTGAATAGGAGGAGAGGGTTCCGGAATTCCGGGGGAAACATCGGGGCCATCCCCGTTCCGAACGGTTCTCGGTTGCGGCAACGCTCTCCAATTGTTTCTTGCTGGGGCGTCGTCAAGCGGTAAGACACAGGATTTTGGTTCCTGCATTCGGAGGTTCGAATCCTCCCGCCCCAGCCAAACACTCATTCCACTGGCCCGGTCGAGGAAAAGCGAAAATTCATGAAGGGAATTACCATTTTTTCCGGGAACGCCAACCCGGAACTCACCAGACAAATCTGCGCTTATCTCGACCTTCCCATGGGCGGGGCCATCGTCAAGACCTTCAGCGACGGGGAAATCGAAATTGAAATTGATCAAAACATTCGAATGCGGGATGTTTTCATCGTTCAATCCACCTGTTCCCCCGTCAACGACAACCTGGTCGAGCTGCTGCTCATGATCGACGCCTGCACCCGCTCCTCCGCCAGCCGGGTCACGGCGGTCATTCCCTATTACGGCTACGCCCGCCAGGACAAAAAAGTCGCCCCTCGGGTCCCCATCAGCGCCCGCCTCGTCGCCGACATGCTCACCACCGCCGGCGCGGACCGGGTCATCACCATGGACCTCCACGCCGGACAGATTCAGGGCTTTTTCAGCATGCCGGTGGACAACCTGTTCGCCTCTCCGGTGTTGCTGAAATACCTGCGGGAAACCTTTTCCGGCCAGGACCTGGCCGTGGTTTCCCCCGACGCGGGCGGCGTGGAACGGGCCCGCGCCTTCGCCAAGCGGCTGAACGCGGGCCTGGCCATCGTGGACAAGCGGCGGGACGCCCCCAACAAGGCCCAGGCCATGGCCGTCATCGGGAACGTGACCGACAAAACGGCCATCATCCTCGACGACATGATCGACACGGCGGGCACCCTGACCGAGGCGGCCGCGGCCGTGATCGGCCAAGGGGCGAAGGAGGTCCACGCCTGCTGCACCCACCCGGTGCTTTCCGGCCCCGCGGTCGAGCGCATCACCCAGTCTCCGTTGTCTTCCGTCTTCGTGACGGATACCATCCCGCTTCGCCCCGAAGCCCAGGCCTGCGAGAAGATCAAGGTCCACACCATTTCGAACCTCCTTGGCGAGGCCATCATCCGGAGCCATCGGGGCGATTCGGTCACATCTTTGTTTGTGTAGACACGTTACCGCGGAAGCCGGGCCGTTTCATCGAGGGAATCGCCCGGCTTCCGGTTTGAGGGAGGAAAACTCTTGGAAACCGTTTCACTCAAAGCCCACACCCGGGAAACCCGGGGCAAGGGGGCCGCGCGCGTCCTTCGCCGGGAGGGCCGCATTCCGGCGGTCTTGTACGGACGGGAAACCGCCGCCACCCCCATCAGCGTCGAACTCCGCGCCCTGGAGACCATTCTCCGGGAAGGCCCCGGCAACGTCTTCATCGATCTGAACATCGAGGAAGAGGCCGGGGCCAAGCCGCACATCGTCATGGTCAAGGACATGGAAGTCCACCCCACCCGTCGGGACATCCTTCATGCCGATTTCTACCAAGTGGACATGAAGCGCAAAATCCGCGTGGAGGTCCCGGTTGTCACCGAGGGCATTCCGGCGGGCGTGGAGGAGGGCGGCATTCTTCAGGTCATCCGACGCGAGCTGGAAGTCTGGTGTCTGCCCAACAACATCCCCCAGGAAATCGTGATCGACGTCTCCCACCTCGGCATCGGCGACTCCATCCACATCGAAGAAGTTCCGGCCGGCGAGGGCGTTGAATATCCCCACGACGTAAACTTCACCGTTGTGGCCGTGGCGAGCCCGACCATGGAAGCCGAGGCGGAAGAGGAAGAAGCGGAGAAAGCGGAAGGCGCCGAGGAAGGCGAAGAAGAAGGGGCCGCGCCCGAAGAAGAAGCCTGATCGGGGATGGAATCCCGCCCTCGACTGGCGGCGGGACTGGGGAATCCCGGCCCCGCCTACGCGGACACCCGACACAATATCGGGTTTATGGTCATCGAAACCTTGGCCGCCCGCTTTCACATCGCCCTCGCGAAGGAAACCGAGGCGCTACGTTGGGGCCGGGGCCGGGTCGCCGAAATCGACACGGTGCTGGCCCAACCACTGGCCTTCATGAATCGCAGCGGGCCGCCTCTTCGCGCCGCGATGGACCGAATGGATATCGACGTCGGGGACCTGGTCATCGTCCACGACGACTTGGATCTGGAATTCGGAAGAATCAAAATCAAAGCGAAAGGAGGGCACGGGGGACACAACGGAGTTCGATCGGTGATGGACGCCCTGGGCCGAGACGATTTTTCGCGGGTCCGGATGGGGATCGGAGGCCCCGATCCGGAGGATTCGGTCGTGGACCATGTTCTGGGCGGGTTTTCTCCGGAGGAGCGCACGCATCTGGACACTTTCGTCGCCCTGGGCCGAGACGCCGTCGAGGCGATCCTTCGCGACGGCGTGAGGGAAAGCATGAGCGCGTTTAACCGCAAGTTCGAGATGGAGGCAAAGAGAAAAAATGGAATTCGTAGCGAATAACCTACCGTTGCTTTGCACGCTGGTTGGCGTCGTGGGCGTCGTGTTCGCGATTATCCTCGCCGGAATCGTGAAGAGCGCGCCCGCCGGAAACGAAAAAATGCAGGAGATCGCCAGCGCCATCCAGGAAGGCGCCATCGCGTACCTGAACCGCCAGCTCAAGAGCATGTCCATCGCCGGCGGCATCATCTTCGTCATCATCTTCCTGACCCTGGGCGCCAAAACCGCCGCCGGCTTTCTGCTGGGCGCGGCAGCCTCCTTTATCGCTGGCTACGTGGGCATGCGGGTTTCCGTCATCGCCAACGTGCGCACCGCCGAGGCCGCCAGGGGCGGCCTGGCCAAGGGCCTGGGCATGGCCTTCAAGGGCGGCACCGTGACCGGCATGATGGTCGCCGGGCTGGCCCTGACCTCCGTGGCGGGCTATTTCACCATCCTGCTCTCCATGGGCACCGAAGTCCGTGAAGCCGTCATCGCCCTGGTGGCCTTGGGATTTGGCGGAAGCCTGATCTCCATTTTCGCCCGACTGGGCGGCGGCATCTTCACCAAGGGCGCCGACGTTGGCGCCGACCTGGTGGGCAAGGTCGAAGCCGGCATTCCCGAGGACGATCCCCGGAACCCCGCCGTCATCGCGGACAACGTGG
Organism: Desulfococcaceae bacterium; assembly: GCA_046541515.1. GTDB lineage: Bacteria > Desulfobacterota > Desulfobacteria > Desulfobacterales > Desulfococcaceae > CAYFVR01. The sequence goes on from JBKHDD010000025.1 coordinate 21,517, forward strand.
GCGACAACGTCGGCGACTGCGCCGGAATGGCCGCCGACCTGTTCGAGACCTACGCGGTCACCGCCGTTGCCGCCATGCTGATCGGCAACCTGCTGTTCCCCAAAATGGGAATCGCCACCGAGTTCCCGCTGGTTCTGGGCGCGGTTTCCATTCTCTGCTCCATCGTCGCCTGCTTTTTCGTCCGCCTGGGACGCAGCGAGTACATCATGGGCGCCCTGTACAAGGGCATGTTCGGCTCCGCCATCCTGGCCGCCATCGCCTTCTACTATGTCGGCGGACTGCTGCTGCCCGAAGGGCTCGGCGAAATTCCCACCATGTCCCTGTACTATTCGGCGCTCATCGGCCTGGCCCTGACGGTCATCATCGTCGTCATCACCGAGTACTACACCGGCATCTACGGCCCGGTGAAGTCGATCGCGGACGCCTCCGTGACCGGCCACGGGACCAACATCATCGCCGGTCTGGCCGTCTCCATGCAGGCCACCGCGGCGCCCGTTCTGGCCATCTGCCTGGCCATATACCTTGCCTTTAACTTCGCCGGCCTGTACGGCATCGCCATCGCCGCCATCGCCATGCTCTCCATGACCGGCATGGTCATCGCCATCGACGCCTACGGTCCCATCACCGACAACGCCGGCGGCATCGCCGAGATGGCCGAGATGGACGAGTCCGTCCGCGCCGTCACCGATCCCCTCGACGCGGTGGGCAACACCACCAAGGCCGTCACCAAGGGCTACGCCATCGGCTCCGCCGGTCTGGCCGCTCTGGTGCTCTTCGCCTGCTACGTGCAGGAATTCGCCCTGCACGGCGGCGACGCGAACATCAAGTTTGACCTCGGCGACGTGAACGTCATCATCGGCCTGTTCATCGGCGGTCTGCTGCCCTACCTGTTCGCCTCCATCGCCATGAAGGCGGTCGGCAACGCCGGCGGCGCGGTGGTCGAGGAAGTCCGCCGCCAGTTCCGGGAAATTCCTGGCATCATGGAAGGCACCGGAAAGCCCGACTACAAAGCCTGCGTGGACATCGTCACCAAGTTCGCCTTGGGCGAAATGGTGGTTCCGGCCCTGTTGCCGGTCATCGCGCCCATCGTCGTCGGCCTCCTGCTGGGCAAAATCGCCCTCGGCGGCCTCCTCATCGGCTCCATCATCACCGGCGTTTTCGTGGCCCTGTCCATGACCACCGGCGGCGCCGCGTGGGACAACGCCAAGAAATACATTGAGGACGACAATCTGGGCGGCAAGGGCTCCGAAGCCCACAAAGCCGCCGTCACCGGCGACACCGTCGGCGATCCATACAAGGATACCGCCGGACCCGCCGTCAACCCCATGATCAAGATCCTTAACGTCGTGGCTCTGCTCATGGTTCCGTTCCTGATGTAATTCATTCTTCGTCTCCGTTTCGGCGCCGTCCGGGACGGAGACGTCGCGTGCGCCAGGCTTGGCGCGGCGCTCGTCGCCGCGCCAAGCCTTTTTTGTTTGATCGGTGGCCCCGCTTATGGTATATTACGGGGAATTGGCCGGAAAATTCGTCCATTTCTCGCGGAAATCGCTCATTTCCGGCCCCCTCGCCTCCTTGTTGCACCCCGAATCATGCCCATGCCTCCGGGTTGGTTCCGTTATCCATACAATGGTGGCCCATAAAATGGTGGAAAGATGAATGAAAAAATGCTGAAGGAACAGGGAGAAATTAATCATCAGCGGCGGTTCCAGGTCGGCGACCTCGCGGTCTACCCCGCGCACGGCGTCGGGCGCATTGAAGCCATCGAAAGCAAGGTGATCGGCGGGGAAAGGCAGGACTTTTACATCCTCAAGGTCCTGGAAAACGAAATGGTGATCATGATCCCCACCGCCAACGTGGAGTCGGTGGGCCTTCGGGACGTGATCAGCCAAGGGGAGATTCCGGAAATTTATCGCGTGATGAGCGAAAAACGGAACGGCCCGGTGGACAACCAGACCTGGAATCGTCGGTACCGGGAATACATGGACAAGATCAAAACCGGCTCCCTGTACGAAGTCGCCGAGGTGTTTCGGGACCTGTCCATTCTCAAGCTCACCAAAGATCTCTCCTTCGGTGAACGAAAGCTGTACGATACCGCCCAGGTCCTCCTAGTTCGGGAGCTTTCCACCGCCAAGGACGCGGACGAAAACGTCATTCGCTCGGAAATTGAATCCCTCTTCGCCTCCTAAGCGCGCGTCTTCCCCGCGTACCCCTTCGACGCAGACCGACTCAGACGACGCATTCAGCATTCGGGTGGACGAATCCGCCTCCGGCCGGCGAATGGACGCCCTGGTGGCCGACCGGTTGCGGGATTGCCCCCGTTCTCTGGCCGCGCGGCTGATCCGAGAAGGGCTCATCCGGGTCGACGACGAAGTCAAAAAGCCGGGCTACCGGCTCCGGACCGGGGATCGGATCGCCGGACGCGTTCCGCCGCCCTCTCCCGCCCCTTTTGGCCCGGAACCGATCCCCCTGGACGTCCTCTGGGAAGACCGGGACGTGCTGGTCATCAGCAAGCCGCCCGGTCTGGTGGTCCATCCCGCCCCGGGCCACGAAACCGGCACCCTGGTGAACGCCCTTTTGCATCACATTCCGGACCTGGAAGGCATTGGGGGCACGCTTCGGCCCGGCATCGTCCATCGGCTGGACAAGGACACCTCCGGCGTCCTGGTGGTGGCCAAAACGGCCCGGGCCCAGTCCAGCCTGTCCACCCAGTTCAAGGCCCGTTCGGTGACCAAGGAATACCTGGCCTTGGTGTACGGCCGGATGCCGGCCGCCGCCGGCCGCATCAACCGGCCGGTGGGTCGGCACCCCGTGGACCGAAAGCGAATGTCCACCGCCGGACCCAACGCCCGCCCGGCGGAAACGCTGTGGACCCAGGAAGAAATCCTTCCGGCCACCACCCTGCTTTCCCTGGACCTGAAAACCGGCCGAACGCACCAAATCCGAGTCCACTGCGCCGCCATAGGCCACCCGGTGGTGGGCGATCCGGTGTACGGCAGCCCCAAGGCCATGAAAGGCGCGTCTCCGGCCGTTCAGCGCCTTCTGGAGCCCATGGATCGACAAATGCTTCACGCCCGCCGAATTCGATTCACCCACCCGGCCACGCAGATGTTTCTGGAATTCGAAGCGCCGTTGCCGTCGGACATGGCGGAGCTGCTGACCCGGTTGCGGGAACTCCAGACCGAAGCCGAAAACCCTTGAGGGTTTTCCCTCCAATCCATCTCGGGAAAAAATCTTCCGGACCGGCGCCCCCCACCTTCGACGGCGGTCGCGGAGAATTCGGAACCGTTTACCCCTTCGACCGGAAAGAAAAAACCCATGGCCCGCGTTCGGCTCGAACTTCCAGAGACGTTCCCCTTTTCCACCGAACTCCTGATCCAGATCGGGGACATCAACTACGGCGGCCACATGGGCAACGACGCCGTGGTCCGGCTGATGCACGAGGCCCGGGTCCGCTTTCTCGCCCGCTTGGGGCTTCACGAACTGGACTTGGACGGCCTGGGCCTCATCGTCGCGGACGCGGTGGTGATCTACAAATCGGAAGGATTTCACGGCGACCGTCTTCTCGCGGAGGTGGCCACCGGCGAATGGAACCGAAAGGGCTGCGACATGTTTTACCGATTGACCCAGGCGGGAACCGGTCGGGAGGTGGCCCGGGGCAAGACCGGCATCGTTTTGTTCGACTACGCCAACCGGAAAGTGGCTTCCGTGCCGGACCGGGTCCGGGCGCTGATGGAAGCCGGGTAAGGTCCGCTCCCATTCCCGCCGGGAATTCCAACCGACGAATGTGCCGGATTGGGCAAGGGCGAATGCGATTCGTCCCTACCCGTTTTCCCAACAATGAACGGCGTCCGGGCAAGGCCCGAACGCCCGGGAACCTTCCATTCCTCCGTGGCCGTCCGCCCTGCGGCATGGCCGCTCCTTCGGAATCCGGCCAATCCTTCGATACTCAAATCGAAATTCTCCTTCCCCCCGCAAAGCAAAAGCGCCGCCCTCCCGATTTCAGGGAGGACGGCGCAGGCAGGAAAACCGAAACGGCGGAGCCGAGGTTCAGGCTGCGGCTTTTTCCGTATCTTTGTCGTAGCAGAGGCGGCAACAGTTGAGGCAGCGGTTGGCCTCCTTCAGCGCGGCGGCCTCTTCCAGCACAAGATCCACCTCTTCAAAGGTTCTGATCCGGCTGTCCACGGGCAACTCCGGCATTTTGGCCCGTTCGGAGGGGACGATCCCGTCCACCCGGTCAAACAAAGACTCGGGAATGTGGGTTTTAAAGAGAACCTTTTCCGGCGCCTTGACCGTCTCGCCGGTCAGATACTGGTGGATGGAGCGCGCGGCCCGGCGGCCCCCGCCGATGGCTTCCACCACCAGGGACGCCCCCGTGGCGGAGTCGCCGCCGGTGAAGACCTTGGGCAGGTTGGTGGTCAGCGTCACCGGTTCGTTGTCGATGGTGTTCCAACGGGTAATGCCCAATTCGTCCAGCTCCCCGTCGTTCTCCTTGAAGGCGACGTCGGGCCGCTGACCGATTGCGCTGATAATCATGTCCGCCTCCAGCAACGTTTCGGAGCCCTCCACCGGCACGGGTCGCCGTCGGCCCGAGGCGTCCGGCTCGCCCAGTTCCATCTTCAGGTACTCCAGGTGGGTGGCCCGGCCGTTTTCGCCCACCACTCGGACCGGCGCCGCCAGGAAATGATATTCCACGCCCTCGTGTTCCGCGGCTTCAATTTCCACCTCGTTGGCGGGCATTTCCTTGCGGGTCCGGCGATACAGCAACGTCACCTTTTCGGCGCCCAGCCGCACCAGCGTCCGCACGCAGTCGATGGCGGTATTCCCGCCGCCCACCACCACGCAGTTTTTCCCGGCGGGGATGTCTTCGCCCCCGGCGAACCGGGACAGGAAGTTGATGCCGGTGAAGACCCCGTCCATGTCTTCCCCCGGAATGCCGAGGGTGTAATCGCTCCAGGCGCCGATGCCCAGGAAGACCGCTTCAAATCCTTCCTCGGCCAGGGTCTTCATGGTGAAATCCCGCCCCATCCGCGCGTCGGTGCGGGCTTCGACCCCCAGGTCCAGGATTCCCTGAATTTCCCAGTCCAGGGTCTTTTTGGGGAGCCGGTATTCGGGAATGCCGTATCGGATCATCCCGCCGAGTTTGGGCATGGCCTCGAAAATGGCGACGTCGTGGCCCACCCGACGGAGAAAATAGGCCGCCGACAGGCCGGCCGGGCCGCCGCCCACCACCGCCACCTTGTGGCCCGTGGCCGGCGCGCAGGGAATGGGAAATCGCTTGCCCGAGTTCATTTCAAAATCTGCGGCGAACCGCTTGAGCTGGTTGATGGAAACCGGCTCCTCCTCGACGCCCCGGCGGCAGTAGTCCTCGCAGGGATGGGGGCAGACCCGGCCGCAGGTGAGCAGCAGCGGATTCCGCTCCCGAATGGCGTGGACCGCGCCTTCGTAGTCGCCCCGGGCCACGCAGTTGATGTAGGTCGGAATGTCGATTTCCGCCGGACAGGTCTGTTGACAGGGCGCCAGGGCGTCGTCCACCTGGTTGATGTGAAGCAACCGCTGGGACATGGTCCGTACCGTGAGAATGCTTTTTGGGCAGGCCTTTTCGCAGGCCATGCATCCCACGCACTTGGCCAGGTCCACTTCCGGATACCCATGGCTTCCCATGTGGATCGCGTCGAAATTGCAGGAACGGATGCAGTCTCCCATGCCCAGGCAGCCGACCTTGCAGTCCCGCTTGCCGCCGTACATGGCGGACAGGGCCGCGCAACTTTGAACGCCCATGTAATGGAATTTGTCGGTGGCCCGGTCTCCGCCGTCGCAGCTGTTGAGGGAGCGCAACGGCTCGGCCGTGCCGGGGTCCATGCCCATGATTTCGGCCACCGCCGCCGAGGCTTCGGGACCGGAAATGATGCAGACCGTGGGGGGCGCCTTGCCTTCCACCACCGCCGCGGCCGCGGCGGCGCACCCGGCGTAGCCGCAACCGCCGCAGTTGGCGCCGGCCAGACAGTCCTCCACTTGGGAAATGCGCGGATCTTCGTACACGTAAAACACTTTGGATGCGATGCTCAGCACCGAGCCGCAAGCGGCGCCGACGCCCAGCATGATCAGGATGGCTTCTACCAAAACGAATCCTCCTCGGGTCAGTCGGTTGTACGGATGAAACAACGCGTTTTAATTTGTTTCACCGGCTACGATACACCCACCGGCGCGGTCGTTCCAACGGTTTTCAGACCATCCCCTTGAAGGCGAAGAAGGTCAGGGACATGATGCCGGCGGTAATCAGGGCGATGGAGGTGTCCTGGAGCGGCCGGGGCACCCGGCCCAGCAGAATCCGCTCCCGCAGTCCGGCGAAGATGACCAGCGCCAGGGCGAATCCCGACGCGTAGCCGAAGGAGGCCACCAGAGCCTGCATGAATGTGTACTCCTCGTTGATGTTGATCAGGCACACGCCCATGACGGCGCAGTTGGTGGTGATGAGCGGCAGAAAGATGCCCAGCCCGGCGTACAGGGCCGGGATGCTCTTCTTGAGGAACATCTCCACGAACTGCACCAGGGAGGCGATCACCAGAATGAAGGCGATGGTCCGCAGATATTCGATGCCGAAGGTTTTGAGCACGTAAGTGTCGATGAGCCAGGTGATGAGCCCGGCCATGACCAGCACGAAGATGACCGCCATGCCCATGCCGACGGCGGTTTCCATCTTCTTGGAAGTTCCCATGAAGGGACATTGGCCCAGATACTGGGCCAGCAGAATATTGTTGACCAGGATTGCGCTGATTGCCAGAACGATGTAATCGACCATCTCCCCTCCTATTTCTTCCCGATCAGGTTCATGCCGCAGAGCATCAGCCCGAGACAAATGAAGGCGCCGGGCGCCTGGACCATGAAGCTGAAGGGCTCGAAGCTCGGCCCGAACACCGGCTGCCCCAGCAAGGTCCCCGCCCCGAGCACTTCCCGGACCGCGCCGAGGGAGCCCAGGGACAGGGTGAAGCCGAGTCCGATGCCCAGACCGTCGGCCACGGAAGGAACGACCGGTCGCTTGGAGGCGAAGGCTTCGGACCGGCCCAGGACGATGCAGTTGACGACGATGAGCGGAATGAAGATGCCGAGCTTGAGAAACAACGGATAGGCGAAGGCCTGCATGATCAGCTCCACCAGGGTGACGAAGGTGGCGATGACGATGATGAAGCAGGCGATCCGCACCTTGGCCGGAATCACCTTGCGAAGCAGCGAAACCAGGATGTTGGAGCAGACCAGCACGAAGGTGGTGGCCATGCCCATGCCGATGCCGTTTTCCACCGACTTGGTGACCGCCAGCGTGGGACAAAGCCCCAGCACCAGCCGAAACGGCGGAATCTCGGCCCACAGTCCTTTGGTAAACTCCTGAACGAGTGTCTTGGCCATGCGAGGACCTCCCTACTTGGCGAACTGTTTGGCGTTGGTTTCCAGCTCGGGCTTGACGCTCTTGTACAATTCCGTCACCTGATTGGCCGCGTTGGCCACGGCCCGGGAGGTGATGGTCGCCCCGCTGATGGCGTTGATGTTGCCGCCGTCCTGGGTCACTTTGATGGGCGCGCCCACGTCGATTCCGGCAAACTGAGAGGCCAGCCCCGGTTCATCCTTGGCCTTGGAGCCCAGGCCGGGGGTCTCCGCATGGGTGGTCACCGCCACGCCCATGATTTTGTCGGTGGTCAGGTCCACGGCGACCATCAGGCCCACGTCCCCGCCGTAGCCCTTTCCGTAGCCTTCGATGGCCACGGCCTTGGGCTCGCCGCCGTAGACGCCCACGAACACCACCTTCTCCTGGTCCGCTTCCCCAATGGTGAACCGGTCCTGGATGGGATCGTTGGAAGCCTCCTCGAAAATCTGGTTCAGGGCGGGACCTTTGACGAACTTGAGCTGCTGATTTTGGATTTTTTCATGGGTATTGTCACGGACGGCCGCCAGCAGACCGCCGGAAAACGCGGCCAGCACGGTCAGCACGACCACCATCTTGATCATATCGCTCATATCAAGCCACCTTTCCCAGCGCTTTCGGTCGAATCTTGTCCAAAAGCGGGTTGATGAGGTTCGCGATCAGAATGCCGTACATCACCCCGTCGGCGTAGGCGCCGATATTCCGGATGAGCATGGTCATCACCCCGGCCGTGGCCCCGAAAATCAGCATGGGTACCGGATGCACCGGAGAGGAGCTGTCCTCGGTGGCGAGAAAGAACGCCCCCAGCAAGGTGTAGCCGGTCAGCAGATGGAAGACCGGGCCGGCGAATTTTTCCGGCGCGGCCATGTGAAACACCAGGGCCGTCACCGCGATGCCGACCAAAAAGGAAAGGGAAATTTCCCAGCGGATGAATCCCCGAAGGATCAGATAAAGCCCGCCGACGACCAGCCCAAGGCCGAAGGTGGCCCCGATGCCGCCCAGCTGTTTGCCCATCAGCAATTCCGCCGGCGAGAAAAGGGCGACCACCCCGCCCACGCTGAACAATTCCGGGTATTTGCCGGCGTGTTTCGCCGCGGCCAGCGGCTCCGACACCGGAAAAATTCGCGCGAACCCGTGGTCGAATCCCAACGCGGCCAGATCAAAATTGAAATAATGTCCCCAGGAAACGGTGAGGATGGCCAGGGCCACCAGGGCCGGGTTGAAGGGGTTGCCGCCGATGCCGCCGTAAATCTGCTTCCCGATGATGACGGCGATAAAGGTGCCGGTAATGACCACCCACCAGGGAATTACCGGGGGCAGCAGCATGGCGAACAGCAGGCCGATGACGGCGGCGTTGCCGTCCATGACGGTATCCGGCTGCTTGGTCGCCCGGCAGTAAAGAATCTCCCAGCCCGCAGCGGAGCCCACCGACAGGGCGAAAACGGCCAGGGCCGGCATGCCGTAAAGATAGATTCCCATGCCCACCGCGGGCAGCGCCGCCAAAAGGATATTCGCGCTGCGTTCGGCGATGCCGCTGCCGTTGTGCCAGAACGGCGCATGCGAAACGATGAACTTTTTTCGATTAAACATTCGTCGCCTCCTCTTCCGTGCGCATCCGTTCCAACTCGTATTTCGCCAGCCGGATATACTGGAATATCGGTATCTTCGCGACGCATACAAAGCTGCACAATCCGCATTCAATGCAGGAATGCAGGTCGTAGTCTTCGGCGGCCGATTCATACTGTCGGGCCTCCAGCAATCGCACCAGCATGCTAACGGGAATGTCGGCCGGGCAAACCCGAACGCACTCCCCGCAGTTGACGCAGGGATAGTCCGAAACGGCGGCGATGTCTCCGTTCCCCTGGACCAGCACGGCATCGGTGTCCGGTCCCACCGGATGGGTTTCCGCGTAGATGGCCGACCCGGTCATGGGGCCGCCCAGCACGATGCGGTCCCCGTCGAAGAGGGTGACGTCGAAGGCCCGAAGCACCGCGCCCACGGCGGTTCCGATTCGGGTTTCCACCATGGCGCGGCTCAGGTCTTTGCGGACAAGCGTGAAAATTTTGGTCACCGGCACCCGGCCCGTCTTCACCGCCTGGCCCAGGGAGACCACCGCCTGGGCGCTGACGAAAAGCACGCCGAGGTCCAGGGGCGTTCGGTCCGCGGGCGTCACTTTGCCCAGAAGGTCTCGCATCATCAGCCGGGGATTGGCGGCGGGGTAGGCGGAATCCACCACTCGAAGCTCCGCCCCGGATGCCCCGCCCACGCCGCCGGCGGCGGCCAGGATGCTCTCGGGAAGGGCCACGAGACATTTGTGGACGCCGGTCAGCCGCTTCAGCAGGCTGATGCCCCGGTTCATGGCGTCGGTGTGGGTGGCGGTGACGTATTGGTTGGTGGCGGTGAGCAGGTCCGATTCGGTGCCGCAGATGAGCAGGGTGTCGATCGAGCGCTCGTCATCCGCGAGCGCGCGCAACGGCAACCCCCCCGGTGCGGCTCCAAGGTACTCCCGGATGGCGGCCGATTCGTCCTCGGCAAGCCGTTGGGCGAATCCGTCGTCAAACTCGTCGGTCTCCTCGGCGTCGATGGTGATCGCGGCGAGCTTTTTCCCGAAATCCCCGGCGAACCCTTCGATGGCCGCGACGGCGCCGGTCACCGACGAGACGACGTAGGCCTCGGCGTCCGGGTACAGCGTCAGTCGCTGACCGGTTTTCACCCGGTCGCCCACTTTCAAGGTGGCCTCGGCCTTGGGGTCCGGCGGCGTTTCAAGGTGCAGAATCACCCGATCCGGCGCCTGCATCCGCTCGGGCGAAACCGCAACGTTCCGGACCGCCGCGTATTCGAACCGAGGTTGTTTGAACCCAAAAAACGATCGTTTCCTCATGTCCAACCTCTCTCCTCCAGCGCGGTGAATAAAAAGAGCCAAAAAAAAGCCGACGGGAAAACCCGCGCGGCCATTAAATGGGGTGACATTCGGCGCATTCGATGAAATTGACGCCGCTGTCTTTGTGGCATTGAATGCATTGGACGTGAAAGGCTTCGGTCTTGTCGGGCACGCCGGTCAGGTCCACCATGCTCTCGTCGTGGCAGTCCAGACAGGCGGCGGGAAGGGAGCCGTCCTTGGGAAGGGCGTGACATTCCGCGCACCCCACGACCACCGGCTCCTCCCCGGCCGACTCGTCCGGGTGATGGTGGCAGGCGAAGCACGAAAACCCGTAGTCGTCGGCGTGGGCCTGGTGCCCGAAAAGCACGTTCCCCGCCGGATTGACGAACATGATCCGGTCCGGATTCTCCCGATCGACCGCGGGAGGAAAGGCCGCGTAGCTGATGACCCCCACGACCAGCAAAACGGTGACAACGCCGTACACCAGACGCATCTGCTTCTTCGACGACATCCTTCACTTCCTTTCCGGGTTTTATGGTTTGGGTGGACGGGAATTATTCCGGTTGGGGGTACCACAGGGGCGGGAAACTTTCAAGGTATATTTTATGATTTCGGACCTCTGGATTCGTTCGGAACTCTTCGAAATCGGTCCGGAATCCGGTTTTGTTCCGGTCCGATTCCCAATGCCTCGTCCAGTCCCATTCCGGTTGACCTCGCGGGGACGCTGGTGTAATATCCCCCGAAAATGCAGGAGGTATACCCGAAAAAATGGTCGAAAACAGCATGAACCAAAACGCCGCCGCCGCGCCGGCCGTCGACGCCAAAATCGACGAACTGGTCAGCAGATACGCCGAAACCCGATCCGGGGGGAGCCCCGCGCCCGAGGCTCCGATTTCCGTTCCGGCCAAGACCTTCCGGCCGCCCAACACCCGGATCAACGAATCCGCCGACGTCCGTTCCAGCTCGTTCAACGCGCAAAATCTTCAGCACGTTGTGGACGAGATCAAGGTCATCGAGGACGGCATCAAAAACATCATCGCCTCCCGGACCAACAAGGTGATCGAAGAAAAGATCCCCGTGGAACGGGAGCGCCCGGTGCAATACAACCTGCTCGAAAAGGCCATGGTCCTGACCGGCCTCAAAGAGCAGGAGATGGAAACCTACACCGATTACGAGGTGGTCCAGAAGGAGGTTCCCCGGAAGCCCGACGAGGTCATGATCCACGAATTCCGGGGAATGATCGATCAGTACATCCACAGCCTCAAAAGCCTCAACGAGGGGCTGCGGGAGACGGTGGTCGAGGTGGACAGCATCGTCCGCAATCTCACCAGCGTCAACGACGCCTTTACGGATCAGATCCACGGAGACCGCCGCGCCTACAACGACCAGGTGGACCACAGCCGGGAGCTGGAAAAGCAGCTGGAGGAACTGGTGCCCATCCACGAGGGCATGTCCCCCGTGGACGACCGGTACGCCGAGGTGGAAAAGCTGCGGGACCATCTGGAAATGGCCCTGCGGGAAAGCCAGGGCATGGAGCTGAAGTACAAGACCAACATCGACATGGGGGTCAAGTACCAGACCGCGCTCAAGAGCTACCGGCGACTCATCAACGATTTCAAGGAGCGGGGCGACCTGCACGTCAACATGGTGGACAAGTTCGCCGCCGGCGCCGAGCACATGAAGGTGGCGGTGGAAAACGTCTCCCAGATCTGTTCCGGCGTGGCCCGGGTCACCCAGTCCATGGTCATGATCGTGGAGAGCATCGAGGACGGCAACAAGGTGCTCGGCCGCTACGCCTCCCTGGTGGGAGACCAGATGACCAACAGCCCCCAGTGGCAGATGGAGTACGAGGCCCTCAAGGACGCCGAGGACGTCTACCGGAAGAACGACGAGCTGCGGCTCCAGCAGATCCAGGGCAACCGCGAGGAAATCGAGCGGCTGATCCATCGGAAGGAAGAAGAGGAATAGGCCCCTGGATTCCGCGGCCCTCGCCGAGCTGGAAGCCGCCCTCGGCGCGGTGGACACCCGTCGATTCACCAAGGCCGTGACGGCCTACCTCCGCTCCGCCGCCGCTCTGGACCGGTCTTTGGACGCCGGTTCGGACGCCCAGGCCGACCCTCTGGAGGAAGCCGTCCGGGACATCCTGGACGAAGGCGAGGCCCTGCTGGAACGGATTTCGGTGGCCGTCAACCGGCTCGTATACGTCGGTCCCGGCCCCGAAACCGCCGCCTCCGCCTTCCGCAAGGTCAAGCAGCAGCAGATCGGACTGCTGTCGGCCCTGGCCGACGACATCGAGCTGATCCGGGACCAGGTACGCCGATCCCGAGACTTGCAGGCGCTGTTCCAGGACCAATCGGCGCGCCTGCACCGGGCCGCGAATCTGCTGGAGGCCATCCACCAGCGGTTCATCCACCGCCCCACAACCCTGCTCCAGCTTTCCGGACCGGACCCGAAAATCGGGGAACTCAACCGGACCTTTGAGGAGATCAACCGGTTCGAGGACGCCCAGGGCCGGGAAATGGCGGACCCGGGCGGTCCCGAAGGACCGGTGCGCGGCGCGCTGGGCGACTACCGAGCCACCGTCGGCCAGACCTACGCCGATCTGGAAACCCGGCGCGACCGCATTCGAAAACAGGCCGGAGAGCGGGCTGAGGGCCGAAAGTTGCTGATGGCCCTGGCCCAAAAGGGCCTTTCCCCCTGGCGCCGCCACCGGGTGCGCGTGCTGTTCGCCAAACACCAGGGGCGGAGCCGCCAGTTTCGCGAAGCGATCCGCGCCCTGCGAACCCATGACCCCACGGAAACCCGGCCGCGGCCAACGTAATTCCGGCGGGTTCCGTTCGGATCCGAGCCCATATCTCGGCCCGGATTCGAACGGAACCGAGCGGAGCCGACGGCGGCCCCTTCCGGCTTTCCTTTCCGGCGGCCCGTTCCCCAAGGGACGGGCCGAAGTGTTGTGAATGACCCCTGCCCGCCGCTACCAGACCCTCTCCGAGGAACTTGACCGGCTCGTCCTGCGGGAGCTGGAACTTCGCGTGATCCCCCGTCCCGTGCGGGAAACCCTGGGCGAGATCGAAGAAACCATCGAGGCGTGGAACCGCCGGCTGGTGCAGGCGCACCAGCGGGGCGTCACCACCTCCCTGGCCCCCGATCTGCTCTCGGGCTATCTTCAGCTTCAGCCGGGCGGCCGGCTTTTCGTCAATCCCGATTCGGAAGAACCGGGCGAATACCAACGGTACCAGGGCCGCCGAAAACGGTTCGAAACGCTGTTCACCGCCGCCGTCTCCGCCCTCCCCGACCCGGAACTGGCCGACCTGATCCGGGCCAAACGGGTCCTTTTCGCGGAAAAAATGGAAGGGCTGGCCGAGTTGCTGACCCTGGCCCGGGCCGCCCGGGGCATCCAGCTCGCGGTGGAGCGAACCGTTTCGGACCCGCCGGGGCTGGAGGAGCAGGCCGTGGCCTACCTCAACGAACTCGCCCCGCTTCGGGCCGATCTGCGAACCCTGGAATCCCGATCCGCCGAGTTGGGGGACGATCCCTACCTGGAAGAGGCCCGCCGTCTGCTGGAGCGCGACCTCCAGTCCGCCCGCCGGGTGATGGCGGAAAAAAGCCGCCGGGCGGCCCGCTTTCTCTTCGACCAGGCCGGCAGCCTGTTCCAGAGCTTCAAGGCCACCCCCGCCGACCTGTCCCACCTGGACCAGTTCATCTACCAGAAAGAGGCGCTGAGCCGCTACGCGCACCTGTTCGAAAGCGTGGGAGACACGGATCGAAAGGAACGGGTGGCGGGCTTCATCGATACCATCGATGGAACGGTGCGAAGCCTTCAGGACGAAATCGGTCGCCAAAAGGCCATGGAGGCCAAGATCTCCGAGCGGCAGCAGAAGGCGGTGCGGGAAAGCTACGAGCGGTTCGAGGAAATCAAGGCCATGTACGCCCGAGGCGATCTTTCCACCGAGAGCCAGCGGAAGAACGCGCTGGAGCGGCTGCGGAAATACCGGGACACCTTCAAGGCCCACGGCCAGCGCACCATGGCCCGGGACGTGGAGCGCTTCCTCAACGCCACCGGGCTGGACCGGGCGCCGACGGAAAATCTTCCGGCGACAAGGGAAGACGCGAACGGGAAGCCCGAAGGATTTGATTACAAGCGGGGGTTTTGGATTCTGATGGGGGTGTGCGTGGCGTTGGTTTTGCTGTTGGGGTTGTTTATCATGATTTGACGCGGCGACGCCCCGGTAATTTCCATGACGTTTTTCCCGATGGCTTCGGCCCCGTTCGCCTTCTTGTTTGGCCATGGAAAACACAAACAAGCCCGAAAACCATGGTCTACCCTGGGCGCGAGACGAGCTGATCCTCGCCTTTGATTTGTATTGCCGAATTCCCTTCAAAAAGACCAAAGCAAACAACCCCGGCGTCATCGAACTGGCAGGCGTCCTGAAGCGGACATCCGCCAGCATTGCCAGAAAACTTGGCAATTTCGGTTCGTTCGATCCGGAATTGTCCAAACGAAAAATCTCTGGTCTTCCCCATGCCAGCCGGATGGACAAGGAAATTTGGGATGCTTTTCATCAAAACTGGAACCAGCTCGTCCTTGAAGCCAAACAAATCAAACGGCGGTTTCGGGATGCCGGAAAAGCCGTAGATTTTTCCGAGAATTTGGAACGACCGGAAGGCCCCGGCGAAAGGGAGGTCATTCGAAAAGCTCGTGTTCATCAGTCCTTTTTCCGGGATGCCATCCTGAGCAGCTATGACGGCACTTGCTGCATAACCGGTTTGAAAATTCGCCAATGCCTTGTGGCCAGCCACATCATTCCTTGGAGCCAGGACGAGCGGCACCGAACGGATCCTCGGAACGGGCTGTGCTTAAGCGCCACTTTCGATCGACTCTTCGAAAGCGGTTTGATGACGATATCCAAGAAATTGACCATCCAGATTTCCACCGAGCTGAAAAACGATAGCGACCCCAAAACGCTGAAAATGATTAGTTGTTTCCATGGAAGGCCCATCTTCCCGCCCCACCGATTCCTGCCCTCGGAAACCTTCCTGGAATGGCATCGGCGCCATGTTTTCCGATAATCGTCTCGGCAAAATCTCGCCAAAAAGCCGAATCATCGTTTCCCTCTCACAATCCCTCATTTCATCTCCAATTTAAATTTTCCCCGGCCCTACTCCCATCCTCCCGCCCACTTGGCGAAAGAAAATTCAATCATCCAAATTGAATTCATTATTTCAACCGCCTTCGCTTTTCTGTTGATGACCACACCGTTTTTCGATATGATTCATTTGAGATATTGAAAAAATTGGCCGGAATCGATTCCCGGACATCTGCCGGGGCACCCGGCCCCCCGAACCGTATTGCCCGGGATCGAAACGCGCGCGATGTTTCCGGGCCATCCCAAAGGCGGTCTTCATGCGCACCGCGGAAGAAAAGGACTATCTGATCCGGGCGCTGGATGCCTTTCAGCGTCAGATCGTCGTGATTTCCACCCAACACCGGATCATGGCGGCCAACCGCCACGCCCAAAAGCGATTTGCCGACAGCATTATCGGAAAATCCTGCTACGAAGCCCTGTGGGAATGCGAGCGCCCCTGCGAGGAATGCCCCATCGACGGCATCGTCCGGAAGAAAGAGCCGGCGCTGATCCACAAAACCAGCTTCCTCACCTTCAAAAAAAATTACTGCCACTATTTTTATCCGCTGCTGGACGACAACGAGGAGGTCGACGCGGTGGTGATGCTGGATTTCGACATCCCGCTCCTGGAGGGGCTGGAGGAAAAGCTCCGGCGCTCCAACGCTTTCCTCCGCAACCTGATGCTCAGCTCCGTGGACGCCGTCATCGCCGCCGACCGCATGGGCAAGGTCTTCATCTTCAACGACGCGGCGGCGGAGACCACCGGCTATACCGTGGAGGAAGGCCTCTACTCCCTCATGATTCACCAGATTTATCCCCAACGGGACGGCGCGCGGGACATCATGCGCAAGTTGCGGGCCGAGGAATACGGCGGCCGGGGAAAGCTGAAATCCTACCAGACGGACATCCAGCGGAAGGACGGCGAGATCATCCCCATCAGCCTGAACGCCAGCATCGTCTACGAAGGCGAGGCCGAAGTGGCCACCATCGGCTTTTTCCGGGATCTTCGCGAGGAAATCCGGATGCGCAAAAAGCTGGATCGGACCCGGCTTCAGCTTCAGCAGGCGGACAAAATGGCCTCCCTGGGCAAGCTTTCCGCCGGCGTGGCCCACCAGCTCAACAATCCGCTGGGCAGCATCACGCTGTTCACCAAACTGGTGCTGGAGGAATACGAGCTGGAGGACGGCGCGCGGGAGGATTTGAACCGGATTCTGAAAGACGCCCAGCGGTGCCGGGACACCGTCAAGGAATTGCTGGAATTCGCCCGGCAGACCCGCTACCAGATCAAGCCCCACGACATCAACCGGGCCATCTCGCGGACGATTTTTCTGCTGGACAAGCAGACGCTGTTCCACAACATCGAAATTGAAACGAATCTGGACGAAACCCTGCCCGAGGTTCCCGGCGACATCCAGCAGCTCAACCATTTGTTCATGAACATCATCTTCAACGCGGCCCAGGCCATGGCGGGAAAAGGCCATCTCGTCATCCGAACCCGGCTTTCCGACGACGGTCAACACGTCCGGATCGAAATCGCCGACTCCGGACCGGGCATCCCCGAAGAGATTCTTTCCCAGATTTTCGACCCCTTCTTCACCACCAAGGAAGAAGGCGAAGGGACCGGCCTGGGTCTAAGCCTGGCCTACAGCATCGTCAAGCATCATCGCGGACATATCGAAGCCGTCAATCGCCCCGAAGGAGGGGCCCTGTTCCGCATCCAACTGCCGTTGACCCATCCAACCGAGGGGGAGAAGGAAAGCCATGACCAAACCGCCGAATTCCTCGGATAATCCCGCGGCGACCATGAACGCGCTGGTCATCGACGACGAGGCCGGCATTCGAGAGGGCTGCAAGCGAATTCTGTCCCGGATGGGCTTTCAGGTGTTCACGGCGGGACGAGGCGAGGAAGGGCTGGAGGTGGCCAAAAACGAGCTGATCTCCATCGTGCTGCTGGATCTGAAAATGCCGGGGATGGACGGCCTGGAGGTGCTGGGCCATCTGAAGGAGATCGACGAATCCATCCTGGTGATCATCATCACCGGATTCGCCACCATCGAAACCGCCATCGAGGCCATGCGGCGGGGCGCCTACGATTTCATCCCCAAACCGTTCGAGCCGGATCACCTGCGCATCGTGGTGGATCGGGCCCGGGAGAACCTTCGGCTGACCTGGGAAACGGAGCTGCTGGAGCAGCAGCGGCGAAAGACCCTGATGGATTTGGGCACGGAAAAAAGCCGTCTCCGCACCCTCATCGAAACCCTGCCCAACGGCCTGGTGGTCACCAACGCCCGGGGCCAGGTGGTGCTGATGAACCCGGCCTTTCTCCAACTGCTCAACCTGGATCCCTGCCGGGCGCCCGGCGACCGAATCGAGGCCTACGTCTCCAACGGGGCGCTGTGCGAGACCATACGGGAGATTTCTTCCGGGAAATATTGCGCGGGGGAGGACCCGCCCTCCCATGAACTGTGCATGGAAAACAACACCTATCTGATGGCCCGAGGCCGGCCCATTTTGAGCGAGGACGGGGAATGTCTCGGCGCGGTGGTCACCTTCGTGAACATCACCACCATGAAGGTGCTCGACCAAATCAAATCCGATTTTGTGGCCAAGGTTTCCCACGAGCTGCGCTCCCCGCTGTCCACCATCCACGAACAGCTCGCCATGGTCATGAGCGACATGATCGAGGACGATCCGGAAAAGGAACAGTACATTCTCTCCCGCGCCAAGGAAAAGACCCAGGGGCTCATCAGCCTCATCGGCGATTTGCTGGATCTGTCCCGCATCGAGTCCGGCGGCGTGACCCGGGAGCCGGTGGAGGTGCGCGTGGACGAGCTGCTGCGGAGCATCGTGGAGTTCATGCAGGCCCGGGTCCAGGCCAAAAAGCAGACGCTGACGGTCGATCTGCCGGAGACGCCCCTGCCCCGCCTGATGGCCGATCCCAACGCGCTGGAAAGCATTTACGGGAATTTGGTGAGCAACGCCATCAACTACACGCCGGAGGGCGGAACCGTCGCCGTGACCGGCCGGGAGGAAAACGGCGAGCTGGTGGTCTCCGTTTCCGACACCGGCTTCGGCATCGAGGAAAAATACTTCGACAAAATCTTCGAGCGGTTCTACCGGGTCAAAAACGAGAAGACACGCTTCGTCACCGGCACCGGCCTTGGCCTCCCCATCGTCAAGGGGCTGGTGGATTCGCTGATGGGCACGATTTCCGTGGAAAGCGAGGTGGGCAAGGGGACGACGTTCACGGTGCGGATTCCGGTGGATCGGGGGGAGGGGGTTTGCGGGGGAAACGGCTTGAATGGAGAGGAAGAAGCGGCTGCGGAAGCGGCCGAAGCGGCGGAATGAAGCCGATTGGATTTTGTTCGCCCCGTTTGAGAGTCCAGTCCAAAAAACGGACCAAACCTCGGACAAAACCCATCCGGCGAAATCTACGATCGCTGGAAGGATTTCCGACTCCTGCGGCCTTGGTTCTTGAAGTCATTCCAGAAGCGCTTTATCCTCACTCGAAAAGATTTCTTCAACCGAGAGGCGAACATTGAAATTCCGCGTGATCATCGAACCGGATGAAGACGGCGTCTTCGTGGCGGAGGTCCCCTCGCTTCCCGGCTGCATTTCCCAAGGGAGCACCCGTCAAGAAGCGCTGGAGAACATAAAATAAAACGGCTTTTTGATTTTTGGAGAATTTAAAATGATTAAAAAAATTTATATAAATAACTATAAATGCTTCAACAATTTTGAAATTGACATTAGTGGATTGCAATCCGTCCTGCTGATCGGAAAAAGTGGGGCCGGAAAAACCTCAATTTCGTTGGCCCTCGAATTGCTTCAAAAAATTGGTCGGGGGATTAACAGAGTGGGGCAATTAATTGGACCCGACGACTTAAACAAAAACGAATCGGAAAAAATATCGAGAATCGAGGTTGAAGTATCTTTGAACGACAAAAATTATTTATATTCCATTGCATTTGAGCTTCCTGAACACTTTAAAGAAATGAGAATTTATGAAGAAAAACTAGTTGTGGATGGCGAGTTTTTTTTCTCGCGGGAAATTGCCCAAGTAAATCTCTACAGAAATATGAGTCCGGATCAAGAAACAAGATTTCTTGTTGATTGGCACCTTGCCGCATTGCCGATAATCCAAGTCCCTTCCAATACATCCCTGATCAATGAATTTAAAAATTGGCTTGCTGAAATTGTAATTTTACGGCCTATACCTCAAATTTTTTCTGGCGAATCCTCCACCGAAACCAAAGAACCCTTGCCGGATTGTTCAAATATTGGAGCTTGGCTCTCGGGACTTCTCTCTGTCTATCCAGCATCTTACAGCGATATCGATAAGCATCTCAAGCAATTCATGCTTGATTTTGAAGATTTTCAAAACGAACCAACGACAAGAACATCAAAAAACATAGTCGTCAATTTTTCCAACAACAAAATTTTGACCAAACTGGATTTCCAAGAACTCTCCGATGGAGAAAAACTTTTTTTTGTTTACGCAATGGTTTTATCGGCCAACAAATTCTACGGACCATTGTTTTGCTTCTGGGACGAACCAGATCATCACCTATCTCTTTCAATGGTCGGCTCTTTGATTCGGGAGTTAAGGAGGCATTTTCATGAAAAAGGGCAAATCATCATAACCTCCCATAATCCAGAAGCCATACGCCAATTTTCGGATGAAAACTCGATTCTTCTCTATAGAAATAGTCACTCCGAACCAACCCGTTCAAGTTTGTTGTCTCAAGTTCAATCCAAAAGCAAGGATATCATCAACGACCTCCTTTTGGATGAAATCGAATTATGAGCGTGAACAAGTACCGGTTGCACCTGCTTCTGATTCCCGAAGACGACGCCAATCGACAGATCGCCAACGGGTTCATGCTGGAAAACCGATTGGATTCACGAGCAATTCAAATCCTGCCACCGCCTGGAGGCTGGAAAAAAACGATCGATTTTTTTATCGAAAACCACATCGAACCGATCCAAAAATATGCGGAACGAAGGGTGATGCTGCTTGTGGATTTCGATAATGACGCGAATCGATTCCATATGATTTCGGGACACATACCCACAGCAATTCGGAACCGGGTTTTTGTGCTGGGCTGCCTATCCGAACCCGAACAATTGCGAAACAACACTCGCATGAGCTACGAGATGATCGGTAAAATTCTCGCCGAAGATTGCGTGGACGGAACAGATCGATTGTGGTCTCACCCGATGCTCCGATCCAATCGTCGCGAGATTGTTCGCTTCAAGCCCACTTTCCGGGCTCTTCTTCGGTGAAACGAAAGACCGCCCACCGGGCGGTCTTTTATGGTTTGCTTTTCATGTTTCCGTTCCGCATCCCTTAGAGCCTATCTAAAAAGTCTTCCTATGTTGCAATATCGTTTTAACTAAT
>JBKHDD010000026.1:0-41992 GCA_046541515.1 Desulfococcaceae bacterium
GGCGAACAAACCGGCAATTCCGGCCAAAACCGCCGCCTCAAACTCAAAGGCCAACAAGAATCCATCCTTCTGGACATCGACCCGCAACGCCTGCGGGGCCGGACAGTTCAAAAGGCCGTTCTTCACCTTCGATCCGCCTCTCCCGATTGGCCGCTGGCCCGGGTCGGCGCCTCCACGGTCGCTACCCATTGGGTGGAAGGAACCGCCGAGGGCTACCGTCCGCAAAAAGGGAGCGCCTGTTTCGCCCAGGCGGAACTGGGGCGGCGAGACTGGGGGCCGCCGGGGGGCAACCTCATGGACGTGGTGTTCGGCATGGGCGGGACCTTCTGGCGGTTTGCGGACGCGACGCCGCCGGATCGGGATGGCTGGCAAAAGATCCCGGTCGATCCCAAGGTGGTGGCCGCCCGGGTGGCCGGAATCAGCCATGGTTTTCTGCTCTGGGACGAAGTCGGAAATGAATGGTCCTGCCAAGACGGCAATTTTGACTACCATTACTTCCCCAACCGCTTCGTCTACAGCCGCGAAAGCCTGAAGAGCGGTCCATGGATGGAAATTCGACTCGGTCCGTCCGACAAACTGCCTCCGTTGGCGATTCCCGAAATCCATTGGATTCCCGAAATTCTGCCCAAGGGCGAGGCCCGGTTCCGATGGACGACGCCTTTGGACCAAGGCCCGGCCGGCGTCGTCGGCTTCCATGGGGAAATCCAGGGTCCCGAGGATCGAATGGAAATCCCCTTGTATCAAATGCCCATTGCGGGGGAGGGGGGACGTCCGGTTTTCCTCCATCTCCGCCATCTTTCCCTGAAACCCGACGTGGATTATCGGCTCCGGCTGCGCCCGGTGGACGGCGCGGGCAACGCGGGGCCTTGGACCGGTGCCGCGTTCCAGGTTTCTCCCGGCCGCCCTCCGGTTGAAGTGCCGAAGAATCCAATTTCCCCCTTTCCCGATTTGTCGGATCGCTTCCCCTCCCTCGGCGGCGTCGAAGTTCGGATTGTCGACCTTCTGGACAAGGTCGCGCCGGATTCCGGCGCCTTTTTCCCCGAACCTTCCCCGGCTGAAAGCGCCGGCGGTCATCTCTTTTCGGTCAACCCGCCGAGGATCCGGCTTCACGCCGCGCGGAACGAGACGGCGGCCTTCCAGATTCTGCTGACCGGACGAAGCCCGGCGGTGGACCTGTCCATCTCCTTCGAAAAAGACTCGCCGCTCCGGACGGAGCTGTTCGAATTTCACTATGTGGAATCCCCGGAGGGCCCGCTTCCCGACCCCTTGAAACCGTTGACCGGCCCGGTTGCCGTTCCCGCGCCTCAATTTTCGGGAGAAGGCCGGGGCCGCCATTCCGTCGTCGCGGACATCCACGTCCCCCGCGAAGCGCGTCCCGGCAACCATCCGGGCGTTTTGACCCTGCGATCCCGGGGCCAGACCCTGGAAATCCCGATCGCCGTCGCGGTCTGGAACTTCGCCCTCCCCGACAAGCTATCCTTCGTGCCGGAGATGAACGCCTACGGCACGGTTTCGCCCTATCGCGGATACAATTATTATCGGCTGGCCCACGCGCACCGCACCTGCCTGAACCGGCTGCCATCGGGGTGGAACGGTCGACCCGAGTTCGCTCCAAAATGGAACGGCGAGGATTTCGATTGGACGGAATGGGATCGCCACCTCGCTCCGCTGCTGGACGGAACCGCCTTTTCCGACTTGCCCCGGTCGGGTCAACCGGTGGATGCGATGTATCTGCCCTTCAGCGAAAACTGGCCGGTGGAAATCTATCCCCACTACACCCCTTCCTACTGGCCGGAAGAGGGGTTGGACGCGGCCTACCGGGAGGAGCTGGGGAGGGCCTTCGCCGCCTTCGCCCGCCATTTGAAGAAAAAGGGCTGGTCCCAGACCCGTTTCCAGTTTTATCTCAACAACAAAGTCTACCATCGGGAGCGGGTCGACCAGAATTCCGCCCCCTGGATCTTCGACGAGCCGGTCAACACCCAGGATTTCTGGGCGTTGCGCTGGTATGCCCGGCTGTTCCGGGAGTCTGTGGAACCGGCGGTCGACTCGGCTTCCCTGCGGTTTCGGGCCGACATTTCCTATTTTCGTTTCGGCCGAAA
The DNA here is from genome assembly GCA_046541515.1 of Desulfococcaceae bacterium. Classification (GTDB taxonomy): domain Bacteria; phylum Desulfobacterota; class Desulfobacteria; order Desulfobacterales; family Desulfococcaceae; genus CAYFVR01. The sequence continues at coordinate 2,100 of JBKHDD010000026.1, forward strand.
CATTTTGTGGGGGTTGCTGGACGAAACCTACCTCGGCGGCAACGATGCCCAAACCACCCGCATGTGGCGGACCATGAATCGCCGATGGCCCGGGACCACCCTGTATGAATACGGAACAACCAACCCAATCCCTGCGGCCAACACCCAGCCGGCGGTCTGGTGTCTTTCCGCCTGGGCGGCGGGCGCCGACGGGGTGTTGCCCTGGCAGACCATCGGACGGGAAAAAAGCTGGCGAATCGCCGATCAGACCGCCCTGTTTTATCCGGCCCCGGACGGGCCCCACCCGTCCGTTCGACTCAAGGCGTTTCGCCGAGGGCAGCAGGATGTGGAGTATCTCGCGGCGCTGACCGCGGCCTTGGAAAAAGACCGGACCCAGGTGGCCGATTGGCTGCGACGGAATTTGAACCTGGAAGGCAGGGTGGAAAAAACCCACGAAGCGGACGCGGGCACCGCGACGTTCGACGGGATTCGGCCCGTCGATCTCTGGCGATTGCGCGGCCGCATCGGCGCGTACCTTTCCGCCCATTCAACGTCCGTTCCGCCGCCCCCGGGCCGGCTTCGCCTCTCCCCCCCGGCTCCGCCGCCGGAGCTTGGCCCGGTTCCCGGAACCGCGGCGCCCTGGACGCGGAAACCGGATTGCGAAGATTTCACCCCCTGAATCGGGAAAGTCCCCACCGGATGCTATTGATTCCATTTGCGGTCTGTGTCATATCTCTCCGCCAGGTCGGTCCCGGAGAGCCCGGCATGGTCTGTTTACCAAAAAACGGAGGAATCGTATGAAATTTCGAAGGCTTGTTGTTATGGTTCTGGTTGGCCTCATGGCCTTTGCGGTCGCCGCATGCGCCTCCAGCGAAGAAAAGAAAATAGAATTTTTTGAAAAAGGAAAAGCCTTTTTCGAGTCCGGCGATTACAAAAACGCGGAAATCGAACTAAAAAACGCCCTTCAAATTGATCCCCGTTTCGCGGAGGCTCATCGGATCCTCGGGGAAACCTACCTCAAACTTGGGCAAACCAGGGAAGCTTTCCAGCAGTTTGGACAACTGGAACAGCTGGCCCCGGAAAATCTGGAGGCCAAGCGGAAACTGGCCACCTTCTTCTTTCTGGGGAAGCGGTATGAGGAGGCGGCGGAACGGGTGGACGCGGTGTTGGCCGAAAAACCGGACGACATTGAAATGCTCTATCTGAAATCGGGCCTTTTGCAGCAGGAGGGCGACCCGGCGGGGGCGGCGGAGGTTTTTGAAAAGATCGTCCAGCTCGATCCGGCCCAGACTCGGGCCTACATGGCCTTGGCTCAGCTCCATTCCCGAAACGAAGATCCGACGGAGGCCGAAGCCCACCTGCGGCGCGCCATCGACGTCGATCCGGCCGCCATCCAGCCCCAGCTGGCGCTTTTCAGCTATTTCATCTCCCAGAAGGAATTTGACCGGGCCGAAGCCCACCTTGGACAGCTTCTGGAGGAAAATCCGAAGGACGTGGACCTGCGGATACTGGAGGGCAATTATTATTTCAGCCGGCAGAAAGAGGATCGGGCCGAGACGGCCTACCTTGGCGCCGTCGAGGTCGCCCCGGAGGATGTCCGCCCCTATCTGGTGGCCGCCGGGTTTTACGAGAACGTGAACCGGGCCAAGGACGCCCAGGCCATGTATGAAAAGGCCCTGGAGATCCAGCCGGACGAAGTCCGCACTCTTCAGCCGGCCGCCCGTTTTTTCTTCGAACAACAGGCCGTGGACCGGGCCGAGGGACTGGTGGACCGCATCCTGGAAAAGAATCCCAAGGATTTCGACGCCCGGATGCTGAAGGGGGAAATCCTGGTGCTGAAACGGGAATTCGAGCCGGCCCTGGCGGTCTTTGCTCCGCTGGTGGAGGAAGAGCCCGAAGCCGAGCGGGCGCATTACTTCATGGGCGTGGCGTATCTGGGGGACGGGAATCCGGGCCGCGCCCAAACGAGCCTGCGAAAGGCGGTGGACCTGGATCCGGACTACGACCGGGCCAAATTGCTGTTGGCGGAAATTCATTTGCGCCAGCGGAATTTCCGCGAAGCGCGCAGGCTCAGCGAAGAAGTCCTTCAAGAAATGCCCGGCAGTTATCAGGCCCGCCTGGTTTACGGCAACAGCCTGATGTTCGCCGGGGAAAACGCCCTCGCCCGGGATCAGTTCGAGGAGCTGGTGAAGTTGGACCCCGAAAACCCGGTGGGTCACTATCGGCTGGGTTTCCTTTACCGGCTGGAGGAGGATTGGGAACGAGCCATGTCGCATTTCGACCGGGCCCTGGAGATCAATCCCCGGCTGATGGACGTCTTCACCAACGTGGTTCTCGTTCATTCCGCCCGGGAGGAATACGACGCGGCCTTGCGCAAGGCCGAGAATCAGCTGTCGGTGGTGTCCGAGTCTCCCGCCTCCCAGGCCATGGTCTACAACCTGATCGGCGGGCTCTACATCGCCAAGGGAGACAATGCGGCGGCCGAAAAGGCGTTCCAGGCCGCGCTGGAAAAAAATCCGGAATCCCTGCGACCCTACTACGCTCTGGCCAGGATTTACCTAAACGAAAATCGGGCGGACGAGGCCATCGCCCAGTACCAGGCGATCATCGAAAAAGATCCCGAGCAGGCGGGTCCCCACATGCTGCTGGGCACCCTGTTCGACATGCGAAAAGACTTTGAACAGTCGGAGGCCCATTACCGGAAGGCGCTGGAGGTTCGGCCCGATTTCGCCCCGGCGGCCAACAACCTGGCCTACCTGCTGGTGGAACAGGATGGCAGTCTGGACGAAGCCCTCAATCTGGCGCGCAAGGCTCGGGAATTGATGCCGGAGGATCCCAGCGTGATGGACACTCTCGGCTGGGTTTATTACCATCGAGGGCTTTACGCCAGCGCCATCAGCGAGTTTTCCGACAGCCTGAAGAAATTGCCGGACAACCCGGTGGTTCACTACCATCTGGGGCTGGCCTACCACAAAGACGAGCAGCCGGAACGCGCCCGCGCCGCTTTGGAGAAGGCCCTGTCCCTGAACGAGTCCTTCGCCGGCGCGGACCACGCCCGGGAAATCCTTGCCGGGATGTAGCCGGAAAGGCCGCTTCCGGGCATGACATACCTCAATTTTCGCCTTCTGTTGCTGTGCCTCCTGTTTCCGCCGTTGCTGTTCATTCTCTCGGTGGAGGCGGTGCAGGGCGTTTTTCTGGACCGGTACTTGGCCGGAAGGCTGACGCGCGGGCTGGAAAACGCCCTGGTGGGAGACGTCCGTCCCCTGCTGGACGGCAGCGTCCGAATCGAGGAGCGGATTCAGGAAAACGTCCGCCGGTTTCTTTCGGAACAGGCCGTGGTCATCCTGGGCGCGGAGCCCGAAGTCACCGTTTTGACCCGTCGGGGAACCATCCTATATCCTCCGCCGCTGGTTTTTCAGGGGGACCTGATGATCTCCGATCCGGTGCAGCAGGCGGCCCGGAATTTGGAGCGGATGGAGGAGGGGCTCGTGGTTCGCTTCTCCCTTCGTCTGAACTACATCAGCTGGCTCTCGCTGCTGATTCTGCTGCCCTATCTGGGCGTGTCCCTGTTCCTTCTCCACCGCCAATATCGGTTGGGCCTGCGCCGGGCTCGGGAGGCGGAGGTGGAAACCGCCCGCCGGATCGGGGAACTGACCGAACTGGAGGCCGGCCACCAGCAAAATCTCGCCGAGCTGGGCCGAGAACGGGACGAGCTGATGGCCGGTTTCGGCCGGATCAAGCAGACCCTGGAGCGGGAAAAAGAGAAGGCGATGAAAAACGAGGACCTCATGATCGAAGAGATCGTGGGGCTGGAGGAAAAACTCCGGAAAAACCTCGCTCTTCAGGAAGAGCAGAAGGAGGAGATCGCCCATCTCAAGGAGCAAATCCAGGGATTCGAACAGAGCAAGGGCGGTCGGAGCGCTTCCCGCCGGGACGCGATGCTGGGCAAGCGTCTGCGGGCCCTGTACAAGAACATCGCCATTCACGACCGGGCGGTGGACGGCTTCACCTCGCTTTCCGAAGAGATGCGGATTAAGGCCGAGGAGGTTGTCCACCAGCTAAACCAAGACCCTTCGCTGGTCACCATCAAACGGAAAGTGTTCGGAAAAAAGGGGCGGCAAACGGTTTTGGAAGTGGTTTACGGCTACAAGGGTCGACTCTATTTCCGCAAGACCGGCGAAGGCCGCGTTGAAGTCCTGGTCATCGGCACCAAGAACAGTCAGCAAAAGGATCTCGAATTTTTGAACAACCTCTGAAAGTATTCGCGAAAGTGCCTGCCAAGCGCCCGGAAAAACCGCTTCCAACGTTCCCCTTTCCCATTCCTCCGATGGGGGAGAGGTCGATTCGGATTCTCCGGGCGCTTGTATTTTGGAGCGTGGCGGCGGGCGCTTTCTGGCCGCCGGGGGCATGGGGCTTGTCCGCCGACCAAATGGTCGTCCTGGCCAACGAACGCGTTCCGGCCGGCGTGGAGTTGGCCCGTTTTTACATGGCGCGGCGGGAAATTCCGCCGGACCGCCTGCTGGTGGTTCCCATGCCGGTGGGGGAAACCATCTCGCGGTCGGACTTCGAGCATCGGGTGGCCGCGCCTCTGCGCCGATTTCTGGAAAATCTGGAGACGGATGGAAAGGGGCGGGTTCGCGGCATGGCCACCGTTTACGGGGTGCCCCTTCGGGTGACGGCGCCGCCGGAGGTTGGGCCGGACGCGGAACGGATTCGGACCTTGGAAGCGGAAATCCGACGCCTGCGGGAAATTCGGGAGAGCGGCGGCGAGGATGCGGAATCCAGGGAGCGGCTACGCCGGTTGGAGAAGGAGCGCCATCGGCTGCGGCAAAGGACGGACGGGGAGGCGGCGGTGGATTCCGAACTGTCCCTGGTTCGGCGGGAGCGGCATCCCTTGGGCGGCTGGCTGCGCAATCCCCTTTATCCCGGCTTTCGGGGGCGGATCGCCGCCGTGGACCCCGACCGGATGCTTTTGGTCGCCCGGCTGGACGGCCCGACCCCGGACCTGATTCGGCGACGGTTGACCGAAGCCCAGGCCGCCGAAGCCCATGGGCTGAGGGGCGTGGCCTATTTCGACGCCCGCTGGCCCGAATCCGCCGACCATGCGGACGGCTATCGGGCCTTTGATCTTCGCCTCCATCGCGCGGCCGCCGGTTTGAAGCGGCGCGGGTGGCCCGTGGTTCTGGAGACGACCGAGGCGCTGTTCGGACCCGGGGAAGCCCCGGAAGCCGCCCTTTACTGCGGATGGTATCGGTTGTCCCGGTATGCGGACGCCTTTGATTGGACGCCCGGCGCGGTGGCCTATCACGTGGCCAGCGGGGAGTGCGCCACGCTCCGGACCGGCGGGCGGACGCCCTGGTGCCTGGGCTTGCTGATGGACGGCGCGGCGGCGGTGATCGGGCCGGTGAGCGAACCGTTCCTCACCGCCTTCCCGCCGCCGGACCTGTTTTTTCATAAACTGGAGGCCGAGAAGCGGACATTGGCCGAAGCCTACTGGGAAAGCCTGCCCTATCTCTCCTGGAAAATGGTGCTGGTCGGCGATCCCCTTTACCGGCCTTTCGCCGCCAAGAAAAACCCGCCCCTTGAAACCTTGTTTCCTGGCGGAAAATGAGATATTATTTGAAGATGTTAACCGACGCACTCCGGAACGGGGCGGTGGGCTGAAGGGATCGGGGGCCATGGCGGCCGCCGGAACGGGAAGGCATCCGAAGCGATGAACCAGGGATATGTGTTTGTGAGGGTGGACCCGCGCACGGACGAATCGTTGCTGGAAATTGGGACCGTGGACACCCGGCCCGAGCGGGTTCCGGGCGGAGTTCCGCCGGGGGACGTCCCCCATGTGGTTTACGAAGCCGCCGTCCCCGACCGGGAAGAGGCCGAGACGTTCCTTCGATCCGTCCTGGCGGCCTATCCGGTCGATGGCGACAATGCGCGATACCGGGTTCCGGCGGAAACCGCCGTAACCCTGGTCCGGGGCGCGGTCGAACAGCTCCAGCGGCTGGCGGTGTTTCGACGCGCGGTGGCCATGGAGCCGGAAAACGCCGTCGCCCTGAACAATCTCGGCTGTGGGCTGGACCGGATCGGAGATCACGCCGGAGCCATTGAAGCATTCAAACGGGCCGTGGCGCTGGAAGGGGACAACGCCTTGTTTTTCGCGAACCTGGGATGCAACTACGGGAAGCTGGGGCTTTATCGCAAAGCCATCGAAGCGTTCCGCTCCGCCATCCGGATTCGGCCGGATTTTCTCAAGGCCCATTTCGATATGGGCTTCAGTTACGGTCGCCTCGGGAACCACGCGAAGGCGGTGGAGGCTTTCCAGAGGGCCATCGCCATCAACCCCAACGTGGCCCAAATTCATTACCACCTTGGCCACGCCTACGCGCGGATGGGGAGTCGCCGGGAGGCGGTCAAATCGCTCGCCACCGCCACCCGCGTCAATCCCAACCATGCCAACGCCCATTTTCGCCTGGGGTTGCTCCATCTCCGGGCCCACAACCGGGAAGGCGCGCTCAAAGCCTACCGAATTCTTCGCTCTCTGGACGAAAACAAGGCCCGGCGGCTTTTCCGGGGCATTTACCGGCGCTACGGTCAAGGCGCCTCCGCGGCGCGGGCGGCCACCTCCTGATGAATACCTTTTCGAACGCACGATGGATTTCTCCCGATCCGGACGCCCCCATTCCGGATTCTCGCCCGGCCTTGGTGGCCAACTGGGAAACCCTCCAGCGGATTTTCATCCGCCCGGAGGACGAGGCGTCCCGCACGGCCCTGGTCAAGTACATGGAGCAGATTCTCTTCGGGCTCCACGACTTTTTACGCCGTCACGTGGGGATTACCCGGGCCGCCAGCCTGAAGGACCTTTCCGACCGGTTTGTGGAAAGCCACATCGATTGGAATCCCCGTCGAAAGCTCGCCGACGTCATCGCCGCCCTCATCGACGAAATCGCCCCTCACGCGGTGAACGTGGCCTCTCCTTATTTCATTGGTCATATGACCTCCGCCGTGCCGTTTTTCATGGTCCACCTCCACACCATCATGGCGGCGCTGAACCAGAACCCGGTGAAGCTGGAGACCTCCAAAGTAGTGTCCATCCTGGAACGTCAGGTGTTGGCCAAGCTCCATCGGATGGTTTACGACCGGGATGACCAGTTTTACGACCGCCACGTCCAGGCGCCCGGCTCCACCCTGGGCGGTTTCGTTTCCGGCGGAACGGTGGCCAATTTGACGGCCTTGTGGGTGGCCCGAAACCGCGCCTTGGGGCCGAAAAATGGCTTTCCCGGCGTGGAGGCGGAGGGCGTCGCCCCCGCCTTGGCCGCCCACGGGCTGGATCGCTGCGCGGTGCTGGCGTCCCGGTTGGGCCACTATTCCCTGCGGAAATCCGGGGGCGTGCTGGGCATCGGCAACGCCAACGTCCGCTCGGTGGAAGTGGACGGCGAGGGCCGGATGGACCTGGACGATCTGAAGCGGAAAGTGGATTCCCTGCCGCCGCGCAGCCGGGTGATGGCGGTGGTGGGCATTGCCGGGGCCACCGAGACGGGAACGGTGGACCCGTTGCCGGAACTGGCCGATTTCTGCGAGGAGATCGGCGCCCATTTTCATGTGGACGCCGCCTGGGGCGGGCCGACCCTGCTGTCGCCCAAGTACCGGGGGCTGCTGGACGGCATTCAACGGGCCGATTCGGTGACGGTGGACGGCCACAAGCAGTTTTACATGCCCATGGGCTGCGGAATCGTCCTGTTTCGGAAACCCACGGCCATGGACCGGATCGCCTATCACGCCGCCTACGTAAACCGGCCCACCTCCGTGGACCTGGGGATTCGATCGCTGGAAGGTTCCCGGGCCGCGGCGTCGTTGGTGTTGGGGAATGCGCTGGAGATCATGGGCGCGGGGGGATACGCGCTCTTGATCGAACACGGGATTGAAACCGCGCGGGCCTTCGCGGAGGCCATCCGCCGTCGGCCGCTGTTCGAACTCGTCACGGCGCCCCGGCTGAACATTTTGACCTACCGGGTGTTTCCGCCGGAAATGCGGAAGGAATGGGACGCTGCGAACGAGGGGGAACGACATCGGATCGCCGAACGGTTAAACGAGATCACCACGAGGGTGCAGCGGAATCAACGGGAAGCGGGCCGGAGCTTCGTCTCTCGAACCACCATCCGCCGGGAGGGAAAGGACGACATCACGGTGTTCCGCGCGGTGATTATGAATCCCTTGACCACGCCGGCGATTCTGGAAGAGATTCTGGATGAGCAGGAGGGGATTTTTTGGGAGGCGTTTGGACGGTAGGTGCGAATATAAAAATTTGTTTTACCTCCTTGGTTTTTTATTGAAATTTTCTCCGGAGGGAAGGTTCAGGGGATAGAATTGCTTTCCTAAAATAAATGATTGGAGGTTTTGGAAAATGGGATTTCTCCCGAGTTTGGTTCCTTTAATTTTAATGATTACGGTTGTACCTGCAATTTTCGCTTGTTCTTGCAGATGTTCAAGTTTTTTACTTCGATGTGGATTGGTTCGATGGAGAGACTGTTTTTTGCTTGCCTATATTCTCTTGATATCGGGTGTTTTAATTAATTTGATTATAGTATTTTTTGAACCAATGGCGACGCATTCATTGATAATTATGTTGGCCGTCATCGCTATTCAGGTTGCAATAGGTTCCTATTTTTTGTCTGTTCGACCAGCTGATTCCGCCGGAAATAGAATCGTATTTAAACACAGTATTAAGGTTGTCTCTTTATCCATTGTTCTCGTTGCGGTCATTGGTTTTTTTCTTATGAATTTCGGTTCGCTTATAAAAATTTTGTAAATCCAAATGTGTCTTAGCTTTAGTTTTTTTTGAATATTTAAATTTGTAATTTTTTAATGTGTTATCGAAATTGGCGTATCAAAAAATATGCGGTTTGGAGTCCACGAATGTCGAGCCTTCAGTTCTTCGGAGATGCCGCCATGAACGCACAACCCCAAACAAAGCCCCGGATGACGGCGGAAGCGTACCTGGAATTTGAGAGAACCTCCGAAATCCGGCACGAGTATTTCGAGGGTGAATTGTTCGCCATGACCGGCGGCAGCGTGAACCACAATCGGATCAGCAGAAACATCGAAGGGGAGTTGTCGGCGCGTCTGAAGGGCTCTGCGTGTGAAAACTTTTCCGGGGACATGCGGGTCAAAATCAATGATCTCGGAAAATACACCTATCCCGATATTGTCGTCACCTGCGGCGATATCCAAGTGGAAAAAATGAAGGGGATGGAGACACTCCTCAACCCCGTCGTCATCATCGAAATCCTTTCTGACTCCACAGAGGCATACGACCGGGGGGCAAAATTCCGGCATTACCGGCTGATTCCATCTCTTCAAGAATATCTCCTTGTCTCCCAGCACCACTGCCTCGTCGAACAATATGCCCGGAGCGATGGAAATATTTGGCAAATATTGAATCCCTGCACAGATATGGAGCAGACCGTCAAAATCGAATCCATCGGCTGCGAGCTGCTGCTTTCGGACATTTATTACCGGGTTGAGTTTGAAAAGGAAGGATGACGCTTTTCCCCAATCTTTTTCAAAGGGGCCATTTATGAAATTTCCAGACATAGACAGAATCACGATTGATCCCAATGTGATGGGCGGGAAACCTTGTATTCGGGGGATGAGGATTACGGTGGGGGCGATTACGGGGCTCGTCGCGTCGGGGGTTTCTTTTAGGGAAATTTTAGAACTTTATCCACAATTGGAAGAAGAAGATGTTAAAGCTGCTTTGTCTTATGCAACATGGAGAGCCGAAGAATTCGATTTGTCGCTGGATGTTGCATGAAAATTGTTTAGACATGAACCTTCCGCAGGTTTGGGTCCCCCGAACTGGCTTTGGTGAATTTAGCCGAGAGTAAACCAGTCCTCTGATCGCCGTCCCGCCTCCCTCCAAAATGCCGGAAGTCGGCCGCGCCGTCCGTTTCGCGTTGGGCCTCCGACGTTCGTCCACCGCCCCTCCATCTAACCCCTTGACAATCCCCACAAAGCTCCCATTATATGGCGAAAAATTTTAACCTTTGCCATCGGCCAAATGAGAGCCAAGCGGGAGATTGATCCATGAGCGCCCCCAAAGAAACTTATCAATTCCAAACCGAGGTGCAGCAACTTCTCAACCTCATCGTCAATTCGCTGTATTCCAACACCGACATTTTCCTCCGGGAGCTGATTTCCAACGCCTCCGACGCCTTGGACAAGCTCCGCTTCAACGCCCAGACCGAACCGGACCTTCTCGGCGACGATTCCGACCTGTACATCCGGATCGCCGCGGACCCCGAAGCCCGGACCATCGAAGTGTCCGACAACGGCATCGGCATGACCCGGGAGGAGGTGCTGGAGAATATCGGCACCATCGCCAAAAGCGGCACCGCCGCCTTCCTGGAAGCCCTGGAAAAAGCCAAGAAGCAGGACAGCCTGAGTCCGGAGTTCATAGGCCAGTTCGGCGTCGGCTTTTATTCCTCCTTCATCGTCGCGGACAAAGTCACCCTCGTTACCCGAGCCGCCAATGCCGAAGAGGCCGTCCGTTGGGAATCCGAGGGCGGCGGCTCCTACACCGTGGAGCCGGTGGATAAAGCGGAGCGCGGCACTCGCGTAATCTTGCACCTCAAGCCCCAGGACGACCTTGAAAAAGACTACCTCAAGGAATGGGTGATTCGGGACATCGTCAAGCAGCATTCCGACTTCGTGGGCTATCCCATCCGGATGGAGGTGGAGAAGGACGAGCCGATCCCCGAAGAGGAGCAGATCAAGGACAAGGACGGCAAGCCGGTGGGGGAGACGACGCGCAAGGTCAAGAAGGACGAAACCCTCAATTCCATGAAGGCCATTTGGGCCCGGAACAAAAGCGACGTCGCCGACGAGGAATACAAAGAGTTCTACAAACACATCAGCCACGACTGGAACGATCCGCTGACCCACCTCCACATGAAGCTGGAGGGGGTCACCGAATACAGCGCCTTGCTGTACGTCCCGGCCAAGGCCCCGTTCGATCTCTTTTTCCCGGACCGCAAGCACGGCATCCATCTGTACTGCAAGCGCGTTTTCATCATGGACGACTGCAAGGAGCTGATGCCCGAGTACCTCCGGTTCATCCGGGGCGTGGTGGACGCCCCCGACCTGAACCTCAACGTCAGCCGGGAAATTCTTCAGCAGGACCGGCTGGTGCGCAACATCAAGAAAAATCTGGTGAAAAAGGTGCTGGACCTCCTCAAGGGATTGGACGAGGAGCAATACGCCGCCTTCTGGGAGGAATTTGGCCCGGTTCTCAAGGAAGGCGTCCATACCGACTTCGACAACAAGGATCGGATCGCCGAGCTGATCCAGTTCAAAACCACCCAGTCCGAGGGCAAATGGGTCCGGCTGAAGGATTACGTGGCCCGGATGAAGCCCGACCAGAAGGCCATCTATTACATCACCGGCGACAACCTGACCGCCCTGGCCAACAGCCCCCACCTGGAAGTGCTCAAGGACAAGGGCTACGAGGTGTTGCTGATGACCGACCCGGTGGACGAATGGGTCATCCAGTCCCTCGCCGAGTTCGAGGAAAAGCCGCTGAAGAGCGCGGAAAAGGGCGACTTGGAGCTGGAAGGGGACGAGGCCGAAAAGAAGGAAGACGAAACCTTCAAACCGCTGTTCAGCCACATCAAGACCAACCTTCAGGAGAAGGTGAAGGAAGTCAAGGCGTCCTCGCACCTCACCGAGTCGGTGGCCTGCCTCTCGGGCGATCCATACGACTTGAGCGCCTACATGCAAAAATTGCTCAAGGCCTCCGGCGGCGAACTCCCGGAAAGCAAGCGGACCCTGGAGTTGAACACCCGCCATCCGGTCATCGAGCGGATCAACGCCATATACGAAAAGGACCGAGACAATCCGGCGTTGAAGGAATACAGCGAATTGCTGCTGGATATGGCCATCATCAGCGAGGGCGGAAAAATCGACAATCCGGCCCGATTCAACAAGATGGTCGGCAATCTGATGTCCAACGCCCTGGAAAGCGGTCCAGCCGCGGAGAGCGCCGCGTAGCGGTCTCCCATTCGCCGGACGTACCCTGAAAAAAAACGCCGCGATTTCCAAAAAATGGGAAGTCGCGGCGTTTTTTGCGTTTTGCCCGGGGCGTTGCGGAGAGGAACGGCGGACGAAGCCGTATCTTCCTGGCGAATTCGTTTCGCTATTGCAACACGAAATCCACCCGCAGAAGTTCCCCCTCTTTTCGGATCACCACGTAGTCTTCCCCGATATGGGTCACCGTCACGTCCGCCACCGAACCGCCGGTGTGAAGGACGGCGCCGTTGATGACCGCCATCCGGGAGTCGGGAGCGGGGGACCAGACCAGCGCCTGGATTTGCAGCCCGATTTCCTTGGCCCGGCGCACCGGCAAGTCCCGGTGGGCCGCCGCGACGTTGGAGTCTTCAGAGGCCGTGTTCAAACTTGCCGACGGTTGGGATGGCGTCGGAGCAATCATCCGGGATTCATCCTCGGCGTTGATCGAAGGGGCGGCGGTCGTTTCCGTCGCTGTCGGGGCCGCCGGTTGGGGATTCGGAACCACGGCCGCTGAAGACTCTGACCGATTCGCCGAGGGAGGGCGGTTTTCCGGTCCGGGCGCCGGTGGATTATCCGCAGTGGCGGTGGTTCTCTGCGCCGTTTCCCGGCGGAACGACGACAAGGCCGGCAATTCCTCCCGGCTTGGGGATGGCCGGGGCGTTTCCGGCCGCTGCGCCGGGGCGGGCGGCCGAAGCGGTGATGGCCGCTGGCCGGATTGCGCAACCGAAGAAGAGGCGTCGGTGGATTCCGCCGAAGTCGCCGTGTCGAAGGGTGTGGAAGGTCTTGAAGTCTTGGCGGCGCCGGATGCCGGCGCTCCCGCGGCGGCCGATTCCGGCGTGGCAACTCCGGGATTTCCGGTCTGGATGCCATCCGCGGATGTTGCACTCGAAGAAGGAGTCGGTCGGGAAGTCGGAGCCGCCGTCCTCGTTTGGGGATTTGGATTTGGGATCGGTTGCTCGGTTTTCGCCGGTTCTTGGGTTTCGGCCGGTTCTTGGGTTTCGGATGGTTCCGTCGGTCTCGATCCAGGCGCCGGCGAACCAACCACCCTTGGCGCTTTCCCCGCCGGCCGGGAAATGGGCTGGGCCGGCTTGGGCGCTTCCGCGGCCGGTTTCGGCGCGTCGCCGACGGGAGCGGGCACGCCGGTCGCCGGCCGGGGCGCTCGGCTCGTCGGGGTCGGGATTGGGTTGGCCGAGGCGGCCTCCGAACGGCCGGCGACGACCGTTGAGATTGGTTGTCCATTTACGGCGTTGAGAGATCGGGATGGTCCTGCCGCATTGGTTTTCCGGGAAGCCGGCGCGGGGGCGTCCGGCGCGCCGGGTTTTTTGGCGCCGGGATTTTCCGACCGAGCGCTCCCCGGTTTTGAAGCGGGTTCCGAAACCGTTTCCAGGGAAGCAACCGTTTGATCCGCCGGTTCGGGAGAACGAAGCCAGACGGCCCATCCCGCCACGCCGGAAGCCAGAACCGCCACCGCCGCCAAAGCGATCAGCGGCAAACGGCCCACTTTCCGGTCCGGCGGAGGGGATGTCGGGCTCGGCGGGGCCGTGTCCACCCGGCCTTTTCGAGTTTCTTCCTCCAGTTTTCGAAGGGCTTTCAGAATGGTGCTCACAGCGGCCGCTCCTCCGGGGAAAGGCCGGCCGTGGATTCCGATTCGCTCCGGAGGCGAGGAATGGAAAGCGGTTCGGCCAGTTCGTTGTACAAAATAATTTTGGTTTGGGGACCCACCGCTCCGTCCACGGCGACCTGGTGTTTTTCTTGAAGATACTGGATGGCCTGGCGGGTTTTTTCGTCAAAGACGGCCGTCGGCTCCAGATCCGCGAATCCAATGTCCCGCAACATCATTTTCAGCGTGACCACGGCGTCGTCCGGCGCGTTTCGGGGAATAATCCCCTCCAGCCCGTAGAAATTCCGCCAGGGAACGAAAGCCTGGCCGGACCAATAGGGACCCAGCTCCGCCCCGGACATCCGGATCGGACCCCGGTCGCTATCCAGCACCACCGAATCGCCGTCCACGCCGATGAGCGCAAGGTAAACCGGCGACGCCGCCTCCGGCGGCCGGAGTTCCAACACCGCCGGAAGATTCAAATTGCGCAGGATTTCCATGCCTTTCCGGCTGTTGAGCAACTCCAACGCGTGTCGCCGGGTGGCAGTCCGAAAAAATTCCTCGGCGGACGGAATCCCGTCCAGAAAATCGAAAAGATCGGCCTCGGGCTCCCAGCGGCGAACCACGGACAGCAAGGCCTCCCGGCGGGATTCCCGGGACGAAAGTTCCGATAGAAAGCCGCCAAAATCGGCGATCCCGGCGGGCGAAGGCGTTTCGACCGGTGGGACGGAAGGCGGCGGCTTTTGGACCGCCGAAGGGGGAAGGACTTCGGAAGTCGGCGCCACCGCGTCTTCCGGGGCGATCGGGGCTTCCGCCGCGGTGGCGTCGGCCGCGGTTTCGGCGGCGGCGGCCGGTTCATCGGCCGGCGCCTTGGAGTCCGCCGATTCGGACGGTACCTCCGCAGCCGGTTCGATGGCCGGGGATTGGGCGTCTTCCGCGGTTTCCGCTGTTTCCGATGGCGATTCCAAGGCGGCGACTTCCGGCGTTTCGGCTCCCTCCGGCGTGGGGACCGAAGTCCCAACCGTGGCCGGCGCCGCCAGCGAGGCTTCCCCGCGTTCCCCAAAGGGTAGGCGGACCGGCCACCGATCCAGGAAGACCGCCCCGGCCGCGCCCGCGACGACCGCCAGCAAAACCGGAACAAGGGCGATCCGGGGTTGGTGGCGGGTCGGGGCCGGGCCGCGCCGGCGATTCCGGCCGCCCAGTTCACGGATTGCGGTGCGGGCCATGCCCCCGGTAATCTTTCGCCGGTTCAGACCGTAGGCGGTCAGCATGGCCCGGTCGCAGGCGATGTTGATCAGTCGGGGCACGCCGCCCGAATAATCGTGGATGACCCGGTAGGCGGCCCGGGTGAAACGAACGCCGGGTTTCCGGGAGGCGATCTGAATGCGGTGGCGGATGTAGTCCATCGTCTCCCGAAAGTGAAACGGCGTCAAATGGCAGCTCAGGGTGATGCGCTGCCCGAGCTGGCGCAGTTCGTGGGAGCCCAGCAGGTCCCGGAGTTCCGGCTGGCCCACCAGAATGATCTGGATCAGCTTGTGGGTGCGGGTTTCCAGGTTCGAAAGCAGCCGAAGCTGTTCCAGCACGTCCCGGCTCAGGTTCTGGGCCTCGTCGATGAGCAGGAGGACGCGGCGTCCCTCCCGCCGGCGTTTCATCAGGTGGACGTTGAGGCGGTCGATGAGGATCTTGACGTCGGCCTCCGGCGCGGCCTCGATCCCCAGCTCGTCCAGGACCGCGTGGAGCAGCTCCCGGGGGGTCAGCATGGGGTTGAAGATGTAGG
Organism: Desulfococcaceae bacterium; assembly: GCA_046541515.1. Taxonomy (GTDB): domain Bacteria; phylum Desulfobacterota; class Desulfobacteria; order Desulfobacterales; family Desulfococcaceae; genus CAYFVR01. Next base: position 17,516 of record JBKHDD010000026.1, read on the forward strand.
CCGCCTCCACCGTCTCGTCCAGATTTTCCAGAAACACCCGGCACAGCGTGGTTTTTCCGGTGCCCACCTCGCCGGTGATCTCCACGAAGCCGTCCCCCTGCCGCACGGCGTAGGTCAGGTGGGCCAGCGCCTCTTCGTGACTCCGGCCGAGAAATAGGTAGGCCGGGTTGGGCACCAGTTGAAAGGGGCGTTCCTTGAAACCGAAAAAGGTCTCGTACATATCCGTTCCGGAATTCAGAGCCGGGAAAAAGCCGCCCGGCCGGCGAAATCCGCTGCTTCGGCGACGCCCGGATTTCGACGGCGTCGATTAGCGCGAGGCGCAGGCCGGGAATGCCATGGGGCCGGGGATTTTCCAAGGGAATGATACCCGTTCGGGATTTGGATCAGCGCCATGGGTCCGGCGAAACCGCGGGTAAACGGGAATCGCCGCCTTCGATGCGGCGCACGATGCTCCCCGATATCCGGCTCGCCGTCTCCCGTTCCGCGGCGGAAAAGACGAAAGCCCCGGAATCGTCCGCCTCCCGGACCGAATCCAGGAACGCCGAAGCCATCCGAGGCGCTCGTTCCGCCAGATGGGCCAACCCTTGGAAAAAGGGCGTCCGGGCGTGGGCGTCGGACGTTCGATCCAACATCTTCAAGAGGTTATACGCCATTCGAAAGGCCGCATCAAGGGGAACGGTTCCGTTCGCCGCAGATTGGGCGAACCGTTTCATCAGGCGGTCGACCAGCGGCGGAGGGGGGGCCGGGGTTTCCGCCAGCGCGACGAGAAGGGGATAATCCGGCCCAGGGCCATCCGTCTCCGCCGGTCCGCTCCCCCGTGAAGAGACCGATTCCAGGATCGCCAGTCCGGTGTCCGGCATGGGCAAAAGGGGAAGCGCTTCGGCCGCCAAGGTTGGTCCCGCCGGTTCGCCGGATCGAAAAATGCGGACAAGGGCCCGGGCCCAAGCCTCGGAATCCAGTATCATTTTCTCCCTTTTCATCCGCTGGAGAGTCGAACGAACCCGTGGCCAGTCCGCCGCCATTCGGTCCCGGAGAAAGGGTTCCGCAGCCGTAAGAATCCGGCCGATTCCCGGGCGGCTGGCCGCCCGAAACAGTCGCCAGGCGAGGTTCGGAGAGGTTCCGGCCAGCGCCGCAAGCGCCTGGACCAACGCCCGAACCACGGCCGCGTGGCGGTCGGTCGCCAGCCGGAACAGCAGGTTTTCCAGCAGCGGGGGCAGGGGGCGTTCGATGGCCCCATGCCGCGCCGCCAGCATAGCGGCGGCCCGGGCGGCGCGACCCCGAACGCCTCCCCCTCCGTCGGCCGGGCCATCGGGGATTTCGGGGTCCGCGTGGGCGGCCAAGCGCAAAAGGCCGGAAGTCAGTTCCGCCTTCGGTGCGCTGGCGGAATCCCAGGGCTTTGGATGGGAAAGCGCGGAAAGAATCGTGTCCCCGGCGATCGGGGGAACGTCCCAAATGGGAGATCCGTCCGCCAGCCATTCCAGAAGGGTTTGGGCCAGGAAATCCGGGGAAGGCTGTCCCCCCAACGAGCCGGTCGGTTCCGAGGTCGTCGGCCTTTCATTGGAATTTTCCGCCAACCGTTCCGCCAGGCCCTGGAGGATGGGCACGGCCCACGGGTCCGGAATGTGGGGATCGAAGCGAATGATTTCCAGGAGGGGAACAAAGCGGAGCGGATCGATCCGCCCGCCCAGGCCCAGCCGGCTTCGACATCGTTCCGGATCCCGGAGATCGGGACCGGCGACCGGAGAACCGGGAAGGTGGCGGCCGTGGAAGGCCAGACGGCGGATCAGCCCTTCCGGTACGCGGTCGGGGGCGGAGTGGTCAGTCGGCGGCATCCTGCACGGGAAAGCCGGCGGCGGCCAGGGCCGTCGCGATGTCGCCCAGGGGACAGGGAGAAAGCCGAAGACGACCGATGCGTTTGCCGTCGGCCTCGGTCAGGCTGAGGCTCAGCACCTCGCCGCCGGCCTCCTGGACGATGCGGATGGCCCGGTTGAGGCTTTCCGGGGCGCGCCCCAGGACCACGTCCACCCGGCAGCCGGAATTGAGGATGCCCATCATCTGAATGAAGGTGCGAAGGATGTCGGTTTCGGTGATGATGCCGGCCAGCCGGTTTCGCACAACCACCGGCATGCCGCTGATTTTGTGATGATAAATGCGCCGGGCGGCCGTTTCCACAGAGTCGTCCGGGGCCACGGTCACCGGATCGGCGATCATCAGGTCGGCCAAGGCCACGTCCCCGACCATGGAGGGCAACAGTCCCTCCTTGAGGTCGGCCAGCGTGACGAAGCCCCGAAGTTGCCCGGAAGATTCCACCACGGGCAAATGGCGGATGCGGCTTCGTTTCATCAGGCGCAGGGCGTCGGAGATGGCGGCATCCGGCCCAATGGTAATCGGGTTTTCAACCATCAGATCGCGAACGCGCATGGGGGATCTCCGTTCAGCCGCAGGCCGGCTGGTAGGTGCAGAGCGGTTCTTCGGCCATGTAGTCGCCAGTGGCTTCGTAGGCCCGGGCTCGACAGCCGCCGCAAACCCTCCGGTATTCGCACCGGCCGCATTTGCCGGTGAGTTTTTCATAGTCGCGAAGGTTGAGAAAGATATCGGAGTTTTTCCAGATTTCCGGAAAGGGCGTTTGGGTCACGTCGCCGCAGTTGAGTTCCAGAAATCCGCAGGGCTGCACCACGCCCCGGTGGGAGATGAAGCAGAAACCGGTGCCGCCCAGGCATCCACGGGTGACGGCGTCCAGGCCGTGGGTTTCGAAGGTGACCTTTTTGCCCTCGGCCTTGGCCCGCTGGCGCAGAATTCGGTAATAGTGGGGTGCGCAGGTGGCCTTGAGCTGCATGTCGGTCTGGTCCCGCTGGTCGTAAAACCAGTTGAGCGCCTTTTCGTATTGGGCCGCGTCGATGGCCTGTTCCGCGATCTCCTTGCCGCGCCCGGTGGGCACCAGCAGGAAAATATGATGGGCCACCGCGCCAACCGATTCGGCCATCTTCTGGATGTCGGCGATTTCGTCCAAATTGGCCTTGGTGATGGTGGTGTTGATCTGGAATTCCAGTCCGGCATCCCGAGCATGACCAATGCCTTCCAAGGCTCGGTCGAAGGCCCCTTGCACGCCCCGAAAGAGGTCATGTTTTTCGGCCGAGGCGCCGTCCAGGCTCACGCTGATGCGGCGGATGCCGGCGTCCAGCAGTGCCCGCGCCGACTCCGGCGTGAGGAGGGTGCCGTTGGGCGCCATCACCATGCGGAGGCCCAGATCGTTGCCGTACCGGGCCACCTCGTAGATGTCCGACCGAAGCATGGGCTCCCCGCCGGTGAGGATGACGATGGGCGTGCCCAACTCCCGAATTTGGTCCAGCAGGCGAAGGCAGGCGGGGGTGTCCAGTTCCCCCTCGTAGGGGCCGTGGGTGGCGGCGGCGCGGCAGTGGACGCAGGAGAGGTTGCAGTTGCGGGTGATTTCCCAGGCCACCAGGCGGAGCGGGGTCGTGTCGGTCGGGGTTCCGGAAGGGTGTCCGTGGCCGGGATGCGCGGGTTGGGTCATTTGGAAATTCTCCGGGGTTGTCTTCCGCCGGCCGGACGCAAACCGGAGCCCTTGGCGGGGCTCCGGCGGGGAGTGACGGCGGTTTGGAAACGGAATGGGTAAAAATGGTCAGCCCTGGAGGGCGGCGGCGGCCTCCATCGCGAAGTAGGTCAAAATCATTTCGGCGCCGGCCCGGCGGATGGCGACGAGGGTTTCCATCATGACCTTGGGGCCGTCCAGCCAGCCCTTTTCGGCGGCGGCCTTGATCATGGCGTATTCCCCGCTGACGTTGTAGGCCGCCACCGGCAGGTCGAATTCCTCGCGCACGCGGCAAATGACGTCCAGATAGGCGAGGGCGGGCTTGACCATCACAATGTCCGCCCCTTCCTCCACGTCCAGGCTCGCCTCGCGGATGGCTTCCCGGGCGTTGGCCGGGTCCATCTGGTAGGTGCGCCGGTCCCCGAACTGGGGCGCGGAGTCGGCCGCCTCTCGGAACGGGCCGTAGTATGCGGAGCAGTACTTGGCCGCGTAGGCCATCACCGGCAAATGCGTAAAGCCGCTTTCGTCCAGCGCCGCCCGGATTTCGGCCACTCGGCCGTCCATCATGTCCGAAGGGGCCACCATGTCCGCCCCGGCTTCGGCGTGGGAAAGGGCGGTGCGGGCCAGCAGTTCCAGGGTGGCGTCGTTTTCCACGTCGCGCCGGTCGTTCACCACGCCGCAGTGGCCGTGGTCGGTGTACTCGCAAAGGCAGACGTCGGTGATGACCATCAGGTCGGGCAGGGTCTCCTTGACCGCCCGGGCGGCCCGCTGGACAATGCCGTTTTCGGCGTAGGCCCCGCTGCCCACGGCGTCTTTTTTTTCGGGCAGGCCGAAGAGCATGACGGCCGGCACGCCCAGGTCGTAGGCGGACCGGGCGGTTTCCAGCAGGGCGTCCACGGAGAGCTGAAACTGGCCGGGCATGGAGGGGATCGGGTTTTTTACGCCCGTTCCGCCGATGGCGAACAGCGGCAGAATCAAGTTGTCCGGCGAAAGCCGGGTTTCGCGGATCATCCGTCGAAAGCCTTCGGTGGCGCGAAGCCGGCGAGGCCGGTAGTCCGGAAACAGCATGGGTTCTCCCTGGTCAGCGGGTGGGCGGAATGGCGGAAATTTCCGCGTCGTTCAGGTAGCAGGCCGGGTCGGGCGCCCAGACGTCGTCGTAGAGCGCCTCGGCCCGCACGCGAAAATTTCCGGCGCAGACGTCCAGCCAGCAACAGTCGGCGCAACGGCCTTTGACGTGCTTCTTTTTCTCCTTCAGGGCCGGCAGCAACGGATCGTTCTCGTCGCTCCAAATTTGAGAGAAGGGCCGCTGGCGGATGTTGCCGAAGGAATGGTGCCGCCAGAACTGGTCGGCGTGAACGTCGCCGTTCCAGCTCACGCAGCCGATGCCCCGGCCGGAGTTGTTGCCCTCGTTCATCCGGAGCAGCTCCAGCGCTTCCTCGGCCCGTTCCGGGTTGTCTTGGCGCATACGCAGGTAGAGGTAGGGGCCGTCGGCGTGGTTGTCCACGGTCAGCACTTCTTTGGGTTTGCCCCGGTCGTGCAGGTCTTTGGTCCGGTCGATGATGACGTCCACCACCTTCCGGGTCTCCTCGTGGGACAGATCGTCTTTGACCAGATCGGAGCCTCGCCCGGCGTAGACCAGGTGGTAAAAGCATACCCGGGGGATGTCCCGTTCCTCCAGCAGATCGAAGATGGCCGGCACTTCCCCCACGTTGAACTTGTTGATGGTGAACCGGAGTCCCACTTTGATCCCCTCGGCCTGACAGTTGGCGATGCCCTTCATGGCCGACTGAAACGCCCCTTCCATGCCTCGGAACCGGTCGTGAACCTCCTCCATGCCGTCCAGGCTCACGCCCACGTAGGAAAGGCCGATTTCCTTGAGCATCTTGGCCTTTTCCCGGGTGATCAGGGTGCCGTTGGTGGAAATCACGGCCCGCATCCCCTTTTTCACGGCGTATTCCGCCAGATCGGGCAAATCCTTGCGCATGAGCGGTTCCCCGCCGGAAAAAAGAACCACCGGCACCCCGAAATCGGCCAGGTCGTCCAGAAGGGCGCGCCCTTCATCGGTGGACAGCTCGTCGGCGAAGTGCTGGTCCCGGGCGTGGGCGTAGCAATGGAGGCATCGAAGGTTGCAACGTCGGGTGATGTTCCAGACCACCACCGGCTTTTTGTCCTTGGAGAACTGAAGCAGGTGGGAGGGGAGTTCGCCGGACTGCCGGCCATACCGGATGGCGTCCGACGGTTCAACGGTGCCGCAATACAATTTGGAGATACCGATCATGGCGTGTCGCGCTCGCTTCCTCGGGGTTCCGTTTCGGGGGATTCGTTTTTCAACAAATTTCCGATGTAGGCATCGGGGAATTCAAGGGCCTTGCGGGTAATGAAGAACCGGTTCCGGCCGGTTCGTTCCCGCACCAGTTTCAGGCCGTATTCGAAATCCAGATTGATCCGCTTGAACAGGCTGTCCACGTCTCCCTGGGCGGAAATGATCCGCTGGACGAGGAAGTCGATGGCGTCGTCCTCCATGACGATGTTGATGTCATGGGTTTTGTAGAAGTACAGCTCGATGTTTTTCACGTCGTCGGCGAAGGATTTGATCCGCCGCAAGACCGCGCCCACATCCATGATGTGGGTGACGTAAAAATCGGCCACCAAGTCGATCCGCGACGGCGTGAGCGAAAGGTTGTGCCGTTGGGACAGCGATCCTTTCTTCTCCGTCAGATAGGCACGGATTCGATCTCGCTCGGCCTCCCGCAACGCCTCGAATCTCGCGCGGATTTCCGTTTCCCGCTCGGGCCGTTCCATCTCGGCCAGGGCGGCTTCGGGATTACGCGCCAAGGATTCGGTCACGGGAAGGTGTCGCAGGGCGGTGGAAGGCAGCCGCCGTTCCAGCGGCAGCAGGGCCCGTTCGATGGCGCTGACCAGGCCCCGCGCGCCGGTATTTTCCGCGAAGGCCATCTCGGCAAGGTATCTCAGCGCCTCGTCCTCGAATTTGGCTTGGATCCCGTAGGCGGCGAAATCCTGCTTTTTGGCCAGGATCACCGGGTTGTTGGGATTTCGAAGAATGTCGTGAAGGTCTTTCTCGGTCAGCCGCTCCAAAACGGCGGTCACCGGCAGCCGACCCACGAATTCCGACTCGAAGCCGAACTCGATCAGGTCTTCGGATCGGACCTGGCGGAAAATCTCCCAAGGGTTCTCCGTGTCTCGAATTTTCGCTCCGAATCCGATCTCCTTCTGGCGAAGCCGGCGCTGAATGATTTCGGACAACTCGCCAAAGGCCCCGCTCATGATAAACAGGATGTTGCGGGTGTTGATGGTGGACTGATCGCGCTTGCCGGTTTTCCGAAACCGCTCCAACTCTTGAAACATGGAGATGGGGTCGTGGGGAACCTTGAGTTCCACCTCGGTTTCTTCCATGGGCTTCAGCAAGGCCCGTTGGACCCCGCCGCGGGAGACGTCCGCGCCAATTCGGTTGGGGCTGGCCGCGATCTTGTCGATCTCGTCGATATAGATGATGCCGCATTGGGCCCGTTCCATATCGTCGTCGGCCTCTCGCACCAAGTCGCGAACCAGATCCTCCACGTCTCCGCCCACGTACCCGGTTTCGCTGAATTTGGTGGCGTCCCCCTTCACAAAGGGCACCCCCAGCTTCCGGGCGATCAGCTTGATCATATAGGTCTTGCCCACGCCGGTGGGGCCGATCATGAGCACGTTGTTTTTGATTCGGCCGACCAGCGTCTCGTCTTCCGCCGAATCCCGCTCCCGCGCGATCCGATTGAAGTGGGTGCAGATTTTGGTCGCCAGAATGGATTTTGCCTGATCCTGCCGGACGATGAATTGGTCCAAATAGGCGATCAGGTCTTCGGGCTTGAGGTCAAATCGGGGTCCCCGGGCGTGATCCCGGCCCGAGGAAACGGTGTCCGAGGCCGCTTCCATTGGGACCGACATGGAGGAAACCACCTTGACTTCCCCGCCAAATTTCTTGGCCAGGAATTCACTGATTTCCTTCTCGATATCCTTTTTGTCCGGAGCTTTTTCGTTGCATGTTTCCATAATGCAGGGAGTATAATCATGGAAGTGCAAAGCGCAATGCGAACCGGATTCAACGCCGAAGGAGGATTTTCCAAAGGCAAAATCCGGTCCGGATGAACGATCCGGAACCCGAGGGCGCGTTGGATGGGGAAGCCTGGCGAAGGACTCGAAAAACGGGGCGTAAAGCGTGCGGGAAGATGGTACGCCCGGCTGGGTTCGAACCAGCGACTTTCAGCTCCGGAGGCTGACGCTCTATCCACTGAGCTACGGGCGCACACAGGGGGGCTACGTACCCCAAACCATTCCGGGTGTCAAGAAGGAATTCAAGCTCTGGACGATTCCGCAGAAAATTCGGTCAGGGAATAGGCGGGAAATCCTTCCCGTTCCAGCGCCTCCTTGGCCTCTCCCACCACGTAAAGGGAACCGGCCACGCAAATCGTCTCGTCCGGCGTCGCCATTTGGCGCGCCGCCGCCAGCGCCTCTCCCACGTCCGGCAGGACCATCGTGTCCCGGGTCGGCGCCGCACCGGCGTCCCGCAGGGTTTCCGCCGGCAGGGCTCGTTCGTTCCGGGCCTGGGTGTAGATGACCCGGCGGCAGACCGGCAGCAGGGCTTCCAGCATGTCCCGATGGGGCTTGTCGTCCAAAATGCCCACCACCAGCGTCACGGGACTTTCTTTCCGAAGCGAATCCAGATAGGCGGCAAGGAGCCGGGCCGCCGCCAAATTGTGGGCGCCGTCCAGAAGGATGCGGGGCCGCTCCGCCACCACCTCCAGCCGCCCGGGCCATCGGTTCCGGGCCAGTCCGGTTCGCACGGCCGGTTTCGGGAGGTTGACGCCGTCCCGGACCAGCAGTTCGCAGGCGGCCAGGGTCAGGGCCGCGTTGTCCACCTGAAAGCCGCCCGCCAAACCGGTTCGCATGTTTTCCCAGCGGCCGTCGAGTCCTTCATATTGAAAGGTCCCGTCCGGCTCGGGAATCGCCCGAAAATCGGTTCCCAGAAAAAAGAGCGGCGCGGAACGCCCGCGGGCGATCTCGGCCAAAACCCCCCGGGCCGGCGCCTCCCGGGCGCCGGTGACCGCCGGCACGCCGGGCTTGATGATTCCGCCCTTTTCCGCCGCGATCAGCTCCAGGGAATCGCCCAGGTAGGCCGCGTGCTCCAGGGAGATGTTGGTGATGACGGCCAGCGCCGGATCCAGCACGTTGGTGGCGTCCAGGCGTCCGCCCATGCCCGTTTCGATCACGGCCCAGTCCACCTTCGCCTCGGCGAAGAGGTGAAAGGCCATGGCCGTGGCGAACTCGAAAAAGGTGGGGCTCCGGTCGCCGGTGGGAACCGTTCGCACCGCCTCGTGGGCGGCCGCCAACGCTTCGTCGGAAACCGGTCGGCCGTTGACGCAGAACCGTTCGTTGAACCGGACCAGGTGCGGAGAGGTGTACAGTCCCACCCGTTGACCGGCCCCCGCAAGGATGGTCGCCAAGGCCGAGGCCACCGATCCCTTGCCGTTGCTGCCGGCCAGGTGGACGGCCCGAAACCGGCGATGGGGATTTCCCAGGCCGTCCAGCATGGCCCGAATGGTGTCCAGGCCCAGCTTAATGCCGAATCGGCGCAGCCCGTAGAGTTCCCGGAGACGATTTTGCAAGTCGGTCATGGGCGAACCATAAAAAAACCGGCGGAACGCGGGCGTTCCGCCGGGTGTGGATACGTTCGAGTCGGCCTATCGGTATCGATACCGCTTGGCGGCCGCAATGCGCTGCCGCCGGAGGGCTTCCCGCTGCTTCCGCCGTCGGTATTCACTGGGCTTTTCATAGCTTTTCTTCAGCTTGAGCCTTTTGAAAAGACCGTCGTTCTGGATTTTTTTCTTCAAAATCCGCATGGCCTTTTCCAAATCGTTGTCAAACACCTTGACTTCAATCGCCTTCAACCTGCATCGCCCCCCTTCTTGTCGCCGAATGGTTCGGCGCTATTTGCCTTCTAATGAATAACATGGTTTTATACCGCATTTTCCGGGGGAAACGCAAGACCAAAATCAAAAAGGGCGGTTGGGAAGCTTTTTTCTCCCGCAGGGTCGGGAAATCATGCCCCCGCGCGGTTGGCTGGCGATTGGCCCGGAACGTCCCGGTGGTTCCCCGAACCGGTCGATGGAGGGGGGATTTCTTTTGGAAAACCGCCGCCCGGGGCCGCCGTCGGCGGTGAGCCTTCGAGGACGCGCGACGGACGGCCCGGTTTTCATATCTCGGACCGGGCCTTGCCTAATCCCTTCATTACCGGTAAGAATACCCCGTCTTCGGGAACCGGTTCATGGGGCGAAGCCGGGCCGAGCCGGCGCCGGCGGGCCGCTTAAGCCGTTTTTTCCAGGAGGACCAGCTCCTCGCTGCGGAGCACCCGGTCGATGTCCAGGAGAATTTTCACGCCGTCCTCGGTTTTGGCCATGCCGTGAATGTAGTCGGTGTCCAGCCGGGTGCCGAACCGGGGCGGATCTTCGATTTCCTCGTCCCGGATGGTGAGCACCTCGGAGACGGTGTCCACCACGATGCCGATGATGACGTCGGCGGATTCCCCGGCCATCTCCACCACGATGATGCAGGTGCGTTCCGTGTATTCGATCTCGCCCATGCCGAACCGGAGCCGGAGATCGATCACCGGGATCACCTTCCCGCGGAGATTGACGACGCCCTTGACGTAGTGGGGAGTCTGGGGGACGGTGGTGATGGGCATCATTCCGATTATTTCCTTGATTTTCAGAATGCCAATGCCGTATTCCTCCTCCGCCAGGGTAAAGGTCAGGTATTTGCCGCTTTTTTGGGCCTGTCCGCCTCGTTGGACTTCGGATTTGTCGAAAAGTCGCTCCACGGGTCACCTCCTCGGATGGGCCGGCGTCGCGCGACCCGGGGAACGGGCCTCCCGAAAGGGTCCGGGACGGGCGGGGCCGGCCGGTGAATTTTCATTGTGCTGGATGGTATTATAATTTATTTTGTTTGTTCAAGATTAGGTTCCAAAAAAAACGCGAGGCGGCGAAAAAAGGCCCGGGCGCGGTCAGGTTTTCTCGGAACGATTTCTCTGGGAGCTGCATGATGCCGGACGACGTGTGTATCCTGGTGGTTGACGACTTTTCCACCATGCGGCGGGTCATCCGCCGGATCCTTCGGGACATGGGTCTGGAAAACGTGGTGGAGGCGGACAACGGCAAAAAAGCCTGGGAACTGCTCAGCCAACAGCGGTTTGACATGGTAATCTGCGACTGGAACATGCCCCGCATGTCGGGCCTGGACCTGCTGGAAAAAGTCCGGGCCGAAAAACGGCTGGCCGGAATGCCCTTTATGATGGTCACCGCCGAAGGCAAGAAGAATTTCATCGACCGGGCCAACCGGATGGGCGTGACCGGATATATCACAAAGCCCTTCAGCGCGGAACAGCTTGCGGGAAAATTGAAGGGCATGCTTCCCGGCCGGGTATGAGGCCCGATCCGCCGGACGGTCCTCGGCCCGGCCGCCGGAGGACCGACATTCGCGACCCCCAAGGAGTGTGGGATGGCCAACGATGCAACCATTCTCGTGGTGGATGATTTTCCCATCATGAGGGGAATCATCCGCCGAATGCTGACCAAGCGATTCGGACTGAACGAGATTTTCGAGGCCGACGACGGCGTCAAGGCCTGGAAAATTTTGAACGAATCCTCCGTGGACCTCGTCATCTGCGACTGGAACATGCCCAATATGACCGGGATCGATCTGCTCAAAAAGATCCGCGCCGATCCCAGGCTGGGCAAGCTTCCGTTTGTGATGGTCACGGCCGAGGGCAAAAAGGAAAACGTGATCGAGGCGACCAAGGCCGGGGTGACCGGGTTTATCATCAAGCCGTTCACGGCCAAGGATCTCGGCAAAAAGCTCAAGGGGATTTTTCCGGACCGGATTCCGTGATTCGGATTTCTCGGGCCGGATTTTAGAAACGGGGACGCCGACCGTCCGGAACCGCGGGCCTGCAATCGCCCCGTTCTCCGCCGGAGCCGCCCGAGGCCGGGCGAAATCCTCAACCGGCCTCCCGGGCCGGCCCAACCCCGCACCCCGGTCCGATCGGGCCGGGTGGGAGGAAACAGCATGGAAATCAACGACCGAATCGAAGAAAAAATGATTCAGCCTTTCATCAACGCGACCCTCAACGTGCTCCGCACCATGGCCTTTACCGAGGCCCACGCCAAGCCGCCCTACCTGAAAAACGAAAATGTCGCGAAGGGGGACGTCTCCGGAGTGATCGGCATGACCGGCGACGCCAGCGGCTCCCTGTCGGTCAGTTTTCCGGAATCCACCATCCTGGCCATCGTTTCCAACATGTTCGCCGAGGAGATGGCCGAAGTGGACGACGAAATCCGGGACGCGGTGGGGGAAATCACCAACATGATTTCCGGCCAGGCCCGCCAGGAGCTGGAGGAGCTGGGCACCTCCCTGGAATCGGCCATTCCCACGGTGATTTCCGGAAAAAACCACACCATCAAGCACATCACCAGCTATCCCATCGTCGCCATCACTTTTCGGCTGGACCAGGGAGAGTACTGCGCCGGAACCGAAGAATTCACCATCGAAGTCTGTCTCGAAGAAGAATAGATTCGGATCGGCGGCCCCTCGAACCCCGCCGTCCGGCGGAAGCGCCCGAATGGCCCCCGGCTCGGGTTTTCCAGGGAAAACGGCGGCTTTTGCCACTGGAAACGCGGGGTTGACACCTTTTGGGAAATCGCATACCATCGTTCGCTTGAATTTTCGCCGGCGGAAATTTTCCCCGGCTTGACCGAAATCGAGCGGAGAAAGAACGAACCCGATGGAAAAGGAGAATGCCGGCGATTTGCTGGCCCGGCGCCATCAGAAATTGACAGAACTCCGGGAACGCGGAATCGATCCCTATCCCAACGATTTCCGGATTACCCATACCGTGGCGGAAATCCAGGCCCGAGCGGCAGAGGAACCGGAGGCCCTGGGAGAGGAAGAACCCGTTTTTTCCGTGGCCGGCCGGATGATGGCCGTCAACCGATTTGGAAAATCGTCCTTCATCCGCTTCCGGGACCGGACCGGTCAGTTGCAGGCCTATGTCCGAAGGGACAAGGTCGGCCCGGAAACCTACGACCTGTTCAAGCAACTGGACGTGGGCGACATCGTGGGCATGATCGGCGGCATGTTCCAGACCCGGACCGGGGAATGGACCTTGCTGGTCCGCGAATTTCGCCTGCTGTGCAAGTCCGCCCGCCCGCTGCCCGAAAAATTCCACGGGCTCCGCGATCCCGAAAAACGATACCGCCAGCGCTACCTGGACCTCCTGATGAATCCGGAGGTGCGGGAGATTTTTCTGCGCCGCAGCCGGATCATCCAGGCGGTGCGGGATTTTTTGCTGGAACGGGATTTTCTGGAAGTGGAAACCCCGATGATGCAGCCCATCGCGGGCGGCGCCGAAGCAGAACCTTTCGTGACCCATCACAACGCCCTGGGCATGGATCTGTTTTTGCGGATCGCGCCGGAACTCTACCTCAAGCGTCTGGTGGTGGGCGGCTTCGAACGAGTCTTCGAAATCAACCGGAATTTCCGGAACGAGGGCGTTTCCACCCAGCACAACCCCGAATTCACCATGCTGGAGTTTTACCAGGCCTACGCGAACCACGAAGAGTTGATGGACCTTACCGAGGCCATGTTCCGGCAGGTGGCCGAAACGGTCCTGGGAACCGCGGCGATCACCTATCAGGGCCAAGCGGTGGACTTTGGGGCGCGCTGGCGGCGGATTCGGCTTTCCGATGCGCTGGCCGAAATCGGCGGCGTGGACCCGGCCATTCAGGGCGACAAGGACGCCTTGCTTCGTCTGGCCGAGGAGCGGGGGGTGCGGGTGACCAAGACCCGACGGCTGGGGAAGATTCTCACCAAGCTGTTCGACGCCCTGGTGGAGCCCCGCCTGGTTCAGCCCACGTTTATCACCGGCTATCCGGTGGAGGTTTCGCCCCTTTCCCGCCGCAACGACGCCGAGCCGGACATCGCCGAACGGTTCGAACTGTTCATCGCCGGCCGGGAGATCGCCAACGGCTTTTCGGAGCTGAACGACCCGGCCGACCAGCGCGACCGCTTTTCCCAGCAGGTGGCCGACCGGGATGCCGGCGACAAGGAAGCCCACCAGATGGACGCCGATTATATCGAAGCGCTGGAATACGGCCTTCCGCCCACGGCCGGCGAGGGGATCGGCATAGACCGGCTGGTCATGCTGCTGACCGACGCCGCCTCCATTCGGGAAGTTATCTTGTTTCCCCATCTCAAGACGCGGACTGGCTAGGGGCTCGCCCCCGACCCCGATATGTCCCTGACCCTGGAGCTGTTCATCGGCGGCCGATATCTGCGATCCCGCCAGCCCACGGCGTTCATCTCGCTGATCACCCTTCTGTCCGTCGCGGGGGTTGCGGTGGGAGTGATGGCGCTCATCGTGGTCATCGCGGTCATGGCCGGGTTCGAATCGGACCTCAAGGACCGGATGCTCTCCATTCTCCCCCATCTTCAGATCACCGCTCCCGAGGGCGGCATGGCCGATTTTCGCGAGATTTCGGAGGCGGTGCGCGCCCAGCCGGGCGTTCGTTCCGCGGGGCCCTACGTCGAAAGCCAGGTGATGCTTCGGGCGGAATTCGGCACGGGCGGCGCCCTGCTCAAGGGGATCGAGCCCGGCCGGGTGGACGCCGACGGGCCCCTTGGGGCGGTTCGTCGGCTGGCCGGCCCGGCGGATTCCGCCGACGGCCCGCCGGGCGTGGCGTTGGGGGAGGAGCTGGCTCGAAACCTGGGCGTGGGAATCGGCGACGAGGTCTACCTGATTTCCCCCCGGGGCGCGCTCTCGCCGGTGGGGCACATTCCGGCCATGCGCCGGTTTCAGGTGGCCGGTCTGTTTCGCTCGGGCATGTACGAATACGACGGGGCGCTGGCCTTCGTTCGGCTTTCCGAAGCCCAGCGGCTGTTGCGCATGGGCGATCGGGTCGGCGGGGTGGAAGCCACGATGACGGACCCCGACGAAGCCCGGGAAGTTTCCGCGCGGCTTTCCCGCTCCTTTCCCGCCGATGTGCGCGTCCGGGACTGGACCGAAATGAACCGGACTTTTTTCGCAGCCCTTCGGCTGGAAAAGACGGCGATGTTCGTGATTCTCACGTTGATCGTTCTGGTGGCCGCCTTTAACATCGCCAACTCCCTGGCCATGACGGTGATGGAAAAGACCCGGGACATCGCCGTCCTCAAGGCCATGGGGGCCACCGATCGGTCGATTCGTCGAATTTTTGTCATCAAGGGGCTGACCATCGGAGCGGCCGGGACGTTGCTGGGCGGGATTATGGGCGTCGGCCTCTGCCTGTTGCTGGGGGCCACCGAATTTCTCCGGCTTCCGGCGGAAGTGTACTACCTCACCGAGATTCCCGTGCGGCTGGAAGTTTGGAACGTGGCGGCCGTCGCCGGGGCGGCGCTTCTGATCTGCCTGCTGGCGAGCCTGTTGCCGGCCCGGCAGGCCGCCCGGCTGAATCCGGTGGAAGCCTTCCGCTATGAATGACGCGGGGGCGGTGGCGTCTTCGGGCGAGCCCTTGCTTTCGGCCCGGGGCCTCTGGAAAGGGTACCGGTCCGACGGGGGGCGACTGGAGATCCTGCGGGATCTTTCCCTGGATCTGCACCCGGGGGAACGGGTGGCGGTGGTGGGGGCGTCGGGAATCGGAAAATCGACCCTGCTCCACATTTTGGGCGCCCTGGAGCGGCCCGATCGTGGCCGGGTGACGGTGCGGGGCGAGCCGGTTTTCGACTTGTCGCCCGACCGGCTGGCGCGGTTCCGGAACGAAACCATCGGTTTCGTCTTCCAGTTTCATCATCTCCTTCCGGAATTCACCGCCCTGGAAAACGCCATGATGCCGTTGCTTATCCATGGCGAGGGACGGAAGGCGGCGGCCGCGGCGGCCGAGGGCCTGCTGACCCGGGTGGGGCTGAAGGATCGGTTGGGTCATCGGGTGACCGAACTTTCCGGCGGAGAACAGCAGCGGGTCGCCCTGGCCCGCGCGCTGGCGCTCCGCCCGTTGTTGTTGCTGGCGGACGAACCCACCGGCAACCTGGACAAGGGGACCAGTGAACAGGTCCATGCGCTGCTTCGAGAGCTGAACCGGGAGCTTGGAATGACTCTGGTGGTGGTGACCCACAGCCAAGAGCTGGCGGCCTACATGTCGCGTCGGGTCACCCTGTCGGACGGGCGACTGGTGGAAATGGATTGATCGACAATGCGCGGATTGGGGTACGGGCTGCTCGGCCTCGTTATGCTGGGCGTGGCGGCGACGACCGCCTGGTCGTTGGAAACGGTGCAGGTGGCGGTGCTGCCCTTCGACGTAAACGCGGCGGAAGGGGAAGACTATCTTTCCCAGGCGTTGCCCGAGGCCATCCGCTCCTTCCTGGAACGGGAGGGGGCCGCGGTGGTGGACGCGGAGATTCCGGCCGGCGCCTCCTGGCAGTCGGCGACCCGGCGGGCCGGCGGCATTCGGCAGTTCGGCGTGTCCCGGGGGGCCGACTATGTGATCTGGGGCAGCCTGACCCGGCTGGGCCAAAAAATCAGCATCGACGCCCGGATGATCGCCACCCTCAGCGAGGAACCCCCGGCGGCCTTTTACGCGGAAGGCCGGGGAATTGAAAATCTCTCCGCCATCGCGCGGGACCTGGTGCGGGACATGAGCACCCGGCTCTTCACCCGGGAGCGGGTGGCTCGGGTCGAGGTTCAGGGAAACCGGCGCATCGGCGCCGACGCCATTCTTCGGGTGATTGAGACCCGACGGGGCGACGTGTTCCTGGCCAGAAGCCTCTCCGAGGATCTGCGGTCGGTCTACGAGATGGGCTTCTTCGACGACATTCGCATCGAGGCTCAGGACGGCCCCGAAGGGAAGATCATCACCTTCGTGGTGACCGAGAAGCCGACGGTCCGCCAGGTGAAAATTGCCGGCAATCGGGTCTACGACGACGAGGAACTTCGGGAAAACCTCACCATCAAGACCGGCGCCATCCTCAACGTCTTCGCCATTCGGCGCAACGTTCAGCGCATCGAGGCCCTCTACCGGGACAAGAACTACCACAACGTGGAAGTGACCTACGAGGTGACGCCCCTGGACAACAATCAGGCCGACGTCTCCTTCGTGATTTCCGAAGGCGAAAAGGTCCGGATCCGGAACATCCGTTTCGTGGGGAACCAGGCCTACGACGACGACGCGCTCAAGGACCTGATGAAGACCTCCGAGCGGGGATTCTGGTCCTGGATCACCGCCTCTGGAGATTTGAACCGGGACGATCTCAACCAGGACGTCGTCCGCCTGACGGCCTTTTACCACAACAACGGCTACATCGATGCCCGGGTCGGCGAGCCGGCCATCGAGTACGAGGAGAACTGGATCAACGTCACCATCCGGATCGACGAAGGCGCCCGGTATCGGGTGGGCAACGTGGACGTGGCCGGCGATCTGATTCGTCCCAAATCGGAACTTCTGGCGCCGCTGGCCATTCCCGAGACCGAATTATACAGCCGGGAAGTGGTCCGGAACGACGTTCTCCGGCTTAACGACCTCTATTCCGACGAAGGCTACGCCTACGCCGAGGTCGTCCCCGCCATCAACCGGCGGGAAGACGAGCGGGTGGTCGATCTCACCTTCCAGATCGACAAGGGGCGGCAGGTCTATTTCGAACGGATCCAGATATCGGGCAACACCAAAACCCGGGACAAGGTCATCCGGCGGGAGCTTCGGGTTGTGGAGGGCGGCCTTTTCAGCGGCCGGGACATTCAGCGCGGCCTTCGGAACCTTCGTCGGCTGGACTTTTTCGAGGACATCAAGGTCAATACCCGGCCGGGCGCCGCCGAAGACCGGATGTTGCTGGACATCGATGTGACGGAAAAGCCCACCGGCACCTTCAGTTTCGGCGGCGGATTCAGCAGCACGGAGGGGGTCTTCGGCATGGCCTCCATTTCCCAGCGCAATCTGTTCGGTCTCGGGCAGATTCTTCGGCTGCGGGCCGAGGTGGGCGGCATTACCACCCGTTTCACCCTCGGCTTCACCGAGCCTTGGCTCTTCGACGTCCCGCTTTCCGCCGGCTTCGACCTCTACAACTGGGAGCGGGACTACGACACCTACGACAAGGACAGCACCGGGGGCGCGGTGCGCTTCGGATATCCGGTCTTCGATTTCACCCGCGCCTTTTTAAGCTACCGATACGACCTCAGCGAGGTGACCGACGTGGACGAGGACGCCGCCCGGGAGGTCCGGGAGCTGGAGGGCGAGCTGGCCACCAGCAGTCTCACCGCCTCCCTGCGGTACGACTCCCGGGACCGGGCCTTCAATCCCACCGAGGGCGGAATCCACAGCGTCAGCGTGGAATATGCCGGTCTGGGCGGCGACATCGCCTTCACCAAGGTCTTGGCGGAAACCGGCCAGTATTTTCCGCTGTTTTGGGAGACCGTGGGCTTCCTCCATGGCGAGGGCGGCTGGGTGACCGAGAACAGCGGCGGCATCCTGCCCGACTACGAGAAATTTTATCTGGGCGGCATCAACTCCCTCCGGGGCTTCGACTGGCGCGACGTGAGTCTGGAGGACGAGGAGGGCGCGGAAATTGGCGGATTCAAATACATTCAGTTTAACGCCGAGTTCATTTTTCCGCTCATCCAGGACGCCGGCTTGGTCGGCTTGTTGTTCTACGACACCGGAAACGTGTTCGACGACGACGAGGAGATCAAATTCGATCGGCTTCGGCAGAGCGCCGGCTTCGGGTTCCGCTGGTACTCTCCCATGGGGCCGATCCGGATCGAGTACGGATTTATCCTCGACCGGGAAGAAGACGAGGAATCCGGGCGTTGGGAATTCTCCATGGGGAGTTCCTTTTAGTCCGGCCCATCCCATGCCTGTTCGAATCGTCCCATTCGGACCGGCCGGGGCGGTCCGATTCTGTTTCCTTCGGACCCTCCCGATTTTCATTCCAAGCCCGACGGGTCCCGGTCGCGGCCGGAGGCCCTGCCACGCAAAGGAGGCCATGTGAAGACTTTTAAAATTCGCACCGCAATTGTCGCCGCGCCGCTGGCGGCGTTGTTTCTTCTCGCTCCGACCGGAACCGCGGTCGCCCAAAACAAAATCGGCGTGATCGACTTTCAGCGGGTTCTTCGGGAATCCATCGGCGGAAAGGCGGCCAAGGCGGAAATCGAAAGCCGGGGCGAGTCGATCGAGGCAAGCCTGAAAAAGGAGCGCGACGACCTGGAGCGATTGAAGACCAAGCTGGAGGCCGAGGCCCGCGTCATGAGCGTCGAACGGCGGGAAGAGGAGGAGCGGCAGTTCCGGATTCGGGTCAACGATTTCAAATCGCTTCAGCAAAAGCGGGCCCGGGAGTTCAAGCGGTTCGAAGGGGAAGTGATCGAGCGGGTGCAGAGGGAGGTGTTCGAGCTGGTGAACCAGATCGGCGACAAGAACGGTTTCACCCTGATCGCGGAAAAGGGCCTGATCCTGTACAACGACGATTCCATCGACGTGACCGATCAGCTCATCACCCTTTACAACGCCCAGAAGCGGTAGCGAGATGGAACGGACCCTTTCGGCGCTGGCCGAGGCGGTCGGCGGCGAGGCGAGGGGGGACGGGGCGTTCCGGGTCGCCGGGGCGGCCCCCTTCGAAACCGCCGGCCCGGACCAGATCGCCCTGGCCGGCGGCAAAGCCTACCTGAAGCGGATTGACGATTGCCGGGCCGGGGCGTTCATCGTGCCCCGGGGCGTGGAACTTCCCGGCCGCAATCTGTTGGCGACGGAAAACCCCCATGCCGCCTTCGCCCGGATTCTCGGCCTCTTCCATCCCAGAACCTCCGTGGTGGACCGCATCAGCCCTCGGGCCGAAATTGGCGAGGGTTTTCAATGCGGACGACCGGTGGACATCGCCCCCTTCGTGACCATCGGAAACGGGGTGCGTCTGGGCGAGCGGGTGCGGCTTCATCCCGGCGTGGTGCTGGAGGACGGGGTGACCCTGGGGGACGATACCGAGTTGTTCGGCCATGTGGTGGTCCGGTGGGGCTGCCGAATCGGAAGCCGGGTCATTATCCATTCGGGCACAGTGATCGGTTCCGACGGTTTCGGCTTCGCGCCGGACGGGGAGGCCTACGTCAAGATTCCCCACACCGGCCGGGTGGAGATCGGCGACGACGTGGAAATCGGCGCCTTGAACGCCATCGACCGGGCCACCTTCGGCCAAACGCGGATTGGCTCCGGCGTGAAAACCGACAATCTGGTCCATGTGGCCCACAATGTGACGGTGGGCGAAAACAGCGTCTTGGTGGCCCAGGTGGGGATTTCCGGAAGCGCCACCATCGGCCGTCACGCCGTGCTGGCCGGCCAGGCCGGGATTTCGGGTCACCTGACCATCGGCGACAACGTCACCATCGGCCCCCAGGCGGGCGTGGCCCAGTCGGTGGAAGACGGCCAGGTGGTTTCCGGGTCGCCGGAAATGCCCCACAAACAATGGCTCCGGGTTCAGCGGACGCTGCCCCGGCTCCCGGAAATGAAGCGGCAACTGGCCGATTTGGACCGGCGGCTGCGCGCCATCGAGGAATCATGAGCGAATCCTTCAATCCGCAAAAGATCCTGGAATATCTGCCCCACCGGTATCCGTTTCTGCTGGTGGATCGGGTGCTGGAGGTGGAAACCGGCCGGCGGCTGGTGGCCCTCAAAAACGTGAGTTTCAACGAACCCTTTTTCGCCGGCCATTTTCCCGGCTATCCGGTGATGCCGGGCGTGCTGATCATCGAGGCCCTGGCCCAGGCCGGCGGGTTGCTGGTGCTGGACGCCCAGCCGCCGGAGCGCCGGGGCGCGCCGATTTTTTTTATGGGAATGGACCGGGTCCGGTTTCGAAAGCCGGTGCGGCCGGGGGATCAGCTTCGGCTGGAGGTGGAAATGATCAAGAGTCGCGGGCAAGTGGTGAAAATGGGCGGAGTGGCCTTCGTGGAAGGGGAAAAAGTGGCCGAAGCCCAGGTCATGGCCACCTTCGGGGAGCCATCGTGATTCATCCCACGGCCATTGTGGATCCCGGCGCGGAATTGGGGGAGCGGGTCTCCATTGGACCCTACTCGGTCATCGGGGATCACGTCCGAATCGGCGACGGGGTGCGGATCGGCCCCCACGTCGCCATCGATCCCTACGTGGAAATCGGACCGGGGTGCGAAATTTTCCAGTTCGCCGCCATCGGCGCGGCCCCCCAGGCCATCAAGTTCGGCGGGGAGGAGACCTGGGTCCGGATCGGCCGAAATTCGGTTATCCGGGAGTTCGTGACCATTCACCGGGGCACCGAATTCGGCGGCGGTCTTACCGAGGTTGGCGAGGAAAATTTCCTGATGGCCTACTGCCACATCGCCCACGATTGCCGTCTGGGCCGGCAGGTGATCATGGCCAACAACGCCACCCTGGCGGGTCACATCGCCATCGGCGACTACGTTACCGTGGGCGGGCTGGTGGCCGTTCATCAGTTTGTTCGGGTGGGCGATTACGCCTACGTGGGCGGCAAGTCGGCCGTGGTGAAGGACATCCCCCCCTACGTCATCGCCGCCGGAGACCGGGCCAGGCTCCGCGGCCTCAACACCGTGGGGCTCAAACGCCGGGGCATGAGCGACCAGACCCTTTCCGCCCTCAAAAAGACCTACCGGATCATTTTTCGCGTTGGGTTGACGTTGAACGAGGCGCTCCAGCGGGTTCGCGCCGAAGTGGAACCCACGCCGGAGGTGACCGGTTTCATTGAATTCATTCAGGGTTCCACCCGAGGGATTACCCGGTAGCCCATGGCCGGGGAGAATGCGGAACCGATCCCGGCGACGGCGGCCGGCGCCATCGGCCTGATCGCCGGGGGCGGGCAGTTTCCCCTGCTCTTCGCCGAGCGGGCCCGGGAACGGGGATACGCCGTCTACGCGGCCGCCTATCTTGGCGAGGCCGACCGCTCTCTGGCCGATCGGGTGGACGCGGTGGAATGGCTCCACCTGGGGCAGGTGCGCCGGCTGATTCGGTATTTCAAAAAGAATGGCGTCTCCCGGGCGGTGATGATGGGCTCCATCCGGAAGACCCGGATATTCACCGACGTGCGCCCGGACACCAAGGCCATCGCCATTCTGGCCCGCATGCGCCACACCCACGACGACGGGGTGTTGCGGGCCTTCGCAGACGCTCTGGACGGGGAAGGCATCGCCATCCAGTCTTCCACGTTCCTGCTTCCCGAGCTGCTGGCCCGGCCCGGCTGCTGGACCCGCCGAAAGCCGTCCCGGGACGAGCGCAACGACATCGCCCTGGGCTGGCGTCTGGCGATGGAGATCGGCCGGATGGACATCGGCCAGTGCGTGGTGGTGGGCGGCGGCTCCGTTTTGGCGGTGGAGGCCATCGACGGCACCGACGCCACCCTGGAGCGGGGCGGCGGGCTGGGCGCGGGCGAGGCCGTGGCGGTGAAGGTCTGCAAGCCCAACCAGGACGCCCGCTTCGACGTTCCGGCGGTGGGCGCCGGGACGGTGCAAACCATGATCCGCGCCAACGTCCGGGCGCTGGCCGTGGAAGCCGGCCGGGCGGTGGTATTCGACCGGGAGGCCATGATCCGCCTGGCGGACGAGGCCGGCATCGCCATCGTCGCCCTGGAACCCGACGGGTCGATTCCCTGAAGGTCCATGACGTTTTTCGAGACGCGTGGCGGACCCGTTTCCCAACTTCCGAAAGAACCGGCAGGAGAGGATTGGATGACCAACGATACGAGGCCGCTTCGCGTCGGCGTGGTGGGCGTGGGCTATCTGGGCCGATTTCACGCCCAAAAATACGCCCGGATGTCCGATGTCCAGCTGGTGGGGGTTGCGGACGCCGATCCCGAGCGGGCCAAGACCGTGGCGGCGGAGGTGGAGACGGAGCCCTTCACCGACTATCGCGCCTTTTTCGGAAAGGTGGACGCCGTCAGCATCGCCGTGCCCACGCCGGCCCACTTCGAGGTGAGCCGGGACTTCCTCGAACGGGACGTGGACGTGCTCATCGAAAAGCCGATGACCACCACGGTGGAGGAGGCCGACGCCCTGAACGAAATGGCGGACAAGCACGGCCGCATCGTCCAGGTGGGCCACCTGGAGCGGTTCAATCCGGCCGTGGTGGCGGTGAAGGACGTGGTCGACAAGCCGCTGTTTATCGAATCACACCGGCTGGCCATTTTCAAGCCCCGAGGGATCGACGTGAGCGTGGTGCTGGATCTCATGATCCACGACATCGACATCATCATGAATCTGGTGAAATCGGAGATCAAGTCGATCCATGCCGCCGGCGTGCCCGCCGTTTCGGACCATGTGGACATCGCCAACGCCAGGCTGGAGTTTGAAAGCGGCTGCGTGGCCAACGTGACCGCCAGTCGAATTTCCATGAAAAACGAGCGGAAAATTCGCCTGTTCCAGCGGGACGCCTATCTGTCCCTCAATTTCGCCGACCGGAACGTGACCGTGGTTCGCAAAAAAGGGGACGAACCGCCGGCGGAGGACGCCCTCATTCCGGGAATGGACATCCAGCAGTTTTGTTTCACGGAAGGCGACGCCCTGGAGGAGGAGATCAAAAGCTTCGTTCGTTCCGTGCGCACCCGGGAGGTCCACGAGGTCACCGGGCAGATGGCCAGGGACGCCCTGTACGTGGCCCTGGCGGTGATGGACCAGATTCGGGTCGCCAACAAACGGGTCCTGGGCATCTGATCATGTCCCCCCGCCGGGTGATGATCGTGGCCGGCGAGGCGTCCGGGGACCTTCACGGGGCCCGGCTGGTGACGGCCATGCGTCGGCGAGCGCCCGAGCTGGAGGTCTTCGGCGTCGGCGGACACGCGCTCCGGGAGGTCGGCGTGGACGTGGCGGTGGACGCGGGCCGGCTCTCGGTGGTGGGGCTCACCGAGGTCATCGGCCGGTTCCCCGACCTGTGGCGGGGTCTCTCGGCGGCCAAGGAACTGTTGCGGAATCGGCGGCCGTCCCTGCTGATCCTGATCGATTTTCCCGATTTTAATCTGCACTTGGCCGCCTGTGCCCGACGCCTTGGGATTCCGGTCCTCTATTACATCAGCCCTCAAATTTGGGCCTGGCGTTCGGGCCGGGTGCGCACGGTGCGGGACCGGGTCCGCCACATGGCGGTGATTCTGCCCTTCGAGGAACGGTTTTACCGCCGCCATCGGGTGCCCGCCACTTTCGTGGGCCACCCGCTGATGGACGGTACCTTGCCGCCGGTGCAAGGGAATTTCGCCGAGCGGCTGCGCGGAGAACGCTGGATCGGGCTGTTGCCCGGCTCCCGCCACGGGGAAATCGAGCGGATGCTGCCGGTGCTTCGGGACGCCGCGGAACGGATGGCCGCCGCCGATCCGTCCCTTCGGTTCGCCGTCTCCCGTTCCGCCTCGGTTTCGGCGGATCGGGTGGACGAGATTTTGAATGAAGCCCGGAATCCCGCCTTGTTCGAGCGGCTGGGCGGGGGCGCCCAGCGGGTGTTCGAACGGGCCAGTTTGGTGGTGACGGCGTCGGGCACGGTGACCCTGGAGGCGGCCATCGCGGGAATCCCGATGATCGTGGTCTACCGGGTGTCGCCGGTCAGCTATCATCTGGGCCGGGCGCTGATTCGGGTGCCTTTCATCAGCCTGGTCAACCTGATCGCGGGCCGGGAAGTGGTGCCGGAGCTGGTCCAGGACGCGGCCGGCCCCGCCGCCGTCGCCGAAACCGCCGGGCGGCTGCTGGCCGACGAATCGGCGCTTCTTCGCATGCGGGAAGAACTGCTGGGGGTTCGAGAACGGCTGGGCTCCCCCGGCGCGTCGGAGCGGGTGGCGGGAATCGCCCTGGACCTGCTGACGAGAGGGTAGGACGGGCGGAACGGCGGCGGAACCCGCAGGTCGGTTCGCTTTAA
>JBKHDD010000027.1:0-38806 GCA_046541515.1 Desulfococcaceae bacterium
CGATCTCCACCCGGGAGGCGCCGCCGTTTGGCTTGGTGGCCACGGAGGCGAGGATGACGAAACCATCGGTATCCTCGTCGGCGTCGGGATCGGCTCGGTTGTTCAAAATCCGAACGTTGTAGGTGTAACCGTCCCCGATGGTCTCATCCTGCACGATGACAACGCCGTTTTCAAATCGGTCCCCTTCCCCGGCGGCATTCCATCCAGAAATGGTGCCATCCAGCAAGAAGGACAGCGAAGGAGGACTGCCCAAATCCTCTTGATCGGTCGGATCATAATCGATATTGGCCGGAATCAACGGCTCCACCAACACGCGACCGTGCTCCAGCCCGGCCTCGGCCGCGTAGAAGGCCGCCTGCTTTTTCTTTTCGGCGTTGGAAAGCATGATCTCGAAGATGGAGGTTTGGGTGGCGGCGATGCCGATGACGGTCAGCACAATCATCACCAGCATGGCGACGATCAGGACGAATCCATCCTCGCCTCTTCGGCAATTGGATCTTATTTTCATAATCGGGCTCCTTATTGATTACAGGCCCAAACTTCGAACCTGAACGTCCTGGACGATGATCCGGCGTCGGAAATTGTCGCTGACGACGTCGGCGCCGGCGAATTCGTCCAGCACAGGTTTTTCCGATGGGTGCAAATCCCGGTATTCCCCGGAGGTCCGGGCAATCATGCGAATGCGGACCATGCGCACCCGTGTCTGATCCTCCTCGTCCATGAAATTTCCGTCGCCGCCGAAATTGTAGTTTTCG
Organism: Desulfococcaceae bacterium; assembly: GCA_046541515.1. Taxonomy (GTDB): domain Bacteria; phylum Desulfobacterota; class Desulfobacteria; order Desulfobacterales; family Desulfococcaceae; genus CAYFVR01. Next base: position 756 of record JBKHDD010000027.1, read on the forward strand.
TTATACCATTCCTCGTCGCCGTCACCGTCGAAATCTCCGAAGTAGTCGAATTGCAGGTCCTCGATTCCTTCGGCCAGTGGCTGGGCGTTATCGCCGTTGACTTCTCGCATCAGGATATCGTCGTTGTCTCCGCCGATGAAGTAGCGAATCCGCTGGAAGGCTTCCATGTTGAAAAATTCAATCGTGCTCATCGAACCAAACTCGTTGGCATTGGCAACGGTGTTCGGCACCGTGAAGTTGCTCCCCCTATAATTGAATTGCACGTTGTCATAGCTGATTGTTCCTTCCGATTGATCGACATCGGTAACAATCATGAGATTTTTAAACACCGTACCATCATCATCTGGAGGCGATGTAATAACGGCCGGCAAAAAGAAAGTGCCCGATTGCGTCCAGGAATCCGGGCCGCAGTCGCAATTGTTGTTCCAATTGCTGAAGGGAGCTTCATTTAAATCATCAGACACATTGGTTGGGGATGACAGATTCAATACGGGCAGGTCGCTGCAAAGATCCGGCTCTCCGACTTCCCCGCACAGGTTCTCGTCCAGGTTCACAAACCGGATGATGATCTCATCCGATTCGTAGTCATTTTCCGTAACACCATTTCGCGCACTAATTCCATAAACCGTTATGGTTTCGTTAAAAACCCCATCATCATCATCATCCAAAAAATCAAAAACGACAAAGTTGTCCCCCAACCCCGCACCCGCCATCCGAATATCCCGCCGGAGATACATTAGGGCCGATCGCACGTTTTGCTGGGTGGCCGAGATGTCGTCCTGCACCAGATAGGACTCGTAGCTGGACGTGAAAACCGCGAGCACCGGAATCAGCACGACCATGAAGATGCCGGCCACGATCATCAGCTCCAGAAGAGTGAAACCTTTTGAATTTCGCATATTTTTCCGCATGGAGATATCCTCCTTCAGTTCCCGATGATGGTTTCGAATTCGGTTCGGCGGGTCAGGCCGGTCCGGCTTTCCCAGGACACCTCCACCGCCACCACCACCGTGCCGGCCACCGGGCCGTCCTCCCGATCTACGACCCGGGTCAAATAAAACCCGTCGGAGGGCTCGCTGTCCCGGACCCGGGGAACCCCGCCGTCGAGAACGACATAATCGGTATGGTCCTCAATGTCCTCGAAATCCCCGTTGCGCAGATCCTCGATCTTTTCGGCGATCATGGTGCTGGCGAAGGTGAAGTTTCTTCCCTCCACGTTGCCGTGGATCGCCACCGTCTGGAGCGCCGCGACCCCGAGAAGGCCGATGGCCAGAATCACGGTGGCGATGAGCAATTCCAGCAGCGTGAAGCCGCTCTGATTCGCGAAGGAGGCCGCCTCAATTTCATTATAATTTTTTTCCATTTTATTCCTCCCAAGTTCCACCATAATTTCGAGCCATCCGGATTCGCGCGTTTGCGGAGGAGACAACGATGGCGAAGGTTTCCGACCGTTCATTTTTCAGATAAATGGATCCACCTAACCCATCCACGCTGCCCATGTAATTAAAATCCACGGAATTCCCCCCAAAGCTGATCCCGTCATCCGGTTCGCTCAAACCTGGCACCGGCCCTTGGTCCGTGCCAAAAACGACCCCTTTGCTTTTCTCGGGAATACGGACGACCTTTTCCACCACATTGTCGTCGGCGCTATTGTCCAAGTCCATGTCCGGGCCGGAGCTGATCACGGTGTACGAATTATCATCCGGGTTGAAATTAATCCGCCATTCCCCTCCGGTTTCGATGGCCTTGATCCGCGCCAACTGAAGGTCGGAATATACCGTCCGGGCCGCGTCCCGAAGCCGCGCCCGGGCGATCCAGCCGGAAAACGTCGGGAAGGCCATGATCGACATCACGGCAACGATGGCGACCACCAACATCAGTTCTATCAGCGTAAACCCTTTTTCATTCCGCCGCATAGCAGCGCCCTCCTTTGATTTTGAACAGGGAATGCCGCTTCCCTGTTAGTTTGCCGAAAACAAGACTAGCAAAAAAAGCGCCAGCGCCGCCCAAAGGATATAACCTTTAAAAAAACAACGCGTGAGCCGGTTTGGGCAATGGTTCAGTTGATTGGTATTTCAAATAAAATCAATATGTTATACTGAAAGCCATTCCGGTGCAAAGGCTTGGTTTTTCGAGGAAATCACTGCCCCTGCCTACTTTTCCCCATTCAACTGAACCGATGCCCCGGTTTGCAAAACAGGAACAAGCCTGGGGATAAAACCCCAGGCTTGTTCCGAAAAAGCCCGCCAAAGCGGGCTCCCAACGCCCATGCCTGTAGTTGGGAAGAGCGCCCTTCGGGGCGCTTTTTCCGGGGTGAGCCGGGGGATTCATTCCCCGGCGGAAAAAGCGGCATGGTCATTCCAACAAATCGCCTAAAAAAGTGTAATTCAAGCGGCTTGCATTAAACTCGAAAAACGGCCAACTCCCAAAATTTCCATGGACGGCCGCTCGGCCGCGAAATTTCATGGACTCCGCCGACCAAAACAAGGCCCGCCGCAAAATTAACCGTATAAAATCTTAAATTCATTTGTTTTTTAAAAAAACAGGCGTTAAATTGGAGCGCCGGAAACGTTTCGGAAAGCGGATCGGGAGGCGGGAAGCACCATTAACAAATTTATGGCATTAAAAAGATTTATCCGGGGAATTTGGAAGGAGGAAGGGAAAAAGCGGGAGGGCGAGAGGCGTTACGCAAGGAGAAATTCGATCCGAAAAAAATTCGGGCGATTTGCCAAATATAACCGATTCGAACCTCGTCGCCGGGGCGTCGCCAAAAATTGACGACGGAGGGAAAATTTACGTCATTTCAAGAAAAGACGGTCATCCGGCCCCAAAGGCAAAAGGGAGGCGGTTGCTCATCTCCAAAACCCCGTCGCGTTTTCCAAAATCCGTCTTCCGGCGGGAACGGATTTTTCGTTGGCGTCGTCCGAGACGTTCAACGCACCGGTTGCGGCCTTTCGCGTCCAATCGGGGTGCTGGCTCCAGTGGTGATACGCCTCGGGATGGGGCATCAGCCCGAACACGCGGCCGGTGGGGTCGCAAATGCCGGCGATGTCGCGGAAGGCGCCGTTGGGGTTGTCCGGAAACCGGCCTTGGGCGGCTTCGCCCTCCGGCGTGGCATAGCGAAGAACGACCTGTCCCCCCGCTTCCAGCCGGTCCAGCGCCGCCTTCTCGGCGAAAAACTTGCCTTCTCCATGGCGAACAGGCAACTCCATACGGTCCATGCCTCGGGTGAACACGCAGGGCGAGTCCGGATTGGCGGTCAAATGGACCCACTGGTCCCGAAAATTGCCGCAATCGTTTCCGGTCAGCGCCACCGTCCTTGCCGAATAATCGCCGTCCAGCCCCGGCAGAAGGCCCAGGTTCACCAGGGTCTGAAATCCGTTGCAGATGCCCAGCACCAGATTTCCGCCCGCGACGAACTCCAGCAACGCATCGCCCAAATGGGTGCGCATCCGCACCGCCTGAATCACTCCGGCGCCGTGGTCGTCGCCCCAGCTAAAACCGCCGCCAAAAACGAGAATCCGAAAATCCGAAAGCGAAACCGCGCCGGAAATCAGATCGTTGATGTGGACCCGCTTCGCGGCCGCGCCGGCCAACTCCAGCGCGTATGCGGTTTCGTAGTCGCAGTTCAGCCCGAATCCGGTCGGCACCAGCGCGGGAACGGCGGCACGGCTCATATCAATTCTCCAAACGGCGCTTTCCAGGCTTTCAGCAGACGGTCCAGGGAAAGCCGGCTCAAAATCCGATCGCCCTCCCGCAAAACCAGCTCCGGCGCTTCCGTCACCTCGCCGATGCGGGCGCAGGGCAGTCCGGCCATGGCCGATTCCAGCGCCTGGGCGTTCTCGGGCGCCGCCGTGACCAGAAACCGTCCGGCCGACTCCGAGAAAAGACGACGATCCCACCGCAAATCCGCCTCCACCGGAATCCGCTCCAGGTCCGCGGAAAGCCCCAGCCGGCCGCCCATGGCGGTCATGGCCAGGTGAACGCCCAGTCCGCCGCGATAGACCCCATGAACGGAGGCCGGTCTTCCCTCCCGCATCCATCCGCGGAGCCGCCGGTACAATTCCAAAAACGCTTCCGGCTGAACCGACGGGACGTTCCGGCCCACATATCCAAAAAGTTCATAATATTCCGACCCGCCCAGTTCGTCCCGGGTCCAGCCAAGCACGTACAAAAGGTCTCCGGGCGATTTGGCGTCGGGCGTCTGGCAATGGCGGATGTCCTCCACCACGCCGATGGTGGAAAACTGGAGCGTCTCCAGGGCCGAAACCTTGTGGGTTTCGCCGTGGCGGCCGGGCAGGTGGCCGTCCACGTACATGGAATCCTTGCCGGACAGCAGCGGCAGGCCATAGGCCAGGCACAAATCCCGAAGCGCCATGCAGGAACGGACCAGCTGGGCCGCCTTGAAGCGGCCGTCGGGGTTCGTTTCCGGATCGTACTGGATGTTGGGCCAGCAAAAATTGTCCACGCCGCCGATCTGGTCCGGGTCCGCGCCCGCGGCCACCAGCCGACGGACCGCCTCGTCAATGGTGCAGGCGGTCATGGCGTAGGCGTCGATGGCGGAATATTGGGGAATCAGCGCCTGGGAAACCGCCAACCCCCGGTCGGAATCCAGCCGGGGCCGAATCACCGCCGCGTCGGAGGGCAAATCGCGGCCCGCGCCCACCAGCGGCTTGATCACGCTGCCCCCTTGAACCTCGTGGTCGTACTGGCGGGCAATCCATTCTCGGGAGCAAAGGTTGGGCCGGGCCAGCAGATCGGTCATCAGCCGGTCCAGATTCCGAGGCGGACCCAGCACCGGTTCCACGAGACCCCGATCCTCCGGGGAGCGCCAATGGGCATCGAACTCCCATTGGGGAAATCCGGACTGGAGCAGATCCATGTCCACGCGGGCGCAGGTTTCGCCCTTCCAGACGATGTGCAACATCCCGGAGTCGGTGTAGCGGCCGATGACGGTGCTTTCCACGGCGTGCTTCGCGGAAAGGGCCATGAATCGGTCCAGATGTTCGGGGTGGACCGCCACGGTCATCCGCTCCTGGGATTCCGAGACCCAGATTTCCCATTGGTCCAGACCGTCGTATTTAAGGGGAACGCGGTCCAGTTCGATTTCCACGCCGCCGCTGAAGCGGGCCGATTCGCCCACGGAGGAGCTGAGCCCGCCGCCGCCGTTGTCGGTAATGAAGGCGATGAGCCCCTGGTCCCGGGCCTCCAGCAGAAAATCGTGCATCTTTTTCTGGGTGTACGGATCGCCGATCTGTACGTGGCCCGCCGGCGTGGATTCGGAAAACACCTCCGAAGAGGCGGTCACCCCGTGAATGCCGTCCTTCCCCACCCGACCGCCGCACATAATCACCAGATCGCCGGGGGAAGTGGCCTTTTGCTCCGCCGGTTCGCCGTCGATCATGGCCGGCATAAGGCCCACGGCCGTCACGAAGACCAGGCACTTGCCCAGATATCCGGGATGAAAGGTCAGCTGCCCGAAGGGCGTCGGCACCCCGCTTTTGTTGCCCCCGTCCCGAACGCCTTCGATGACGCCGTCCAGCAGGCGGCGGGGATGGAGCCGGGGCCGAAGCGGCCCGTCGTAGTCCCTCGGCCCCACGCAGAAGCCATAGGCCCCCATGATCAGTCGGGCGCCTTTTCCGGTGCCCAGCGGGTCCCGGTACACGCCCACGATGCCGGTGATCGCCCCGCCGTACGCCTCCATGTTGGAGGGCGAATTGTGGGTTTCTCCGGTGATCACATAATAGTGGTCGTCGTCGAACCGGCCGACGCCGGCGTTGTCCCACAACACCGAAATCACCCAGGGCTTTTTCTTCTGGAGCGCAAGGGTGGGCGCCTGAACGCAGGTCTTGAAAAGGTTGTCCCAGACCTCCGCCGGCCCGTCGGCCCCTTCCCGGTAAAAAAACTTTCCCTGGAAGGTGTTGTGATTGCAGTGATCGCTGCGCCCCTGGGAAACGTACTCCAGCTCCACGTCGGTGGGATCGGAGAGGCCGAAGGCCCGCCGCTCGTTCCGAACCGCCGGGTCGTTGAAATAGGCGCGAATGACGGGGATATCCCGGGGATTGAGCGCCAGGTTCCGCTGGTCGCTGATCCGGGCCAGGGTTTCGTCGTCGGCCACCGAGAACGTGGTCACCGTCGGTTCGTGGTCCAGCTTCACCTTGGGAACGATGAAGCCCACCCCCTCCGCGGGGTCCCATTCCGTCGGACTGTAAATTCGCCATTGCTGGATGATCTCGTTGGCCAGTAGCTCCCGGGCCACCGTTTCCATGGACTCGCGGGACAAGTCCGGCCCGGAGAGGCAGTACCTTTTCGAGGTGTAAATCCCCTCCCCCGGCGAAAATTCCCGCCCGAGAATGTCCCGCGCCGCCTCCCGGGCCGTGGCCCCGGGGTTGTCCCGCACGCCCGGCCGATAGCCGACCCAGATGCAGCCGTCAAAGGGAAGGGGCAGGGGCGAAAGGTCCGAAACCTGGGTCGCGGGATTGGTGAACAGCTCGGCGCGAACCCGCTCCACTTCCTCCCGGGAAAGCGTCGCGTCCAGGGTGACCACGTGAACCGTTCGAACGGCGGCCAGGGAGATGCCGAAATATTCGCGGGCTTTGCGGCGAACGGCTTCGCCTTCGGGGTCGGTCAGTTCGGGGCGAAGGGCGATTTCAATGCGATGGGGCATTCCACACTCGATGGCTTGCGGTTGTCGCGGACCTGGGGCGGCGGCCCAACGGTCCGAAAAAGGGCAACGTTTCCCCACGGCCATATGTTGGGCGTATGCGATACGCCCCGACAGATTTCCGCCAAAAAAGGAACGGCGACGCTTTCAACTGGCGGAAAACAGCCGACTGATGTCATTGTAAAACACGAAAATCATCAACAGCAGCAACACGAAGACGCCGGCCTGCTGGGCCATCTCCCGAACGCGGGTGCTCACGGGTCGGCCGCGCACCGCCTCGATGACGAAAAACAGGAGATGTCCGCCGTCCAGCACCGGAATCGGAAGAATGTTGAGGATGGCGAGATTGATGCTGAGCAGGGCGATGAAAAACACCAGGTTGGCGGCGCCCTCTCGGGCCTGCTCCCCCGCCATCTGGGCGATCATGATGGGGCCGCCCAGCGTGTCGGCCGACAGGCTGCCGGCGATGAGCTTGGCGACGCTGACCACCGTCAACTCGGCGATCCGCCAGGTTTGGACCACGCTCTGCCCCAGCGCTTCCAGGGGGTTCAACCGCTGGTTGAAGACCTCGCCGCCGGCGGTGATGCCGACCACGTATCGTTCGGTCTCCTCTCCGAACAGATTGGGCACGGCGGTTCGCTCCGGGGCCATCTGCACGTGAAACTGGCCGGCGTCCCGCGCCACGGTGATTCCCAGGGTCTTTCCCCCGCTTTCCCGGATGAATTGGGACATTTTCTCCCAAGTGGCCACCGGTTCCCCGTCGATCTGGACGATTTTGTCGCCTTCCCGGAGGCCGGCCCGATCCGCCGGGGTGCCCGCCTTTACTTCGCCAATGGTGGGTTCCAGCCGGGACACGCCGGAAACCTGGAAGATGACGAAGAAAATCAGCGCCGCCAGCAACAGATTGAAGGCCGGCCCGGCGGCCACGATCAAAATCCGTTGAAACACCGGCTTGTGATTGAAGGCCACCGGAATGTCCTCGGGCGGAAGCTCGGCGTCGGGCTCCTCGCCCACCATCTTGACGAAGCCGCCCAGGGGAATCCCGGAAATCCGGTAATCGGTGCGGCCCACGGTTTTGCCCGCCAGCCGGGGACCGAATCCCAGGGAAAAGATTTCCACGCCCACGCCGCAAAGGCGGGCCAACAGAAAATGGCCGAACTCGTGGATAAACACGAGAACGCCCAGAACAATGACAAATGCCAGAATGCTGTTCATTCAAAAGCCTTTATTGCGGTGTGGCCATCGTCGCGGCCGTCTCCCGGGCCCAGCGGTCGGCGGCGAGAATGGCATCCAGATCGGGTTCGGCCAACGGTTCATGGCGATCCATGACCGCTTCCACCGTCCGAGCGATCCCGGGAAAGGAAAGCGTGCCGTGGAGAAAGGCCGAAACCGCCGCCTCGTTTGCGGCGTTCAGCACCGCGGGAAAAGTTCCGCCCGTTCGGACCGCCCGGAAGGCCAGCCCCAGCGCGGGAAATCGGTCCAGATCGGGAGATTCAAAGGTCAACGCCCCCAGTTCCGAAAAATCGGGAACCGGAAGCCCCAGGGGAAGCCGCTCCGGCCAGGAAAGGGCGTAGGCGATGGCGCCCCGCATGTCGGGCACGCCCAGCTGGGCCATCACGGAGCCGTCCCGATAGGCCACCATGGAATGGACAATGCTCTGGGGGTGGACCACCACCTCGATCCGGTCGGGGGAAACGTCAAACAGCCATCGGGCTTCGATCACTTCCAGCCCCTTGTTCATCAGGGTCGCCGAATCGATGGTGATTTTCGGCCCCATCGCCCAATTGGGATGACGCAGAGCCGCCTCCGGCGTCGCGGCGGCAATCTGTTCCGCAGACCATTCCCGGAAAGGACCCCCGGATGCGGTCAACAAAATCCGGTCCAGCTCCTCCGCCCGTCCGGCCGCCAGACATTGAAAGATCGCGCTGTGCTCGGAATCGATGGGAAGGACGCGAACCCCGCGCCCGGCCGCCCGGGACATCACCAGTTCCCCGGCCATCACCAAGGTCTCCTTGTTGGCCAGGGCCACCGTTCGGCCGGCGTCCACGGCCGCCAGCACGGGAAGCAGCCCGGCCGCGCCGGTCATGGCCGCCACCACCACGTCCACCCCGGAAAGCGCGGCCGCTTCCCGGTAGCCGGAATCCCCGAATCGAATCGCGGTCTCGGAATTTGCGGGAAGAAGCGACCGAAGCCGATCCGCCGCCTCCGCCCCGCCCACCGCGGCCAGTGTCGGACGAAATCGTTTGATCTGTTCCGCCAGCCGCTCCACGCTGGAATGGGCCGCCAAGGCCAGCACGCCGAACCGATCGGGAAATTGCTCCACCACCCGCAACACGTTGCGGCCAATGGAGCCGGTGGCGCCGAGCACCGAAAGTTGTTTCATGAAACCGGCCTTGCCCGGTGGCTTTTCCGATCATTTGCGGCCATGTTGTCGCACAAACCCCTTGTTTTGGAAAAAACTGGAACGCCATTCATCATGGACGATATTACCGACGCCCGGAAAACCCGGCCCTTGGAAAAATTCACCCATGTCGGCGATCGGGAAATTTAGACCCACAAGATAAACTTCTTGAAAAAATAGGCAACCGGCAGGGCAAACAAAAGGGCGTCGACGCGGTCGAGCACCCCGCCGTGGCCCGGGAGCAAACGACCGGAGTCTTTTACGCCGGCGGCCCGTTTAAAGGCGGATTCGAACAGGTCGCCCACCTGCCCCGCCGCGCCGAGGAGGAGGAAAAAAGGAAGGCTCTCGTGCCAGTTCAGGCTGGGCAGAAAAATGATTTTCACGACGGAACCGACCAGAAGATTGGCCGCCAGACCGCCAATGGCCCCTTCCACGGTCTTTCCGGGGCTGACGCCGGGCAACAATTTATGCCGCCCAAGGCGGGTGCCGGCGTAGAAGGCCCCGATATCCCCGGCGAAAACCACCGTCAGCACCAGCAACAGCCACGCCGCCCCGTCGGAACCGTCCCGGATGAGGACGGCGGCGGAAAGGGGAACCCCGATCAGCAGAAGGCCCTGGAGCTGGCGACCGGTTTTGTCGACGATATACGGCTGGGTGGAAAACTTCGCCAACACGGCGCCCGCGCAGCCCATCAAATTGAAAAACAGGATCAGCAGGACAAACTCGGGAGAATGAACATGGGAGGCCCAGACCATGACGGGCGGCGTGATCATCCCCAGGATGGAGAAGGCGTCCAGCCATCGGCCGTTTTCGTCCGTCAGGGCGATGTGGACATATTCCAGCATGGCCAGAAAGGCGATTCCGGCGGCGAAACCGGCGAAGGCGATGCCGCCCCGAAAGACCAGATAAATCAGCAGGGGAAAGAGAATGAGGCCGGTGATCCAGCGATGCAGATGGCTGCGTTCCACGGGGGCCGCCTTGGGAAAAAGGGTTGGAAGGAAAAACCGGACACCCGGCGGCGGACGCTCAGGAGGCGGCGGGATCGACCTTCCCGAATCGTCGATCCCGGCCCTGATAGGCCCGGAGAATCTGAATCAACTCCTCGCGCGTGAAATCGGGCCAGAGGGTATCGGTGAAAAAGAGTTCGGCGTAGGCGATCTGCCAAAGCAGAAAATTGCTGAGGCGTTGTTCCCCGCTGGTGCGAATCAGCAGATCGGGGTCCGGAACGTCCCGGGTGTACAGGTGGGCGGCGACCGCGGCCTCGTTGATGTGGGTCGGGTCCAGCTCCCCGTCCCGAACCTTCTCCGCCAGGGAACGGGCCATGGAGACCAGCTCGTCGCGACCGCCGTAGCTCAAGGCCAGGTGAAGCGTCATCCGGCGTCCATGGGCGGTTTTGCCTATGGCGTCCCGCAGTTTCTCCCGAACGTCGGCGGGCAACCGTTCGATTTGCCCCACCGTCGACAGCCGAATGCCGTTCTCCAGCATTTCGCCCAGTTCGTTCCGGAGAAACTTTTTCAGCAACTCCATGAGGGCCGAGACTTCCGACCTGGGGCGGGCCCAATTTTCGGTGGAAAAGGCGTAAAGGGTCAGGTGGGCAATGCCCAAGTCGGCGCAAGACCGCACCATGTCTCGCACCACCTCCACGCCCCGCTGGTGCCCCCGGACGCGGTTCATCAGCCGCCTCTTCGCCCATCGACCATTGCCGTCCATGATCATGGCCACATGGGCGGGCATCCGCGCCGGGTCCAGGCCGGCGGATGCGGCTGCGGATTCAGAACTCAAGAATTTCCTTTTCCTTCGCCGCCTGGACCTCGTCAATCTTTCCGATGTACTCGTCGGTGATCTTCTGAATTTCGTCCTGGGCCTTGAAGGCGTCGTCTTCGGAAATCTCGCTTTCCTTTTTCAGCTCCTTGACCATTTCGTTGCCGTCCCGGCGAATGTTCCGGATGGCCACCTTGTATTCCTCGGCGATTTTGTTGACCACCTTCACCAGCTCCTTGCGTCGTTCCTCGGTAAGGGGCGGGATGGCGATCCGGATCAGCTTGCCGTCGCTGGAGGGGGTCAGGCCCAGATCGGATTTCAGAATGGCCTTTTCAATCTCCTTGATGACGGAAACGTCCCAAGGCTGAATCGCGATGAGCCGGCTTTCCGGAACGGAGAGGGAGGCCATCTGGTTCAGCGGCGTCTGGGCGCCGTAATAATCGACCTTGATGCCGTCCAGAAGGGACAGGGAGGCGCGTCCGGTGCGGACCCTCTTCAACTCTTTTTTAAGGGACTCGATGGATTTCTCCATCCGGTCCCGGGTTTCTTCGTAGGTTTCCGATAGCATAGGTTCACCTTCGGGAAGTCATTTCACGGGGAAAGGCGCCTCGGTCCGGCGACGATTCCGGGACGACGGGAACAAGGGGGGCGGCAAAAAAGCCCGCCTCCGGAGGAAGAGACAGGCCGAAAAACCGACGATTCAGCCGATCCGAGACCCCACCCGTTCGCCGGACACCAGGCGGGCGAGGCTGCCGGCACGCTTCAGATCGAACACCACCAGCGGCAACCGGTTGTCCATGGCCAGCGATATGGCGGTCATGTCCATCACCCGAAGCTGGCGCTCCAGAACCTCCATGTAGGAAATGGCCTCGATCCGCTCGGCGTCGGGGTCCACCGACGGGTCGGCGGTATAGAGTCCGTCCACCTTGGTGGCCTTGAACAGCACCTCGGCGTGAATTTCCTGGGCCCGAAGCACGGCGGCGGTATCGGTGGTGAAGTAGGGACTTCCGGTTCCTGCGGCGAAAATCACCACCCGCTCTTTCTCCAGATGGCGCACGGCCCGGCGCAGAATGTAGGGCTCCGCCACCTCGTGCATGGAGATGGCGGTCTGCACCCGGGTGGCGAATCCCTTCTTTTCCAGGGCGTCCTGAAGCGCCAGGCTGTTGATCACCGTGGCCAGCATGCCCATGTGGTCGGCGGAGGCCCGGTCCATGTCGTAGGAGCTGGCGGCAATGCCCCGGAAGATATTGCCGCCCCCCACCACCACCGCCACCTGAACGCCCAGGGACACCATCGTGCCGATCTCGTCGGCCACGTACTTGATCATTCCGGGCGCGATGCCGAAGCCCTGATCGCCCATCAGGGCTTCGCCCGAAAGTTTCAGGACCACGCGCCGGTGGATGGGGGCGGTCAAGCGCTACTCCCCCAACTGATAGCGGGCGAACCGCCGAATCGTAATTTTCTCGCCGGTTTTCCCGATCATCTCGTTGAGATAGTCGGAAATGGACATTTCTGGATTCTTTACGTAGGCCTGGTTCAACAGGCAGGAATCCTTGATGAATTTGTCCAGCTTGCCCTGCACGATTTTGTCCACCACCGCCTCGGGCTTGCCCATCTCCAGGGCCTGGGCCCGATAAATGTCCCGCTCCTTCACCACCACTTCCTCGGGCACGTCCTCCGGGGCGATGCCGGCGGGGCTGGTGGCCGCGATGTGCATGGCGATGTTGCGGGCGAACTCCTGAAAATCGGCGTTTTTGGCCACGAAGTCGGTCTCGCAGTTGACCTCGACCATCACGCCGATTTTGCCGCCCATGTGGATGTAGGATTCGATGACGCCCTCGGTGGCGGCCCGGCCGGCCCGTTTCTGGGCGGTGGCCAAACCTTTTTTGCGCAGGAACTCGACGGCCTTTTCCATGTCGCCGTCCGCCTGCCCGAGGGCCTCCTTGCAGTCCATAATGCCGGCTCCGGTTTTCTCCCGAAGCTCCTTCACAAGTGCCGCGCTGATATCCGCCATGACGTTTATTCTCCCGTCTTTTCGGTCTCGGTATCCATGGGCGCCGCTTCCGCCGGGGCGGGGGCGGCTTCTTCGGCCGCGGGGGCCGCGGGGACGGTTTCGCCCTCGCCTTCGGCCGACTCGGCTTCGCCGGCGCTCCGCTTAATGATCTCGATCACCGGGCCGTCGGTGCCGTCGGAAATCACCTTCCGCTCGCCTGGCTTCAATTCCGCCGCGGCCGCGGCCGTCTCGGCAACCGCTTCCTCCTGCTTGTCGGCCTGGGCCTGGCGGCGTTCGTCGTAGCGCTCTCGGCCCTCGATGCAGGCGTCGGCGATCCGCGCGGTGACCAGCCGAATCGAACGAATGGCATCGTCGTTGCCGGGAATGACGTAATCGATTTCCTCGGGGTCGCAGTTGGTGTCCACGATGGCCACGGTGGGAATGTGGAGCCGACGGGCTTCCCGCACGGCGATGGCCTCGTTTTTGGGATCCACGATGAACAGCGCGCCGGGCAGACGGGTCATTTCCCGAATGCCGCCCAGGTTGTTGTCCAGCTTGGTCTGCTCCTTGCCCAGCTTGAGGCGCTCTTTCTTGGTGTAGAGATTGAGGGTCTCTTCGTCGTTCATCACCTCGTTGAGGTAGTTCAGCCGGTCGATGCTCTGCTTGATGGTCTGAAAATTGGTCAGCATCCCGCCGAGCCACCGGTTGTAGACGTAGAACATCTCCGCCCGGTTCGCCTCTTCGTAGATGGCGTCCCGCGCCTGCTTCTTGGTTCCGACGAACAGCACCGAACGGCCATTGGCCACCGTGTCCGCGATGAAATCGTAGGCCTCGCGGAACATGCGGACGGTTTTCTGCAGATCGATGATGTAGATGCCGTTTCGGGCGCCGAAGATGTAGGGTTTCATCTTCGGGTTCCATCGCCGCGTCTGATGGCCGAAATGGACGCCGGCCTCCAGCAGTTCCTTCATGGTGACGTGTGCCATGTCTCGCTCGCTTTCGGTTGGTCCACCGCCTCCTTCAACCCCGTCTCCGACTTTCCCTGCGAAAGCACCGGGGGACGGGTCCGGAAGCGTGTGATGTGGAATGAAAAATCAAATCAGGGCTTGGTACCAGATATCCCCGGGGTCTTCAAGCCCTTTTTGCGGCGGAGGAGGCCGCGGCCAACCGGACGATCCGGTCGTGGCCGGCGAAATCCCGCCGAAACCGAACCTCTCCCCAGCCGCCGCTTTCCTCGGCCAGCCGAACCACGGCGTCTCGCTGATCCGCGCCGATTTCCAGCAGCAAAACCCCGCCCGCCCGCAGCCGAGCGGGGGCGTCCCGGATGAGCCGCCGGATCGCCGACAATCCGTCCGCGCCGCCGTCCAGGGCCTCCCGGGGTTCGTATCGGGCCACCTCGACCTGAAGACCGGGAATGTCTTCGGAGACAATGTAGGGGGGATTGGCGATCAGCAGGTCAAAGGCGGGCGAATCGGACCGGATCGGGTCCAACCAGTCGCCGAGGAAAAACCGAATCCGATCGGCCAATCCGTTGCGGGCCGCGTTGGCCCGGGCCGTTCGCAACGCGGCCGGGGAGCGGTCCGAGGCGAAGAATCGGTGGCCCGGCCGCTCGGAGGCCACAGCCAGAATCGGCGCGCCGGAACCGGTGCCCAGTTCCAGGACCCGGCGGACCCCTTCGGCGGGCGGCGGCAGTTCCGCCAGGGCCGCCTCCACCAGACATTCCGTTTCCGGGCGGGGAATCAGCACCCCCGGGTTCACGCCCATGGGCAAGGACCAGAATTCCCGCTCCCCCACGATGTAGGCCGCCGGCTCGCCGGCGGCCCGTCGACGGATCAACGGCCGAAATCGGTCCAGTTCATCCTGGTCCAGCGGCTGGTCGTGCCGAACGTACAGGTCGATACGACGAAGCCCCAGGGCATGCGCCAGAAGAATTTCGGCGGATGGCCGGGGGCTTTCGATGTCGCGCCGGCGGAAATGTTCGACGGTCCAGCCCAGGACCTTACGGATGGTCCACGGCGGCCGGGGGGGCGTCGGCGTCGACATGCTGAAGGGCCTGGGTCTGGTAAAAGGTGATCAACTCGTCAATGATGTCGTCCACATCGCCCTGCAGAATGGCGTCCAGCTTGTAGAGCGTCAACCCGATGCGGTGGTCGGTCACCCGGCCCTGGGGAAAATTGTAGGTGCGGATTCTGCCGCTGCGGTCTCCGCTGCCCACCTGGCTTTTCCGCGCTTCGGACCGCTGCTCGTTCTGTTCCTGGATTTGGGCGTCCAGAAGACGGGACCGCAACACCTTCATCGCCTTGTTTTTATTCTTGAGCTGGGATTTTTCGTCCTGGCAGGTCACCACCAGCCCCGTGGGGAGGTGGGTGATCCGGACGGCGGAGTCGGTGGTGTTGACCGACTGCCCGCCGGGGCCGCTGGAACGAAACACGTCGATTTTGAGTTCGCCGGGGTCGATGTGAATCTCCACGTCCTCGGCTTCGGGAAGCACCGCAACCGTGACGGCGGAGGTGTGGATCCGTCCCTGGGTCTCGGTTTCCGGCACCCGCTGCACCCGATGAATCCCGCTTTCGTACTTGAGCCGACTGTAGGCGCCCCGCCCCCGGATCATGGCGACGACCTCCTTCATGCCGCCCACCCCCGTGGGGTGATGGCTCATCACCTCCGCCGTCCAGTTCCGGGACTCGGCGTACCGGCTGTACATCCGGAACAGGTCGTTGACGAACAGCGCCGCCTCTTCCCCGCCGGTGCCCGCGCGGATTTCGATGATGACGTTTTTGGCGTCGTTGGGGTCTTTGGGGGTCAGCAGGCGCTTGAGTTCCACCTCTAGCGTTTCCCGCCGGGCCTCCAGGCTTTCCAGCTCTTCCCGCGCCAACTCCTTGATGCCGGGATCGCCGTCGCGCAACAGTTCCCGGCTCTCCTCGATGTCCGAACCCGCCCGCTTGTAGGCGTGGAACACCTCCACCACCCGCCCCAGCTCCGCGTGTTCCCGGGCCAGGTTCTGGTAGGCTTCCATGTCCTTCATGGTGGACGGATCGCTAAGCCGCCGTTCGATTTCGGCGAATCGCTCTTCGACGCCTTTGAGCTTGTCAAACATGGGGATGCCGGTCGTCGCTTCCTTGGCCTACTGGGCCTTTGGCTGTTGGGCCTGCTGAAACTTCTCGTACTTCCGGCGGAACCGTTCAATCCGGCCGGCGGTATCGATCAGCTTTTGCTTGCCGGTAAAAAACGGATGACACTGGGAACAGATTTCCACCTTGATGTCTTCTTTGGTGGAACCAACTTCAAGCTCGAAGCCGCAGGCGCATTTGATGCGGGTGGGCTTGTAGGCGGGATGAATCTCTGCCTTCATGGAAAACGCCTCCTCGAATGGGTTAGGTGTTCATGGATTCCAAAAACTCTCTATTATTCTTCGTTCCGTTCATTTTTTCAAGCAAAAATTCGAGGCTGTCCACCGGATTGAGGGATGACAGGAGTTTTCGCAGAATCCAAACCCGGTTCAGGGTGTCGCCGTCCAGCAGCAGTTCTTCCTTGCGCGTGCCGGATTTTTTGATGTCGATGGCGGGAAACAGCCGCTTGTCGGCCAGCCGGCGATCCAGCTGAAGCTCCATGTTGCCGGTGCCCTTGAACTCTTCGAAGATGACCTCGTCCATGCGGCTTCCCGTGTCCACCAGCGCCGTGGCGATGATGGTGAGGCTGCCGCCCTCCTCCACGTTCCGGGCCGCCCCGAAAAACCGCTTCGGCCGTTGCAACGCGTTGGAATCGACGCCGCCGGAGAGGATTTTCCCGCTGGGGGGAACCACCGAGTTGTAGGCCCGGGCCAGGCGGGTGATGCTGTCCAGAAGAATCACCACGTTCCGCTTGTGCTCCACCAGCCGTTTGGCCTTGTCGCTGACCATCTCCGCCACCTGGACGTGCCGCTCGGCCGGCTCGTCGAAGGTGGAGCTGATCACCTCGCCATTCACCGACCGCTCCATGTCGGTCACCTCTTCGGGCCGCTCGTCGATGAGCAGCACGAACAGCTCGATGTCCTTGTGGTTGGCGGTGATGCTGTTGGCGATGAACTGAAGCAGCATGGTCTTTCCGGACCGGGGCGGGGAGACGATGAGCCCCCGCTGGCCGAAGCCGATGGGCGTCAGCAGGTCCATGATCCGGGTTGAATAATTTTCCGGATCATGTTCCAGACCGATCTTCTCCTGGGGATAAAGCGGCGTGAGGTTGTCGAAGAGGATCTTTTCGCGGGCGACCTCGGGGTCCTCGTAGTTGATCGCCTCCACCTTGAGCAGGGCGAAATACCGCTCCGACTCCTTGGGCTGCCGAATCTGCCCGGAAACGGTGTCCCCGGTGCGAAGATTGAACCGACGGATCTGGGAGGGGGAGACGTAAATATCGTCCGGACCCGGCAAATAATTGTAGGTGGGCGCCCGCAGAAAGCCGAACCCGTCCGGGAGAATTTCGAGCGTCCCCTCCCCGTAGATGTAGCCGCTTTTCTCCATCTGCGCCTGCAGAAGCGCAAAAATCAGCTCCTGCTTTCGCATGCCAGCGGCCCCCTCGATATTGTAGGTCTTGGCCATCTGGTTCAGCTCTTTGATTTTTTTTCGCTTAAGTTCCAGTATGTTCATTCAAAAAATACCCCATTCACTTTCTCGTTGGCGGCGAAATCCCGCGGATCGCGCCGGCCGCACTCCTCGCCTGGAAGCGGACGGATGATATATGGTGAAACGAGTCGAACCCCGTTACGGAGCAAGGAAACGCCCAAGGCGCGGATTGCCTTTGCGTATGCGGCAGGCTATATTGAGAACAACGGCCGGAGCGCGGAGGCTGGACCCATTGAGTTTTTGGAGGATTTGGGACGTTCGCAAACCGATTGTGAGAATCGTGGGAAGCTTTCCTCCCGGGAGGAAGGAAAACCGAGGATAGATATTTCGGATGTATCCGTTTCGTTTCCCCGTGTCAAGAAAATAACGGCCCAATTCCATCGAATCAACCTTTGATTCTGGATGGATACTTCAAAGGGAATGTCGGAGGTTATGAAAAACGGAAGGAATGGCCAACCACCATTACGGATTGCCTTTTCTCAAAATCGACTCCCGCGCTCCAAGGCTCTCCGTTTGCTTCCGCCAAAGCGGAAGCCCAAGGCGACACCAATATGATAAGTCTGCTTGAAAAAATCGCAAACGGCCTCCCCCCCTTTTCCGGCCACGCCTTTCTGGTGGGCGGCTGCGTCCGGGACGCATTGCTGGGCCGACCGCCGGCCGACATCGACATCGCGGTGGACGGAAACCCGGAACGGATCGCCCGACAAACGGCGGAACGGCTGGGGGGCCGACTGGTGGTTCTGGGGCGCGACGAGAATTCCTTGTTTCGAATCATCGGCCCCGACACCGGTCCCCTGGACCTGACCGCGTTGCGGGGAGGGGACATCGGCGCCGATCTGTCGCGCCGGGACTTCACCGTCAACGCCATGGCCTGGGACCTTCGGACGCGGCGGCTGCTGGATCCCGCCGGCGGGGAAGCGGACCTGGCCTGCGGTCGGATTCACCGGACGGACCCCATGGTCTTCGTTCAAGATCCGGTCCGCATGGCGCGGGCGCTTCGATTCGCGGCGGAGCTGAATTTCCATCTCAGCCCGGAGACCCGCGAGGAAATGCGCCGCCATGCGCCCCGCCTCTCCGAAGCCCCGGGAGAGCGGATTCGGGTGGAACTGGACAAGCTCATGGAAACCGGCCGCGCCCATGCCCACCTGGAGAGGATGGTGGAAACGGGCCTTCTGCGCGCCCTGTTTCCCGTTGCCCCTCCGCCGGACCTTGGCATACTGGCGCGGCTGGAGCGCCAATTCCGTTGCCCGGAACCCGGGTTTCCGGCGACGGCCCGGGCGGCCCGAACCGCGTCGGCGGCGGATCGATCGACCTTGGCCCACGCCGCTTTTCTGCACGGATGGCCACCAAATGCCCATCCAAACCCGCTGGAAAAATTGGCCGACCGCTTGCGGTGGTCCCGCCGGAAGGCCGAGGCGGTCGGCCGTTTGACGACGCAAAGCCGACGGGCGGAGGCCATTCTGGCGGAGTGGGGGAACCCGACGGCCGAAGAGACGATCTCCAAAGCATGCGCGGAGTGGCTCCGCGCATGCGGCGCCGCCCTGCCCCAGGTCCTTCTTTTGACCCGGGCCTCGTTCCCCGCGAACCATCTCCCCGGCAAAACGGCGGTGGAGCGCCTGCTGAATTTCGACCGGCTCGTCCTGGCCCGACGTCGGGCGACGGGACCGTTGCTGACGGGTCAAGACCTGATCCGGGAGCTGCACCTTTCCCCTTCCCCCCGATTCGGGCAATTGCTGGCCGCCGTCGAGGCGGAGCGGCTCTCGGGACGGCTCCAGACCCGGGAGGCGGCCCTGGAGCGGGCGCGGGAGGAACTCGGGGATTCTCGCCTCCCATCCGACCGGAAAACGGATTCTTCCGCCCGATCGGACCGCGAATCGGATCTTGAATCGGGCCCTTAATCGGATCGGGGAAGACCAAGGAAGAGAACGGCGCCCGCAACGGGCAAGCGAGGCGGGAATGGTTGGGATGGAGGCGACGCGCATGGGAGACGGAAAAAGCGTCGGTTCGGGACGACCGCCGCCAGGACGGCCGTCCCGCAATGGGCCGGGGAGGCAGGGACGAATTATTTCAGCTTGTCCAGCTCCTGAAAAATCTTGTCTCGAATTTCATCCACCTTGCCCACGCCTTCCACCTGAATGTACTTCGGGGCCTTGTCGTCGCCGGAGGCTTCCCACTTCTTGTAGTAGTCCACCAGCGGCTCGGTCTGATCGTGGTAGACTTCCAGCCGCTTGCGGACCGTCTCTTCCTTGTCGTCGTCCCGCTGAATCAGCGGTTCGCCGGTGACGTCGTCCTTGCCTTCCACCTTGGGCGGATTGAACACCACGTGGTAGGTTCGGCCGCTGGGCAGGTGGGCGCGCCGGCCGCTCATCCGTTTGATGATTTCCTCGTCGGGAACGGAGATTTCCACCACGGCGTCGATGGGCACGCCCGCCTCTTTCATGGCGTCCGCCTGGGGAATGGTGCGGGGAAAGCCGTCGAACAGAAAGCCTTTTTCGCAATCCGGCTCCTGAATGCGCTCCTTCACCAGGCCGATGATGACCTCGTCGGGAACCAGTCCGCCGGAATCCATGTATTCCTTGGCTTTTTTGCCCAGGTCCGTTCCGGCCTTGACCGCGGCGCGGAGCATGTCGCCCGTGGAAATCTGGGGGATGTCGTATCGCTCCTTGATGTAATTCGCCTGTGTCCCCTTGCCTGCTCCCGGTCCGCCCAAAAGAATGAGCCGCATGCGCAATCCTCCTTGTCAAAACAGCCTTTGAATTGTAAACAGGTGCCAACTGGCACGCCCCGTGCGCGCAACGGGCCAATATGAAGGAAAGGGAACCGGGTGTCAAGCGGGTTTCCCAAAACCCGGCCGCCGGCGTCCCGCCGAAACGACTCCGGATTGACAACGGTCGGGGTTGATTGTAGGGGATAACCAAATGCCGATACGGCCGAAACGGGCCTTCGGCGGAACGGCGGGTTCCAATCTTCCCGCCGCGGGCCGCGCCCGGGTCGGGTTCCGGCCCTTTCCCGCGCCCCATCCCCATTGCAAACCGGAACGATATTGACGCCCCCGGCCGGGGAGCCCCCTTACGCCGGAAACCTCGCTCGCCGTCCCCGTCGACGGGCCGGGGCCGGGCCGCGTCCAAAGGAGCCTTTCATGTCGGACGAGAAATGCATTCTGGTGGCGGACGATTTTTCCACCATGCGCCGAATCATCAAAAAGATTCTCAAGGGACTCGACCTCGCCAACGTGGTGGAGGCCGAAAACGGCCACCAGGCCTGGGAAATCCTTCAAGAGCGGAAAATCGATCTGGTCATTTGCGACTGGAACATGCCCGAAATGACCGGCAAGGAGCTGCTGGAAAAGGTCCGGGGCGACGAATCCCTTTCGGAGCTTCCCTTCATCATGGTGACGGCCGAAGGCAAGGGAAAAACGGTGGTGGAACCTGGACAGGAACATCTGACCAATTTCATCGCCAAACCGTTCAAAGCCGAGGACATGGCGGAAAAACTGCACCTTATGCTCGGGATCTGAACCCCGCCCCCGTCCCCAGTCCGCGGCCGACGCCCGAGAGACCGCGCGGGAAAGAGGAAAGCCCTTCATGGCCCCATCTTACGAGACATTCGCCGCCGCGCTTGCGGCCGCCGCGGAGGCGGTGGACGCCCACGCGCTGGACCGGCCCGCCGAGCTGGAGTCGGTGGCGGAAACGCTCGCCGACCTGGCCCCCGGCGCGCCGAACGCCGACATCGGCCGAGTGGTCCGCCGCTGTTCCGACGCCGTCCGGGCCCTGGCGGAAGACGAAGCCGGAGAACCCATCGCCGCCGCCGCGGCGGTGGAGGAAGCCCTGCAGGCCGTTTTGGACGCGCTGGGGGACGCCCCCGGCGCCGAACGTCGCCTGCGGGAGGCGGAAACCCTGCTGGAAAACGCGCTGGCCATGGGGCTGACGCCGGCGGGTCCGCTTACCGGCGATCCCGTGGCGGCGTTGAACGACGCGGCGGCCCGCCTGCTTCAGGTGGAGCCCGACGCCCGGGAAGAGGTGGCCCGCCTGCGGGACCGGCTGGCCCACGCGGCCGCGCTGCCCGACTGCACCGACGCCTGCCGGGCCGCGCTGACCCCCGCCCTGGAATCGGCCGAGGCCGCCTTGGCCGGCCGGACCGCGCCGGACGGCCCGTGGGTGGAAACGGTGGGGGCCGCCATCACCGCGGCCCTGGAGGCGCTGGAATCCCTCGCGCATCCGGCGGGGGGCCACGAACGGGAGGATGACCGGGCGGACCACATGCCCGCCGACGCCGATCTGGACCTCATCGCCGCCTTCATCGCCGAAAGCGGCGACCTGATCACCGGGGCGGAGGAGGCGCTGCTGGACCTGGAAAGCGACCCGGGAGACCCGGAGGCGGTCAGCAACGTGTTCCGCGCCTTTCACAACATCAAGGGAACCTCGGCCTTCTTCGAGCTGGACCTGATGACCGAGTTGTCCCACCACGCCGAATCGATTCTGAGCCAAGTCCGGGACGGAAAAATCCGCTACGCCGGCGGCTATCCCGATCTGGCCCTCCGGTCGGTGGACATGCTCAAGGCCCTGTTTCGGGGCCTGGAAAACGCGCTGGGCGGCGGTCCCTTCCAGAAACCCTCCGGCTACGACGCCCTGATCCAACAGCTCTCCGACCCCGACGGGTTCGGCATCACCGACGCGCCGACCCGGCGGGAGGTCGCCTCCGAGCCGCCCCCCCAGCCCTCCGATCGGCGCCGGAAATCGTGGGGTTCCGGTCCTTTTGGGGAAACGGTCGAGGAAAACGACGAGGGGCGGGATTCCGCCGTCTGTCCGCCGGGCCATCGTCCGACGTGCGCTCCGGCCGAGGACGCGGACTTCGGGGAACCGTCCGCTTCGCGACGCGGCCCCGCCGCCGGGCGCGGCCTCTCCATGGAAAGCTCCGTCCGGGTGCCCATTCAGCGGCTGGACCGGTTCATCGACATGGTCGGAGAGCTGGTGGTGGCCCACTCCATGGTGGCCCAGGATCCACTGGTGGCCTCCGGCGAGCACCACGAACTGATCAAGAAGGTCGGCCAGACCAGCAAAATCGTTCGCGAACTCCAAAGCATGAGCATGTCCATGCGGATGATTCCCCTCAAGACCACTTTTCGGAAAATGGCCCGCCTTGTACGGGACCTCTCTCGAAAAGTGGGAAAGGACGTCCGTTTCGTGGCGGAGGGGGAAGAGACCGAAATCGACCGCAACATGGTGGACGTCATCAACGATCCGCTGGTCCACATGGTCCGGAACGCCATCGACCACGGGATCGAACTGCCCGAGGAACGGGAACGGACCGGCAAGCCGCGGCACGGCACCGTGCATCTTTCCGCCTTCCACTCCGCCGGGAACGTGGTGGTGGAGATTCGGGACGATGGACGGGGGCTGAACCGGGACCGGATTCTGGCCAAGGCGGTGGAACGGGGTCTCATTTCCGAGGGCACGAGTCTGGGCGAACGGGAAGCCTACAGCCTGATTTTCGAGGCCGGCTTCTCCACGGCCAAAATCGTCTCGGACGTTTCGGGCCGGGGCGTGGGAATGGACGTGGTCAAGCGAAACATCGAGGCCATCCGGGGTCACGTGGAAATCGACGCGGAACCCGGACGGGGGAGCATCTTCCGCATGAGCCTTCCCCTGACCCTGGCCATCATCGACGGAATGGTGGTGCGGGTGGGGGCGGAAAAATACGTGATCCCGACCATCTCCATCGTCCGGTCGGTCCAGCCCGACCCGGCCCAGGTGACCTCGGTCATGCGCAAGGGGCGAATGCTCAACCTCCAGGGCCGGCTGGTTCCGCTGTTCCGGCTGGCGGACCTGTTCTCGGTGGAAAACGCAGAGTCGGAGCTTGCCCGCGCCATCGCGGTGGTGGTGGAAAACGACGCCTCCCAGGCCGGCCTCCTGGTGGACGAGCTGATCGGCAGTCAGCAGATCGTGATCAAAACCATGGGCGAATCCCTGGGGAACATCCCCGGCATTTCGGGAAGCGCCATCATGCCCGACGGCCGGGTGGGCCTGATTCTCGACGTCGGCGGCCTGGTCCGGCTGGCCAACCGGGACTGAAACCGGCGGGGATCGCCAGGAAATCTCCATGAATCTGATGTCGGCGGAGCTGTCCGAGGGGCAGTTTCAAAAAATCAGCCGGATCGTTCACCGTCTCTGCGGCATCCACCTCAAGGACGGCAAGCAGGCCCTGGTGCGCGCGCGGTTGATGAAGCGGCTTCGGGCCCTTAAAATGTCGGATTTTGGCGAATACATCCGGCTGATCGAAAGCGAGTCGGGGCTGGAAGAGCTCGGGCTCATGGTGGACGTGATGACCACCAACAAAACCAGCTTCTTCCGGGAGCCCGAGCATTTCAACTACCTGGTGGACCGGGTTCTGCCGGATCTCCCGGGCCGGCGGCTCCGCTTCTGGACCGCCGCCTGCTCCTCGGGGGAGGAATCCTATTCCCTCGGCATCGTGCTGCGGGAACATCTGGAGGGCATCGCCGGCCGGGACGTCAAGATCCTGGCCACCGACATTTCCATGAAAATGCTGGAAAAGGCGCGCCGGGGCGTCTACCCGGAAGAACTGGTCCGAGGGGTTCCCCCAAAATACCTTCAAAAATATTTTGAAAAATTCCGGGACAACGGACTGCCGAGCTACCGGGTGAAACGCACCGTGCGCGAGATGGTTCGGCTCGGCTGGCTGAACCTGATGGACCCGTGGCCCATGCGGGGTCCCTTTACCGTGATTTTCTGCCGCAATGTGATGATCTATTTCGACCGCCCCACCCAGCAGCGGCTCATTCAACGCTTCTGGGAACTGCTGGAACCGGGGGGGCACCTCTTCGTGGGCCATTCGGAGGGCCTGTCGGCCGTTTCTCACCGGTTTCGGTATGTGCGTCCCGCCGTCTACCGGAAATAACCGCCCCTCGGAAGGGAACGCCCGATGAGACATGTGGTTTCCGTGGGGGACATGAAGGTCGGCGCCGCCGAAGACCTTTTGGTCACCCACGCCCTGGGCTCTTGCCTCGGCCTGATGGTGTACGATCCGGAGGCCCGGGTGGGCGGACTTCTCCACGCCATGCTGCCCCTCTCCAAAATCAATCCGGAAAAGGCGCGGTCCAATCCGTTCATGTTCGTGGACACCGGCGTGCCCCGCCTGTTCCGCGCGGTGTACGACCTCGGCGGGCGAAAGGAGCGGCTCCGGGTCAAGGCCGCCGGTTGCGGCCGGCCGCTGAGCAACAACGAAATGTTCAAAATCGGAGAGCGCAACCACATCGTGCTCCGAAAAATTCTTTGGAAAAACAGCGTCCTGATCGACGCGGAAGACGTTGGCGGCACCGCCAGCCGCACCGTTCATTTCGAGCTTTCCAATGGGCGAGTGGTCATCAGCAGCAACAACCTGAAGTGGGAACTTTGAGAATCCAAACCCCGCCGAAGCGCCGGCGGAGAATCAAACGTGGAATATGAAACGCGAGAAGGCCCAGCGCAAGCTCGGCAAAATCACCATCATCCTCATCGGCGCCTCGGTCGCCATCGCCGCCGCCTTCAGCCTCTACGACTATCTCCAGTCCAAGGCGCGGCTGGCCACCGATTTCGAAGAAATGATGGAACCGATCCCGGTCCGGCTGGCCAACAGCCTGGGCAAGCCCCTCTGGTTCCTGGACACCGAAGACATCCTCAATCTCATGGAGCTGGAGATGACAAACCGGAAGATCTTCGGGATCGAGGTGGTGGAGGCCGACGGGGAGAAAATCCACGCCGCCCTCCGGCGGAACGCCGACTGGGAGATCGTGTCCGCGACGGAGGCCATCCGGGGAGATTTCATCGTCCGGAGCGAGCCGATCCGGTTCGAGGAAAAGGCCATCGGTTCGGTTCGGATTCACTTCACCCCCCGGTTCATGGAGGCGGCCCTGGACCGGCTGGCCGCGTCGATGATCGCGCGGGTGCTGGTGATGAGCGTCTGTCTGGCGCTGGTGCTCATGGGGGTGCTGAAACTCTTCCTGGTCAATCCGATCGCCCGCGTGGTGGCGGGGCTGGCCAAGGTGGGCGAAGGCATTGAAACCGCCAGCCACCGCGTATCGGCCACCGGCGAAGAGCTGACCCGGGGCACCGCCAGCCAGGCCTCCGCCGTGGAGGAGACGTCGGCCTCCCTGGAACAAATCGCCGCCATGATCCGACAAAACGCCCAAAACGTGACCCAGGCCAACGCGCTGATGAACGAGACCGCGAACGTGGTGCGGGAGGCGGCCCAGGCCATGACCGAGCTGATCGAATCCATGAACCGCATCACCGCCGACGGCGAAAAAACCCGGAAGGTGGTCGGCGCCATCGAGGAAATCGCCTTTCAGACCAATCTCCTGGCCCTGAACGCCGCCGTGGAGGCCGCCCGGGCCGGCGAGGCCGGGGCCGGGTTCGCCGTGGTGGCCGAGGAGGTGCGGAACCTGGCCCTGCGCTCCAGCCGGGCCGCCCGAAACACCGCGGAACTCATCGAAGATTCGGTCCAGGGGATTCAGTCCGGGGCGGCCCTGATGGACAACGCCAACGCCGCCTTTGGCCGGGTCTCCGAGGGGGCGCGAAAAGTGGGGGACCTTCTGGCGGAAGTGACCGCCGCCTCCCAGGAACAGTCGGAGGGCATCCAGCAGGTGAGCCGGGCCATGACCGATATCGACAAGGTGACCCAGGAAAACGCCGCCGGCGCGGAAGAAACCGCCGCCGCCATCAACGAAATCGAATCCCTGATCGACCACCTCGGCGGGCTGGTTCGGAAACTGGCGACGCTGGCCGGCGGACGAAGCGACCGTCCGACCGATTCCACGTCGCCCGCCCCGAGCCGGGAACCGACCCCGAAATCGACCCGCAAATCCATCGGCGCCCGGCGGCCGTCTCCCCGGGCGCTCCCCCGCCGGGCCGAATCCAGCCAGCCGCTGGAGATTTCCGTCGGCGGGGATGATTTCGATGAATTTTAACGTTCCTCCCTCCGGCCCCGCCGGGGAGGAGGCGCCGTCCATCATCATCCAGAAGGAGCAATATGGCTATCAGCGTCCTGGTCGTGGATGACAGCAGCGTCATGCGGGCCATGATCCTCAAGACCATGCGCATGACCGACCTGCCCCTGGGGGCGATTCACCAGGCCGCGGACGGCCGGGAGGGGCTTGCGGTCCTGAAGGAACGGCCGGTGGATCTGCTCATCGCCGACATCAACATGCCCGTCATGAACGGGGAGGAGATGATCAACCGGATCCGGAAAAATCCGGAGTGGGACCGGCTGGCCATCGTGGTGATTTCCACCGAGGGCAGCGACACGCGGATTGAACGGCTCCAAAGCAAGGGGGCCGTTTTCATTCACAAACCCTTCTCGCCCGAAACCATCCGGGACACGGTCCATCGGATGCTCGACGTGGGAGATTTTCATGAATGACCCCATTCGGCGGGTGCTGTACCGGGTCACCGAATCGGTGCTGGAGCAGCTGGCCTTTATCTTTTCCTTTCCCGAGGAGGACCGGGAACCCCTGGACGGCCCCGACGCCCTCGGCGCCCGGGTCGCCTTCACCGGCCCCTTTTCCGGCGCGTTGCATCTGCGGGTCAGCCGGAACATCGGGCCCGAACTGGCCGGCAACATGCTGGGCGTGGAACCCGAGGAAACCACGCCCGAACAGCGGGACGACGCCGTCCGGGAGCTGATCAACGTGATTTGCGGCAACCTGCTGCCGGCCATCGCCGGGAAGCGCGCGGTCTTCAACGTGGACCCGCCGGTGATTCTGGGACCGGCGGAATCCGAGACCGACGATCCGCCCTTGGCCGAAGCCCGTCTTTCGCTGGAAGAAGGCGAATGCGACATCCGGCTCCGGGTTCCGGAACCGCTGCCGCCCGGGGCCATTCGGCCCGACCTGGACGCCGAATTCGAAGAGGAACCGGATGGCTGGTAGGCGGGTTCGGGTGCTCATCGTGGACGATTCCGCAGTGGTCCGAAAAATCCTTTCCCAAGAGCTGTCCCGCTATCGGGACATCGAAATTGTGGGAACGGCGGTGGACCCCTACGTGGCCCGGGACAAAATCGTCTCCCTGAAGCCGGACGTTCTGACGCTGGACCTGGAAATGCCCCGGATGGACGGGCTCTCCTTTTTGGCCCGGCTGATGAAATATTATCCCCTGCCCGTGGTGGTGCTCAGTTCCTTGACCCCCAAAAACAGCGAAACCGCCCTGAAGGCGCTGGAGCTGGGGGCGGTGGAAGTGTTGTGCAAGCCCGGCACCGCCTATTCCACCGGCGACGTGGCCCGGAACCTGGCCAACGCCATCCGCGCCGCCTCGGCCGCCAAAATGCCGGCCCCGGGACGCCCGCCCGCGGCCGGGCCGGAAATCCGCCCCGTCTCCCGAAGCCAGGTGCGCCTCAACGTCACCACCCACAAAGTCATCGCCATCGGCGCCTCCACCGGCGGCACCCGGGCCATCGAAGCCATTCTCCGGGCCATGCCGAGAACCGCGCCGGGCATCATCATCGTGCAGCACATGCCGGAGCACTTCACCACCGCCTTCGCCCGCCGCCTCCATGAGCTGTGCGACATCGACGTGCGGGAAGCCCGGGACGGGGACCGGGTCCTTCCCGGCCTGGCCCTCATCGCGCCGGGAAACCGCCACATGCTGTTGCACCGGACCAGCGTCCACTACACCGTCCACATCCGAGACGGCGTGCCGGTCTACTACCAACGGCCCAGCGTGGACGTGCTGTTCCACTCGGTGGCCAAGCACGCCGGGAAAAACGCCGTGGGGGTCATCCTGACCGGCATGGGGGCCGACGGCGCCCGGGGCCTGTTGGCCATGCGGGAAAGCGGCGCGCGCACCCTGGCCCAGGACGAGGAAAGCTGCATCGTCTTCGGCATGCCCAAGGAGGCCATTCGGCTGGGCGCGGTGGAAAAGGTAGCCCCGCTGGCGGATATGGCCCGCCACATCATCGAGGCCCTGGCGGAAACCCGCGCCGGCGGGGGAACGGTTTGACGGGAAACGATTCCAGCCCGGCCGCCGTCACCTATTTTCTGGAACCCGGCTATATTTTCGTGGCCACCCGGCCCGCGGTGATTTCCAGCGTCCTGGGCTCGGCCGTCTCGGTCTGCCTCTACGACCGCAAGCGAAAGCTGGGGGGCATGAACCAGTTCC
Source organism: Desulfococcaceae bacterium (assembly GCA_046541515.1). Taxonomy (GTDB): domain Bacteria; phylum Desulfobacterota; class Desulfobacteria; order Desulfobacterales; family Desulfococcaceae; genus CAYFVR01. The sequence continues at coordinate 29,320 of JBKHDD010000027.1, forward strand.
AGCTTCCCGAGGTGCGGGACCGGAAAAAGGCCACCGCCCGCTACGGCAACGCCGCCACCCTGGCCCTGGTGCGGATGATGGAGGAAAACGGCTGCTCCATCCGAACCATGGAGGCGCAAATCATCGGCGGCGGCTACAACCGGGCCGTTTCGGAAGAAGACGTGGGCCGCACCAACGTGGGGGTGGCCCGCCGGGTGCTGGGGCGAAAAGGCATCCGGATCGTCTCGGAGGACGTGGGGGGAACCAAGGGGAGAAAGGTGGTTTTCAACACCGGGGCCAACGAGGTTGCGGTGATGAAGGTGGACCGGCTTCGGGCCGGCGACTGGTACCCCTACGAGGGGGATCGGTAGGAACCGGCGGAGGCGGGAACGGAGGATCTTTCGCCGCCGCGCCGAAACCGATTGGAACGCGGACCCGCTCCGATCGTTGAGGAACGGGTCCGCGCGGAAACGGTTATTCCTCCCCCGCCCCAATCAGCGGCAACTCCTTGTCGATCTTGAAAAACACGAGAAATTTGGGCCCCCGCCCCTCCTCTTCCGCGGCCGTTCGCTCCTTGCGCTTGAGTTGGTAGAGCAGGTCCGTTTCCTTCTCTTCCCGGATTTTCGTCAAAAAGAGCCGTTTTCCCTTGTACCCGGGCCCCTCTTCGATGAACATGTAGGCCGCGTGGGGATTGGTCTGAAGGTTGGCGTGGCTCAGCCGATCGCGCATGATCACCGCCACCGAGCCGTCGTCCATGACGTGCGGCCGGGAGTAAATCGCGGAATCCACCCGGCCGTCGGCGTCGGCGGTGGACAACACGCCGGCGCCGCGGGCATTTTCAAAATAGTTGCTTAGACTCATCTCGCACCTCCTCGGGGACGCGATCCCGCCGGGGAAAACGTCCCGTCAGGTTGTCGGGCCGGTCCGGAGCGGCATTGCCCGGGCGCCGGCCCTCGGAAAAAGGGGGCATTTCCCATCCGCCGGCCGACCCCAAGGTTCCGGACCGGCCCTTTTCGGAAGGGAGTCGGGTCTGGAAAGGGGCCGAAACCAGCCGGGACGGCCGCCGATCAGATGACGTTCGATCCGATTGATGGCGCGGGCTCGGCGCCTCGGACGCCCTTGACGGCGTACACGGGATCGGAGAGAAACAGGTTGGGAAAATGGCGGTCGTCTTCGGGGCGGGGCAGCCCTCGGATGGACCGGGTCTCCAGATCGTGGAAGGCCCCGGATTCCAGGAAATATTCCATCACCAGCCCCATGCGCTCGAATTCATGGATTTCCTTCCATATCCGAATGGCCTTGGGCGGAAACCAGCGGTTGGAAAAGGTGACGGCGAAGACGCCGCCCGGCCGCAACACCCGGGCCACCTCCCGAAAAACGGCAAAGGGATCGGTCAGGTATTCCGCGGACACGGTGCAGGCCACCCCGTCGAAGCCGGCGGTCTCGTAGGGCAGTCGGGGATCGCGGTTGAGATCCTGGACCCTTCGGTCGGTCAGCGCCGGGTTGGCCGCAAGCTCCGCCTCGTTGAGACCGAGGCCGAACACCGCGGACGGGGCGAGGGATTCCGGCAGGTGGGAAACCCAGGAACTCATCAGGTCCAGGACCCGGCCGCCGGGGGGAAGCCAATCCTCGTAAATCCGGGACACGCCCTCGATCGCCGTGGCGTCGATGTGCTGCACGAACCGGGGCGCGGCGTAAAAATCGCCGTCTGGCCGCTCGTCCTCCCGCTCGAAGGGGCGGCCCGAAAAAAAGTCGGTGGGGACGCCGTCCCAGCGGACCTGCATGCCCGGCCCCTCCGAGGCGGCCTCCAGCCAGTGGGTCAGGCCGCCGCCGGTGTCGGAAAATTTTTCCCAAACGCGGGAAACTTCCGCGCTCACGGTCAGTTTTCGCCCGGCCATCGGGGGATTGAAATCCACGCGCAACCGGTCCCCCTCCCTGCCGACGCATCGAAAGGGGGCCACGTTGGCCCGATAGACGTTGGCCACGTCCTTCAGCATCCCCTTGGGATAAAACCGGCCCGTCCGAGGCCGGACGTCCAAACCCGGGGGCGCGAATTTCCGCTCGGGCACCGCGAAAATTCGCCGGGCGTCGTAATCGGGAATCGCGTCGCCGGGTTCATAGGTTTGGGAAAAACGGTCGCCCTCCCGCGCGGAAAGGAGAGGTTCGCGAAATCCCGGCGGGAACAGGTCCCGCCAGAAATTGACCTGCTGGCCAAAATATCGGTCCGAATGGGCGCCCCAGGGGCTCACCCAGTCCAGACGGAATTCGATGGCCGCGTAAGAATCGATATTCGCAGGGTCTCGAAGCATGACTCACCTCGATCCGAAAAAATTCATGGAAACGGTCGACCGATGGACGACCAACCCGAAAGGGTTGCAGAGGGCACAATAGGTATCCCGGAACGCCTTGGCAACGGCCCCCCGCCGAAGGCGCCGAACCTTTTCCCCCAACGGGGCCGCCATCCAACGATTGACAATTCCGACGTACATCCTCTATAGGAGACGAAAATCCGGATGCCACGGCCGGCACACGAGTCCCGGCTCGGCGTCCCGCGGAAACCACATGAATGCACTGATCCCCAGGAAATCCCCCGTCCGTATCACCGGCATGGGCAACAGTCTCCGCGTCCGCCTGGATCCCACCGAACCGCTGGAACAACTGGAAGCGGCCCTGCACCGGCGGTTTTCTCGCATGAAAAACCTGTCGCCGGCGACCCCGGTGCTCATCGACGCGGGAGAGGACGAGGGCCACGAGGAAGTGATCGAGGCGCTGGCCGGCTTTCTGCGGAGCGCCTTCGGAATTGAATCGGTGTCTCGCATGCCGGCCAAAAAGGCGCCGGAGCCAACGGAGACATCCGAGGAATCAACGGAACATCGATTGCTTCGGGAAATGGATCAACAGTTGAATCAACAGCCCGGGGAGGTTCGGCTGCTGACCGGACGAGTCCGGAGCGGCCAGCGGATTTCCGCGCCCCACCATCTGGTGATTCTGGGCGACGTCAATCCGGGGGCGGAGGTGATGGCCGGCGGAGACATCATCGTCTTCGGCGGCCTGCTGGGAACGGCCATCGCCGGCCAGGCCGACCGGGAAGACAGCATCGTGCTGGCCCTGGACTTTCGGCCCACGCAGGTGCAGATCGGGAGCTACGTCGCCGCCGGACCGCCGGCGTCTCCGGGTCGGTCGCCGGAATACGCCCATGTGGAAGACGGCCGGATCGTCGTGGAAAACTACCTGGACGCCAACCCCTTCGGACGGCTTCCCTGGCCTCGGGTCCGTTAGCGGACCGCGGGGCGAAACCTATTGCAAACGAGGTCAAATTGGAAGGTAGAATCATCGTCGTCACGTCGGGCAAGGGTGGCGTGGGAAAAACCACCGCCACCGCCGCGCTTGGCGCGGCCTTGGCCATGGAAGGCAAGCGGGTCGCGGTCGTGGACATGGACATCGGGTTGCGAAACCTGGACGTGGTCATGGGGCTGGAGAACCGCATCGTGTTCAACGTGGTGGACGCGGTCAAGGGGAAGTGCAAGCTCAAGCAGGCCGCCATCCGGGACCGCCGGGTCGAATCGCTGTACCTCATTCCCGCCTCCCAGAGCGACAACAAGGACGCGCTGAATCCCCAGGAGATGATCCGCTTCGGCAAACAGCTTCGGCGAGAGTTCGACTTCGTGCTCATCGACTGCCCGGCCGGCATCGAACGGGGCTTCGAAAATTCGGTGGCCTCCGCCGACGAGGCGCTGGTCATCTGCACCCCCGAGGTGGCCTCGGTCCGGGACGCCGACCGGGTCATCGGCCTGCTGTACGCCAAGGGAATCACGCCCAAGCTGCTGGTCAACCGGATCGTCGCCCAGATGGTCGAGCGGGGCGACATGCTCAGCCACGAGGACATGGTGGACGTGCTGTCCATCGAGCTGATCGGCCTGGTGGAGATGGACGACCAGGTCATCGTCTCCACCAACACCGGCGTGCCGCTGCCCATGCAGAAGGAATCCCGCGCCGGCGCGGCCTTTCGGCGCATCGCGGCCCGGCTGAACGGGCAGGTGAACCTGCCCATCGAGGTGCCCCGGACGGAGCAGGGGTTGTTGAAAAAAATCCGGAACAGGTTCGGCTTCAGCCGATGAGGAGGCCCGCATGCTCGACGGATTCCTGAAAAAACTGCTCGGCCGGCAGTCCGACAGCAAGGATGTGGCCAAAAAACGGCTGAAGTTCGCCCTGATCTACGACAAGCTGGAAGTCTCCGACAATATCCTGGAAAATCTTCACCGCGATATCGTGGAGGTCATCTCCCGCTATTTCGAAATCGACCGAGACGCCTTCAAGCTGGACATCCGTCGATCCGACGAGCTTTCCGCGCTGGTGGTCAACACCCCGATTCTGGGCGCCAAACACCGGGAAACGGCGGAGGAGAAGGCGGAAATCGAAGAAGACTGAGGGCCGCCGGTTCGCCGGAGGCGGCCCCGCCCTACCCTTCGCGGCCGGGGGCCTCTTCCACCGTCACGTCGCCGCCCCGGCCCACCACCACCTTGCGCAGGGGCGCGTCCACGCCCGCGGCCGCCCTGCCCCGGGCCACGATGTCCGGCATTCCCGCGCAGCAGGGCACTTCCATCACCACCGAGGTCACGCTCCGGATCTCCGCCGTCCGGAAAATTTCCGCGAACTTCTCCACGTAGGCATCCCGATCGTCAAACTTGGGACATCCCATCAGCACCACCCGTCCCGGGAGCCAGTCCTTGTGCAGGGCGGGCAGGGCGACGGCCGCGCAGTCGGCCAGGATCAGCAGGTCGGCCCCCTTCAAAAACGGCGCGGTGGGCGGCACGAGCCGGATCTGAATCGGCCAGTGGCCCAGGGCCGAATCGGCGTCGCCGGCGGAAGAAGCCGGGGAAGCCGCCTTGCGCGGCGAAAGGATTTTGAGGCCGGCCGAAGGACAGCCGCCGGGCCGAGAGGGCGGCTTCGGCTTCTCCTCCTGGCGGGCCAGATGGGCCTCCACGGCCGCCTCGTCAAAGGCCTCCGCAGGCCGCTCCACGATCCGCAGCGCGTCTCGCGGACATTCCCCCAGGCAGGCGCCGAGTCCGTCGCACAGACGATCGGCCACCACCCGCGCCTTCCCGTCCACGATTTCCAGGGCGCCTTCGGCGCAACCGGGCACGCAGTTGCCGCAACCGTCACATTTTTCTTCGTCGATTTCGATGATTTTTCGAGATTCGGCCATGATATCTTTTCCTTTCCGGACCCGATCGGGGTCACGGCTGGAAGTTGTTCGGATTGCCGGGGCGTTTCCCCCGCGTGATTCCGGTTTACCCCCATTTACCCCTCGCGCGCATTGATGTAGGTCAAGCCTGGAATTTTTTTCGGCCGGAACCCCCGTCCGGCCCGAACCTTCGCCTCCGAGGGAGTTCCGTCATGCCGGACCCGTCCACGCAACGCCTCCGCCCCATCCTCATTGCCGCCGTCGTCGCCGCGCTGGGGCTTTTGGCCTATCTGATTGACATTCCGTTTCTGGAACGGGTGGAACTGGACACCCTGGACGTCCGTTTCCGCATTCGGGGGACCCGCGCCCCCGAAACGCCGGTGGTTCTGGCCGCCATTGACGAAGCCAGCATCGACCGGGAGGGGAAGTGGCCCTGGAGCCGGACCAAGCTGGCGCGGCTGGTGGACCGGCTGGCCGAGGGCGGAGCGCGGGTGATCGCCTTCGACATCGGCTTTCTGGAGCCGGACCCCCAATGGCGGGATTTGACCGAGGAACTTCGAGGCGTGGCCGAGGCGGACCAGGCGCCGGCGGGCCCGGCCCGGGCCTGCCTCGATTTGCTGGAGGGCGTCGTGGGCCCGGACCAGGCCCTGGCCGAATCCATCGCGGCCGCGGAGGCGGCGGGGATTCACGTGGTGCTGGGTTTCTTCTTCCACACCGGCGGGACGGCCAACGTTGACGCCCCGGGGGCCAACGAAGAATCCCTGGCGCCGGCCGCCTATCCGATTCAGTCCACCAGCGCGAACCCCAACCGACGACGGCTTCTCCAGGCCCTGACGCCGGAGGCCTCCATCCCGTCCATCGCCGCGGCGGCCAGTTCCGCCGGCCATTTCAACATGGTCCCGGACGTGGACGGCGTGGTTCGTCGAATCCCGGTGGTGGTTTCCTACCGGGACGAATTTTACGCCCCCCTCTCCCTGATGGCGGCGGCCGCCTACGCGGAAGCGCCGCTGGCGGTGCGGGTGGACGAGGGCGGGGTTCGGACGGTCCGGATGGGCGACCGTTCCATCCCGGTGGACTCCGGCGGCCGCATGCGCATCAATTTTCGAGGGCCGGAGGCCATGTTCCCCTACCTTTCCGTCGCCGACGTCCTCTCCGACAATCCCGATGGACCGGACTGGCGCGGCGCGGTCCGGGACGGCATCGTGATCGTGGGAGCCACGGCCGTGGGCATTTACGACGTCCGGGTCACGCCTTTCGACACGGTTTTTCCCGGACCGGAGATCCACGCCACCGTGGTGGAAAACGTCCTTTCCGGCGAATTTCTCCAAAAATCGGCCGGCATGGCGCTCCTGGATCTGGCCGGCATTCTCGCGGCGGGCGGCGCGCTGGGCTTTCTGCTGGCCCGGCTGGGGGCCGCCGGCGGCACGGCCGCCACCCTCGGCCTGGCGGCGCTGTGGCTGGCCATGGCCCAGTACCTGTTCGTCGCAAAGGGCCAGGTGGTGACGGTGGTCTATCCGCTTCTGGTCATCGCAGGCCTGTACGCAGCCATCACTCTTTGGCGTTTTTTTCAGGAGGCGAGACAGAAAATGTTCATTAAAAACGCCTTCGGCCACTACGTTTCACCGGCCGTGGTGGAGGAGCTGATTCAGTCCCCCGAAAAGTTGGAGTTGCGGGGCGAGGAGCGCAACATCACCGCCTTTTTCTCCGACATCCAGGGGTTTTCCCACATCGCCGAGCAGCTGGAGCCCCGAAGGCTGGGGGAACTGCTCAACCTGTTTCTCACCGAAATGACCGACATCATTCTGAGCCATCGGGGCACGGTGGACAAATTCGAGGGGGACGCCATCATCGCCATTTTCGGCGCGCCCAACGACGTGGCGGATCATCCGGCGGTGGCCTGCCGGGCGGCGGTGGCCATGCAACGGCGGCTGGCGGCGCTGCGGGAGACCTGGCGGGAGCGCGGCTGGCCGGAAATCCGGATGCGGATCGGCATGTGCACCGGCCAAGCGGTCGTGGGCAATATGGGCTCCCAAAACCGGATGGACTACACCATGATCGGCGACGTGGTCAACACCGCCGCCCGGCTGGAGGGCATCAACAAATTTTACGGCACCTACACGGCCGCTTCGGAAAGCACCGCGGCGGCGGCGGGCGAGGGAGTGATCGTCCGGGAGGTGGACCGAATCAGCCCGGTGGGCAAAAAACGGCCGATCCGGTTTTTTGAAATTCTCGGGGAAGCCGACGGGCCGACGCGGGAAATGATGGCCCGCTACGCCGAGGGATTGGACGCCTATCGAAACCGGGACTGGGACAAGGCCGTCGCCGCCCTGGAGTCGGCGCTGTGGGCGATCCCCGGCGACGGTCCCAGCCGGGTGCTGCTGGAGCGTTGCCGCCGGTTTCAGGCCGAGCCGCCGGACCCGGACTGGGAGGCGGTTTTCGCCGCGCCCACCAAATAAAAACCGCCGCCGGGCGCGTCCGGCGGCGATTCCCCAGGATTCCAACCGTCCCTGAAAAAGACGGGAAAGTCTCCCGCCTCCTCCCATGGGGACGGACCCGAACGGGTCCGTTGGGGCCCGTTCGGATCAGTAGCGATAATGGTCCGGCTTAAAGGGGCCTTCCACCGGCACGCCCAGGTAGTCGGCCTGCTCCGCCGTCAATCGGGTCAGCTCGACGCTCAGCCGCCCCAGGTGAAGCCGGGCCACCTCTTCGTCCAAATGCTTGGGAAGGGTGTAGACCTTGTTCTCGTGGTCCTTCCCCGCCAGCTCGATCTGGGCCAGACACTGGTTGGTGAAGCTGTTGCTCATCACAAAGCTGGGATGGCCGGTGGCGCAGCCCAGGTTCACCAGCCGTCCCTCGGCCAGCATGATGATGGAGCGTCCCGAACGCAGGGTCCAGCGGTCCACCTGGGGCTTGATGTTCTCCCGCCGGCATTCCGGGGTGTTTTCCAGGTAGGTCATGTCGATTTCGTTGTCGAAGTGGCCGATGTTGCAGACGATGGCCTCGTCGGGCATCTTCTCCATGTGCTCGCCCCGGATGACGTTCAGGCAGCCGGTGGCGGTGACGAAGATGTCGCCCAGCGGCGCGGCCGCCTCCAGGGTCGTCACCGGATAGCCTTCCATGGCCGCCTGGAGGGCGCAGATGGGATCGATTTCGGTCACGATCACCCGGGCCCCGAAGCCGCGCATGGAATGGGCGCACCCTTTGCCCACGTCGCCGTAGCCGCAAACCACCACCGTCTTGCCGGCCACCATCACGTCGGTGGCCCGCTTGATGCCGTCGGCCAGAGATTCCCGGCATCCGTACAGATTGTCGAACTTGGACTTGGTGACGGAATCGTTGACGTTGATGGCCGGGAAAAGCAGCTCCCCTTTCTTGGCGAGCTGGTAGAGCCGGTGGACCCCGGTGGTGGTCTCCTCGGAGACGCCCCGCACCCCCTTCGCCACCCGGGACCAGCGTTCCGGGTCGTCGGCATGGGAGGCCCGCAGCCGCTCCATGAGGCATTGGAGGTCCCGGTTGTCCCAGGAACCTTCCAGCATGGACGGATCTCGCTCCGCCGCCACGCCCTGATGGATCATCATGGTGGCGTCGCCGCCGTCGTCCACGATCAGGTTGGGGCCGGAGCCGTCCGGCCAAGTCAGGGCCTGCTCGGCGCACCACCAGTATTCCTCCAGCGTCTCGCCCTTCCAGGCGAAAACCGCAGCCTCGCCCTTTTCCGCGATGGCCGCCGCGGCGTGGTCCTGGGTGGAAAAAATGTTGCAGCTGGCCCAGCGGACGTCCGCGCCCAGGGCGGTCAAGGTCTCGATGAGCATGGCCGTCTGAATCGTCATGTGCAGGCTGCCGGCCACCTTCAACCCCGCCAGCGGCTGGTCCGGGCCGTACTTCTCCCGCACCGCCATCAGGCCGGGCATTTCGTTTTCCGCCAGCTTCATTTCCTTCCGGCCGAAATCGGCCAGGGAAAGGTCGGCCACTTTGTGTTTCAGGGAAAGATCCAGGGGCATGGGGCCGGCCCCAACCTCTCGCAATTCCGCTTGCGCCATGGTTCCTCCTCGCCGCCCGGGGCGGCGAACGGCACGCCCGACCCCGGTCTGATTCCGATAGAATGGGCCGGGCGGTCGAAATGAAAAATCGTTCCGGAAATGGAACGGCGTCGGTTACCGTCGAATCCCGTTGGCTTCGCCCTTTCAAAGGGTCGGTCTTGCCGGATTGACGGGAAGGCGAATGCAATTGGCCCCCGCATTCGCGGAAGGCGAAGGGTCTGGCATTTCATTCGTATGGACAGTCGCGCCGAACCCGGCGAGGGCGAATGCGTTTCGCCCCCGCAAT
>JBKHDD010000028.1:0-37932 GCA_046541515.1 Desulfococcaceae bacterium
CGCCCCTCGCGGGCGCGTGGATTGAAACACGGCCAAGATGGTCGTACTCAGGGACCGGGAAGGAGTCGCGCCCCTCGCGGGCGCGTGGATTGAAACTTGGCCACTTTGCCGGCGGCCCAGCCCAGGGCCGCGTCGCGCCCCTCGCGGGCGCGTGGATTGAAACCCTTTTGCCGTCCGCTCCGGAGGTCCTCCACCAGTCGCGCCCCTCGCGGGCGCGTGGATTGAAACGCTTGCCATTGTCTATCTTGGTAGACCAGCAGTCGTCGCGCCCCTCGCGGGCGCGTGGATTGAAACATCCAACTCTCTCGAAACTTGTGCAGCGCTTGGTGTCGCGCCCCTCGCGGGCGCGTGGATTGAAACCCAGCGGGATGATCATGCTGGTGGAAGACAGCGGGTCGCGCCCCGCGCGGGCGCGTGGATTGAAACAGGAATCGCATAACAAGATTGAGGGTATGGCTCGAGTCGCGCCCCTCGCGGGCGCGTGGATTGAAACTCCCACCCACTTCCGCATCTGCGGAAAGTTGGACGTCGCGCCCCTCGCGGGCGCGTGGATTGAAACCCGGCCACGATGTCGTTCGTGGGGCCGCTGCCCAAGTCGCGCCCCTCGCGGGCGCGTGGATTGAAACTTCCTCCCCGCCTTTGGCCAGCTTGGCCACAATGTGTCGCGCCCCTCGCGGGCGCGTGGATTGAAACAAATGCCGACGGCGGACGCCTTCCAGATCGTCCTGTCGCGCCCCTCGCGGGCGCGTGGATTGAAACCATTTCCGCGGCCGCCTTGTCGGCGAATTCCTTGAAGTCGCGCCCCTCGCGGGCGCGTGGATTGAAACCCGGAATTCCCCGATCTCGCCCCGGGCGGATTCCCGTCGCGCCCCTCGCGGGCGCGTGGATTGAAACCGGGAAAGGATATCCCGCGAGCTGGGGGAAATCCGGTCGCGCCCCTCGCGGGCGCGTGGATTGAAACCAGTAGTAGTTGCAAAGCATCCGGTAGATGTCGTCGTCGCGCCCCTCGCGGGCGCGTGGATTGAAACTCCATCAAATCCGCCGAAAGGGCGGTGACGCCGGGTCGCGCCCCTCGCGGGCGCGTGGATTGAAACCAAAGATGACGCCCGCGATTGAAGACAACGGGGCGTCGCGCCCCTCGCGGGCGCGTGGATTGAAACGCTCGTTCACGCCGTCCACCATGGCTTGCAGCTTGTCGCGCCCCTCGCGGGCGCGTGGATTGAAACCAACTGTGCGAGCGGGTCCGGGACGCCGTCCACTGTCGCGCCCCTCGCGGGCGCGTGGATTGAAACGACAAAACGACCCAATCGCAACCCCTTGAAACCACTCGAAACGCTCGTCGAACAATTTCCGATTTACATCCCATCTCTGGAAATATACGATTCCGCTCTGGATTTCCGCTCAGGATTTTTCCAAGTCTCGGCTGCCCCCATGGGCGTCCCATTCAAGTTCACGAGGGCCGCCCGGCCCCGCTCGGCGGCTCGGAGGAGAACCCATGATTCGGCATCTCAGGGTAAAAAACTTTAAATCCATCGAATCGGTGGACCTGGAACCGGGGAAAGTGAACGTCCTGATCGGGGCCAACGGCAGCGGAAAAAGCAACCTGCTGGAAGCCATCGGCGTTCTTTCCGCTGCGGCCGGCGGCCGGGTAGACGACGAATCGCTCCTGCGGCGCGGCGTCCGCCCCGGCGTCCCGGCGCTGTACAAAAGCGCCTTCGCCGGATCGTCCCGGAGCCTCCACATCTCCTTCGGTGCATGGACGGAAGAAACCTCCTACGAAGTTTCCCTGTTTAACCCCATCGACGAGCCGTTGCCGTATTGGCGTTATCACACGGAAAACCTGAAAGACGGAAACCGGAAAATCGTCGGAAGATCGTACCGGGGAGAAAAAAAGCCCAATCCCGAGGCCGGGCTAGCGGCGCTGAAAACCGTGGAAATGAAAGAAGGCGATCCGGCTTTGACGCTGTTGGAAACCTTGCGGGACTTCGCCATTTATTCCCCGAATACCGACGCGCTTCGGGGCATTTCGCCCGATCTTCAACAGCGGAAGCCGGTCGGTCTTTCCGGGGGGCAATTGTCTAACGCGGTGTCGGAGCTGAAAAATGCGCGAGGAAACGAGTTCGTCGAAGAAATTTGTGGGGGCGCGTTGTCCCTAATCGATTGGGCCACGAATTTTGGAACCGCCCCGGTTTCGTCCCTGCCCTTTTCCGGCTCGGTTGGTTCCACCCGCCGGGTCGTAAAATTCACAGATCGGTACATGAATCCCACATGGAACACCCTCTCCGGATACGACGCAAGCGAAGGGGCGTTGTTCATTTTATTTCATGCCGTGCTCGCAGGCCATCCCGGCGGTCCGCGCCTCTTCGCCGTGGACAACGCGGACCACTCCCTGAATCCCCGGTTGGCCCGGGCGCTATTTCAAAAAATTTGCGACTGGTACCTCGGCGCCCCCCGGCCCCGCCAAATTTTTATGACTACCCACAACCCCTTGGCCCTGGACGGTCTGCCATTGCAAAACGAGGAGGTCCGCCTCTTCACCGTTTTCCGGACGGACCGGGGCCGCACCGAAGTTCAACGCGTCGTGCTGGACGACAAAATTCAAAAGATGGCGGAAAAGGGCTGGAGCCTGTCCCGTCTATGGGTGATGGGGCATTTGGGGGGGCGTGGCCAATGTCTGATCCGCTTCGGATCGCGTTCGTGGTGGAAGGACCGACGGACTACGCGATTTTGAAGGAACTGGTGAGGCGCTTTCTGGGAAACCGGGATTTCGTTCCGCAGATTCTGCAGCCGGAGATGTCGGAAGCGTTTAAAGCGACGCCCGGAACGGAAGGGGGATGGCCCGGGGTCTGCCGATGGTGCGTTCAAACCCGGGAGCAAAGCGGCGGGGATTTGGCGAACAATCCTCTTTTTGCCTTTCACGACATCCTGATCATCCAATTGGACGCCGATGTCGCGGGTTTTCGATATTCGGACGGCCGAGTTCCCGTTCCATGCCCCGGCCGCGAAACGATTCCGTTCCAGCAACCCTGCCCGCCCGCTTCGGCCACCACGGATCGGCTGCGGGAGGTCATCCTGCTGTGGCTCGGAGAATCGACGGCGCCGCCCGGCGCCCTGTTTTGCACGCCATCCAAGGCGCTGGAGGCATGGGTCGCTGCGGGCCTGTTCCCGGACGACGCCACGGTGCGGGCGAACCATTTGGAGTGCCGTTCCGGGCCGGAGTCGATTTTGCGGAGAAAGCCAAAGATGCAACGGCTGGTTTCCGGAAGCAAAAAGAAGGTCCCAAAATACCGGGAGTTCGCCCCGGCATTCGCGGAAAATTGGGATTTCGTCAAAACCCGCTGCGCGGAGGCCGGGCGTTTCGAGGCGGACTTTCTCGCCGAGGTGGAAGCGAGCGAGCAATGAAATTCAAGGATTCCCCCCTTCCGGACCGGAGCGACACCGCGTCGCCGAATGCCTTCCGGAACCGAATTCAGCCCAACTGAATTTGTTTCCGGAATTCTTCAAGATCCGTCGTCGTCCACATCCGTTTCAGCAAGGCTCGAAGCCGTTCCAGGTCTTGGATTTTTTGGATGTGGGGCATTAACGATAGACCCGCTTCCCCGAATTTGGCGTCCAGGCCGTCACTAATCAACTCTTGGAAGGCTTCTTGCTTCCCCTCCCGCTTTCCCTCCTGTCGTCCCTGCTGAATCCCTTTCCGTATCCCTCTCTCCTCCCACTGCTCCGCCAACGTCGCCATGAGCCTTCCTCTCCGGATGAAAACGATTCCGAATCAGCCTCCTCGCAACTTTCTATGGAATTCTTCGAGGCTTGAGGTTTTCCACGCAAGTTTCAACAACGCCCGGAGCCGTTCCGGCTCCTGAATCATCTCGATTTCTGGGGAAAGGGTCAGCCCCGTTTCCCCGAACTTGTCACGGAGCCCTTCCAAAATCGCTTTTCGAACGCCTTTCTGAATTCCCCTTTCCTCGCCTCTCCGTTCCCACTGCTCCGCCAAAGTCGCCATAAGCTTTCCTCCTTCCGGTCCCGGAACATGTTCTTCCAAAAGCGTTTCCACCGTTTCCGGGGTGATATTTTCGGCCGCGCGGGCCATGTATCGCAGCATTGCCTCCAAGTGTCCCAGGCCGGTTCGGGACCGGCTTAGTTCTCCAAACAGACGGAATATTTCGGGCAACCGGTCCGGGAAATCCGGCGACCGGACGTGCTTGAGCATCAACAAAAACGCCCGGGTCAGCACGGCCCCGCGAATCTCCTCGTCCGGATACCGGCTCAGGTCGGCCAGGACGACCTCGAAATCCGGGAAAAACCGGCGGAACGCCTCCGCTTTTGGCGGAAACACCTTCGAAAATTTCGGATCGTAGGGCCACGACCGTTGACCGTGATAAACGACCACGGGAACGACGGCGGGCAAATCCGGCCCCCGGCGCCGTCCCCAGATCGGTTTGACGTAGCCCAGCGCCTGGACGTGGACGAACCGGTCCGGGTGGCTTTTGTGTTCGATGAGAAGGTAAACATTGCCCGGTTCGTCCGCCATTCGAACCCGGAACAGCGCGTCGGAGTAGTAGGCCCGAAGGTCCGGCTCCACGAAGGAATCCTTCTCGATTTCAATGGAATCCAGATCGACCAGGGCGCGAACATCCGCCGGAAGGACATTTTCCAACACGCCGGCGGCGGCGACCGGATCGGAGATGATTTCGCGGAAGAAAGGGTCGTGGGGCGCGTCGGGTTGCGTCATGGCGTGGCTCCGAACGAAAGGGGCGATTCTGCGGCGATTTCGTCATTCACGAATTTTATACCATGTTTTCCGCAGGCGGAAAAGGCGGGGCCGCGATGCCGGTTGCAGGACGCCGCGAAAACCCGGATTTTGGTTTTGCCGGATTTTGGTTTTGATTGAAGCGTACCCCGCCCGGCCGAACCCTCTCCCGATTTCCCGTGACGCCATCCCCGTTTCGCGGTATTCTGTTCCGAAACCTCCCAAGCCTTGGGAACCTCCCGGTCATCCTTCGCGGAGCCTCCCGCGTCCCATCGAAAAACAAATCCCATGAAATCCATCGGTTCCAAATTCCTGCTTCTCCTTTTCCTGGCCGCCCTCGCGGGGCTCGGCTGGATGATCCACGCCCGGCTTCAGGAAACCGACGCGCCGGCCCGGCGAGGCGGCGGCGAACGGATCGCCCCGGTCGCCGTCGCGCCCGTGGAACACGGCCCCATCGTCCTGCGCCGCACCTTCAGCGGGGCGCTGGAAGCCGCGGCCCGGTTCACCGCGGCGCCCAAGGTGAGCGGCCGGGTGCTGCGGCTGAACGCGGACATCTCCGATCCCGTGGCCCGGGGCGCGGTGGTGGCCGAGCTGGACAACGACGAATACCGACAATCCGTGGCCGCCGCCGAGGCCGACCTCGCCGTGGCCAGGGCCAACCGCACCGAAGCGGAAAACGCCCTGACCATCGCGGCCCGGGAACTCCAGCGGGTCCGGACCCTGCGGGAGCGGGGCGTGGCCTCGGACTCCCAACTCGACGCGGCCCGGGCGGAACATCTGGCGCGGGAGGCGGCGCTGGCCGTGGCCAAGGCCGAAGCGACCCGGGCCGAAGCCGCCCTGGAAACCGCCCGCATCCGGCTGGGCTACACCCGGGTCGTCGCCGACTGGACCGGGGCGGACGCCAAGCGGATCGTGGCCGAACGCCACGCGGACGAGGGCGACACGGTCTCCGCCAATGCGCCGCTGCTGACCATCGTGTCCATGGACCCCATCATCGGCGTCATCTTCGTGGCCGAGCGGGACTACGGCCGCCTGGAGATCGGCCAGCCGGTCTCCCTGACTGCGGACGCCTATCCCGGCGAAACCTTTCCGGGCCGCATCGACCGGATCGCGCCAATCTTCCGCCGGGAAACCCGGCAGGCCCGGGTGGAGCTGGCCGCCGAAAACGCCGACGGCCGCCTCAAGCCCGGCATGTTCATCCGGGCCACCGCGGAGCTGGACCGGAACCCCGACGCCACCATCGTCCCCGACGCGGCCCTGGCCACCCGGGAGGGAGACACCGGCGTTTTCGTGGTGAACGAGGCGGAATCCACCGTGACGTGGCGGCCGGCGGCGCCGGGCATCCGGGAAGGCGATCGGGTGGCCGTCTCCGGCGCGGGCATTTCGGGCCGGGTGGTGACCCTGGGTCAGCAACTCGTGGAAGACGGCGCCCGCATCCGCATCCCCGACGACGAAGCGGAGGCCGCCCCCGCGCCGGAAGCCGGAACGCCATGAACCTGCCGGGATTCAGCGTCCGCCGTCCGGTCTTCACCACCATGGTGGTGCTCATCGTGGTGATCCTCGGCGTGGTCTCCCTGAGCCGGGTGCGCATCGACCTGCTGCCCAGCATCGAGTTGCCCACCATCAGCATTCGCACCGGCTACGACGGGGCCAGCCCCGAGGTCATGGAGCGGCTGGTCACCCAAATCGTGGAGGAAATCGTCGCCACCGTGCCCGGCGTGGAGGAGATGACCTCCACCTCCTCCGAAGGCAACAGCCGGGTCCGGGTCGGCTTCGTCTGGGGCGTCGACGTGGACGCCGCCGCCATGGACGTCCGCGCCACCCTGGAAGACGAGATCAACGAGCTGCCCGACGACGTGGTCCGGCCCCGGGTCAGCAAGTTCGACATCGACAGCTTTCCCGTGGTCATCCTGGGCATCTCCAGCCGGCTGGAACCGGTGGAGTTCACCCAGCTCATCGAGGAACAAATTCGATACCGATTCGCCCGCATTCCCGGCGTGGCCCAGGTGGATTTGTGGGGCGAATACAACCGCGAGGTCCGGGTGGAGCTGGACGCCGACCGGATCAAGGCCCTGGGCATTCCGCTGGACCGGATCGTCGACGCCCTGCGGGACGCCAACCTGGACCTGCCCGCCGGCCGCATCGAGCGCGGGCGATACGAAGTCACCCTGCGCGCCCCGTCGGAATTCACCGGCCTGGACCAGATTCGGGACACCGTGGTGGCCCGGCAGGACGGCGCGGCGGTCACCTTGGAGCAGATCGCCCGGGTGGTGGACACCTACGAAAAGCCGACGCGCCTCGTGCGGGTCAACGGCGAGCCGGGAATCCGGGCGGGCATCCGCAAGCAGGCCGACGCCAACACCGTGGAGGTGGCCGGCCGGGTGCTGGCGGAAATCGACGCCGTCAACGCCGCCTTTCCCCAAATCCACATCGTCCCGGTCATCAACCAGGGCAATTTCATCGAACGATCCATCGCCAACGTGGCCCGCTCCGTGCTCTACGGCGGCGGGCTGGCGGTGCTGATCCTGCTCTTCTTCCTGCGAAGCATCCGCAGCACCCTGGTCATCTCTCTGTCCATCCCCATTTCGGTGATCGCCACCTTCGCATGGATATACTTCGGCGGCTTCACCCTGAATCTCATGACCCTGGGCGGGCTGGCCTTGGGCGTCGGGATGATGGTGGACAGCTCCGTGGTGGTGCTGGAGAACATCTTCCGGCGGCGGTCCGAGGCCGGGGAAAGCCCGGCCCAAGCCTCCGAAGCGGGCGCGGGGGAAGTGGCCACCGCCATCGTTGCCAGCACCCTCACCACCCTGGTCATCTTTCTGCCGCTGGTTTTCGTGCGAGGCGTGGCCGGGATTCTGTTCCAGGAAATGGCCTACGTCATCATCTTCTCCCTGGTCTGCTCGCTGCTGGTCTCCCTCAGCCTCGTGCCCATGTTGGCCTCCCGCCTGCTCACCACGCCGGCGGAAAACGGAAGGAAGCGGACCGGCTGGACCGGGAAATTGGCCGACCGGGCCGACGCCCTGTTCCAGGGGCTGGACAACGGCTACCGGGATTTGCTGCGTCGGGTGCTGCGCCATCGGTTCGTCACCGTCCTCGCTTCCGCCGGGCTGCTCGCCGCCAGCCTGCTCCTTTTGCCGATGATCGGCACCGAGTTTCTTCCGCCCAGCGACGAGGGCGAAGTCCGGGTCACCGGGGAAATGGAGACCGGCACCCGGCTGGACATCGTGGACCGGCTGACCCGGCGCATGGAGGCCATCGTCTTCCCCGCCGTGCCGGAGACGGTTTCCTCGGTGGTCAGCGTGGGCGCCTCCGGATGGCGGCCCGGCGACGGCGCCCGGGGGGAAATCCGCCTCTCCCTGACCCCGGCGGCGGAGCGGACCCGCGCCAACACCGAAATCGCCGCCGATCTGCGCCGGCGGCTGGAGGGGAAAGTCCCCGGCATGGAAATCCGCACCCGCGCCCCACAGGGCCAGTTTCTGCTGGACCGGCTGCTGGGCGGGGACGAGGGGCTGACCGTGGAAATCCGGGGCTTCGCGCTGGAAACCCTGGACGCGCTGGCCGTCCGCGCCGCCGGGGCCATGGCCGACGTTCCGGGCATCACCGACATCGACGTGAGCAAGGAGGCGGGGGTTCCCCAGGAGGAAATCCGGGTGGACCGGGCCAAGGCCGCCGACCTGGGCCTCAGCGTCCGGGACGTGGCCGAGGCGCTTGAAACCGCCGTGGCCGGCGCCCGTGCCGGGGAATTCCGCACCCGGAGCAACGCCTATCCCATCCGGGTGCAGCTTCGGGACGCGGAACAACGGTCCATCGACGAAATTCTGGACCTGACCCTGACCACGCCCTCGGGCGATCAGGTGGCGCTGCGGAATCTGGTCGCCGCCGATCCCGGCCGGGGTCCGGTGGTCATCCAGCGCAAAGATCAGCAACGACAGGTGACGGTGGAGGCCAACGTGGCGGACCGGGACCTGGGCTCCGTGGCCCGGGACGTGCAGGCCCAACTGGACGCCATTCCCCGTCCGGTGGGATACGACCTGATGGTGGCGGGCAATTTCGAGGAACAGCGGGAGGCGTTTAACGAACTGGTCATCTCGCTGATTCTCGCGCTGGCGCTGGTCTACATGGTTCTGGCCTGCCAATACGAATCCCTCCGGGACCCGGTGATCGTCATGGCCTCGGTCCCCCTGGCGGCCGTGGGCGTGCTGGTCACGCTGTTTCTCACCCGGACCACCCTGAACCTCCAGTCCTACATCGGCTGCATCATGCTGGGCGGCATCGTGGTGAACAACGCCATCCTGCTGGTGGATCAGGCGGGGCGGCTGGCGCGGGACGGCATGAGGGTCCGGGAGGCCGCGGCCGAGGCGGGACGCCGGCGGCTGCGCCCCATTCTCATGACGACGTCGACCACCATCATCGCCCTGCTGCCTCTGGCCTTCGGCATCGGCGAAGGCGCCGACGCCCAGGCTCCGCTGGCCCGGGCCGTGGTGGGCGGATTGACCGGCTCCACCCTCATCACCCTGGTGCTGATTCCCGCGGTCTACACGCTCTTTCACCCCGAACGGAAAGGGGAATCGGCTTGACGAGCAGCCATTGCCATCAATGTCCTTTTCGTTGGCGGCCGGCGGTAGGGGCAGGCCCCCGTGCCTACCCTTTCGGTGCGTCGCCGGCCTTCCAGATTTTCCGAAGATCCTGCGATTGCAAACGAGGGCAACCACGGGGGGTTGCCCCTACAATTCCACGGATGGCAAGGGATTGCGCCCAAAGCAAATGGCATTGCCGTCCGATTCCACGAAAAGGAAAATCGGCTTGATCCCCGACCTCCGCCGCGCCTTTCCAAAGCGCCTCGCCCTTCCGCTCATCTGCCTGCTTCTGGGGACGACCGCATGCGTTCCCCCGGATCGACGCCCGGTCTTCCAACCCGATTTCCACCGGGCGATGGCGTCGGAGCCTTCCGTGAAGCTCCCTGATTTCATCCAAGTGGAAGGGAGGCCGCCGGAACCCGCCAACAGAGCCAAAAACGAAGCCCCATCGGACGCCGATCTTCAAAACCTCACCGTCGAAAGCGCGGTCCTGCTGGCCCTGCGGAACAACCGGGACCTGCGGGTGGAACGATTGAATCCGGTGATCGCCGGAACCTTCGAGCGCATCGAGCGGGGCGCCTTCGACCCCGAGATTTTCGCCGAGGCGGAGTTTTTCGACGAGGAAACCAGCGAAACCTCGCGCTCCACCGGCGAACAGTTCGGCGTCCAGGCCCGGGAAACCTCCGGGTCCGTCGGCGTCCGCCAGTTCCTTCCGACGGGAACCGCGGTGGAAGGGGAAATCCGCCAGAACCGGGACGCCTCCAACCGCTCCCCGGAGCAGCAAACCGCCCGCGCAGGGATCGGCGTGACCCAGTCGCTGCTGCGGGGTTTCGGCCCGGCGGTGAATCTGGTCGCCGTGCGTCAGGCGGAGCTGGGCGCCCGGGCCAGCGTCCACGAGCTGCGGGGCTTCGCCGAAGCGGTGCTGGCGGAAACGGAATTGGCCTACTGGAATTTCGTGCTGGCCGAGCGGGAGATCGCCATTTTCCAGCGATCCCTGGAGCTGGCCAAGCGGCAGCTCGACGAAATCGAACAGCGGATCGAGGTGGGCGCCCTGCCGGAGATCGAAGCGGCGGCGGCACGGGCCGAGGTGGCCCGGCGGGAACAGGCCCTCATCGACGCCCGGGGCCTGCTGGAAGATCGCCGCCTGCGGCTGTTGCGGCTGTTGGGGATCGATTCCATGGATCGGGGAATCGCGGCGGTCAGCGATATCGGCGTGGAACCGGAACCGATCACCGACCTTGCGGATCGATTGCGTTTGGCGGAGCAATCCCGCCCGGACTTGAACGAGGCCCGTCTGCGGCTGGAACAGGATCGGCTGGAAACCATCGTCACCCGAAACGGCCGCCTGCCCCGGCTGGAGCTGTTTTTGGATTTGGGGTTGACCGGGTTTGACGACACGTTTTCCGGGTCCTTCCAGGAGATGTCCGGGGAAACCTTCGACGTGACGGCGGGGCTGCGGCTCCGTCAGGCGCTGGGAAACCGGACCGCCAAGGCGCGGGACGAGCAGGCCCGGGCCAACCGCCGGCAATCCGCCGAAGCCGTGGCGAATTTGGAGCAATTCGTCCGGTTCGAAGTCCGTCTCGCCGCCAACGAAGCGGAACGGGCCAGACGCCTCATCGCCGCCACCGCCGAAACCCGGGCGCTTCAGGAGGAAACCGCGGCCGCCGAACAGGCCCGCTTCGAAGTGGGAACCTCCACCGCCATCCTGGTCGCCCAGGCCCAACGCGACCTCCTCGCCGCCCAGATCGACGAAGTGGAGGCGCTGGTCACCTATCGCGAGGCGCGGATTGGGCTGTATCTGGCGGAGGGGAGTTTGTTGGGGCGGAGGGGGGTTGCGATCGGGGCGGAGTGGATGGGCGGGCCCGGCATAGGGCAACGCACGGAATAGAGGAAAAACGAAACGATTTTTCGGGAGAGGAGTTCAGCCACCAGAATTGCGGGTCATCATTTTGATCCCGAGCCATTCTTTCTCCGGCTACGGACCTCTCGAAGGACCCGGGCGTCCTCCTGATGCCGGGGATGGTCAATCTTGCTTTTGATTCGGATGAGGCTGTCGATATCCACCCAATTGGCCGCAACATCCCCGTAATTTCCGCGAATTCGGTTTTTCCACGCCGTTCGGAAGGTCGCGCCCTCGATTCGGCGCAACAAATCGATCCGATCCGGGGCGATTCCCAACTGGAGAATTTCTTCCGGATTTTCCGCTTCCAGGAGATGGGGACTTCCGAATTCGGCCAAGGCTCGATTCGCCCGCCTCACGTTCTCCTTGCCCGGATCGATCCAGATATCCATATCTTTGGTATACCGGGGCTTCGCGTGATAAATGAACGCCAAACCGCCGACAATCAGATACCGCACCTGGAATTTCTCGAACAAGGACAGAAAATCCTCGAAATCCTGAATCGTATCCATTTTCGACGCTATTCGCCGTTTATTGGATCGTTGTCCTTATCCCGACCTTTTTGCACCTTCTCCACATCCCGCCGAATGGCCACCAGCGCGGACAACCGCTCCTGAGGGGTCCGCCGCTGCCAGAAATCCAGGTCCCAATCCTCGGCGGCCTGGAAATCCTTTGCGCGGTTGGCTTCCATTTTTTTGCGCCGGGCTTCGCTGCGTTCTTTCAGGCCCATGTATAACCCTTCCCGAGAACTTGCTATCGGACCCATTCAACGAATGACCGATCCCGCCAAAATTGGGGTTTCGATTCCATTGGATTTACGGAGCCCACGCCCAATGACGCCATTCTGAAACGTTCCCCGACTCATCGGATTCAACCCTCGGAATTCAAGGACCAGAGGAGCCCGCTTCGGCGGGCTTTTTCGGATTCAGCGGGGGAATTTATTCCCCCGCCCGGCTATTCCAATTTTGGCAAATCCCCTACCGATAATGATAATACTCAATCCCATACTTCCCCGCCTTGTAGGCCACTTTTCGGACGGTGGTTTTGAGCAACTTGGCCGACTGGGTGATGTTTCCCCGGGTGTTTTTGAAGGCGTCGATGATCATTTCGCGTTCCAGGCTGGCCACGGCTTCGTCCAGGGACTGGTCGGGCAGGGTGTCCGACTCCTTGCCGGTTTGCAGGCTGGGGGGCAGGTGGTAGCTGTGGATCACGCCCTCCTCGCAGAGCAGCACGGCCCGCTCGATGCAGTTTTCCAGCTCCCGGACGTTGCCCGGCCAATGATAATCCATCAGCATGTCGATGGCCGGGGTGGAAAACCGGCGGATCTCCTTGCCGTTTTCCGCCGTGTACTTTTCCAAAAAATGATCCCCCAGCAGCAGAATGTCGGTCTTCCGCTCCCGCAGCGGCGGCATGTAAATCGGGAAGACGTTGAGCCGGTAGTAGAGATCGCCCCGGAAGCTGCCGTCCTCCACCGCCTGCTCCAGATTCTTGTTGGTGGCCGCCACCACGCGCACGTCCACCTTGATGGTTTTGTGGCCGCCCACCCGCTCGAACTCCTTCTCCTGGAGCACCCGCAACAGCCGCACCTGCACGTCGGGGCTGATGGAGCCGATTTCGTCCAGGAAGATCGTGCCCTTGGTGGCCTGCTCGAACTTCCCCAGCTTTTGGCGAACCGCGCCGGTAAACGCGCCCTTTTCGTGGCCGAACAGCTCGCTTTCGATGAGATTGGCGGGGATGGCGGCGCAGTTCATCTTGACGAACGGCCCCTTGGCCCGGTTGCTGTTGTAGTGGATGGAGTTGGCCACCAGCTCCTTGCCGGTGCCCGACTCCCCTCGAACCAAAACCGTGGCGTTGCTCTTGGAAACCTGGGAGATCATCTGGAAAACCTCCCGCATTTTGTTGCTGTTCCCCACGATGTGATTGATGCGGTATTTGTTTTCCAGTTCGCTTTTCAGCCGCCGGTTCTCCTCCCGAAGCTGCTCCTTTTCCAGCCGGATGTTTTCCAGATTGATGACGTGACGGGCCACCATGGTGGCGACCACGCTGAGCAGCTCGGTGCCGTTTTTCAGGTCGTAGGTTTTTTCATAGGCCCGGTCCACGCTGAGCGCCCCGATCACCTGGTTGCTCTTTTTGATGGGCACGCAGATGAAGGAGAACTCCTCCTTGATCTTCCGGGTGTCGGTCCGGTCCAGGAAAAGTGGCTCCTCGCTGATTTTGGGAATGGCCACCGGGTTCCCGGTTTCGATCACCCGGCCGGTGATGCCTTCTCCCAGCTTGTATTTCACCCGCTCGATGGCGGTTTTGGGCAGGCCGTGGGCCACCTCGATGACGATTTCGTTGCGAAGGGGATGGAGCAGGGTGATGGTGCCCCGGACCATGCTCATGGAGTTGGAGAGGATGGCCAGAACCTTGTAGAGGGATTTTTTCAGGTCGAGGTGCTCGTTGAGCGTCTTGCTGATCTCGTAGAGCAGGGTCACCTCTTCAATGGAGGTGATGACCTCGGGCGCCTCCGGGGATTCGGCGATGGCGGGGGTGTCGGTCATGGGGGTGCATCCGTTCTGGTTGGCGTTGGCCGCGACGACCGCCGGCGAGCGGCCAATAAATGGTTTGAAAGACGGTTCCCTGCGGAACCTGTCCCCCGCCGGCGAACATATTCCCCATTATGCGCGCTTGCCGACAATTTTGCAATACGAATTTACAAAATTGGAACGCTTTCCGGAAATTTTTCCAACCCCGCCAGCACGGCGCGGACCACCATTTCCGGGTTCCGCCCATCGCAGGAAACCACGATGTCGGCGTGCCGTCGATACAGCGGCTCCCGCTCGGCGAACAAATCGGCCAGGGTTTGCCCGGGAGCGCGGGTCACCCCCCGGGCGTCGATGTCGCCCAGCCGGTCCGCCAACGCGGTCAGGGAGATATCCAGAAAGACCACGCGACCGTCGGCGCGGAGATGGTTCATGGCCCCTTCGTCGTACACGACGCTCCCGCCCGTGGCCACCACGCAGCGGGAAACCGCCGTCTCCCGGACGTAGCGGGCCTCCAGCGCCCGAAACCGCTCCGTGCCCTCTTCCCGGATGATCCGATGGAGTCCGCGGCCTTCCCGGGCCTGGATGACGATATCGGTGTCCAGAAAATCGTATTCCAGCCGCTTGGCCAGCAATACGCCGATGGTGCTTTTCCCCGCCCCCGGCATTCCGATCAGCACGACGTTGGATTGTTCCGTTTTCATTCCGAATCTCCCCTGTTTCGCGCCGGAAGCCCAAAAAATCGGGTTCCCGACGCGGCCGTTTTGGGGAAGGGGCGCGGCCGACGCCCCTTTCCCCGGTTCATTCCGTCCCAAACGAAATGGGTTGGAGATTGGGGCCATTGGGTGATATGAGGAAAGAAAAGGCGCTCGCCGCCGACGGTGGAGAACAATCCGCCTTCGCCGTCTGTTTCGGCGCGATTTCCCGTCCATCTCCAACGGCGGGATTCCGGGGCGGCTCGATCCCCGGCGAAGACGGCCGGGGCGACGACGCCCACCGGCGGCGCTTCCGTCACCCCCCCAACCCAAGGAGGCAACCATGGCTCTCAAGATTCTGGTAGCGTTCGACGATTCGGAAAACGCCATGCGGGCGGTGGAGCACGTGGCCCGGT
This sequence comes from Desulfococcaceae bacterium, assembly GCA_046541515.1. Lineage (GTDB taxonomy): Bacteria > Desulfobacterota > Desulfobacteria > Desulfobacterales > Desulfococcaceae > CAYFVR01. The sequence goes on from JBKHDD010000028.1 coordinate 14,864, forward strand.
TTTTCAATCCCGACAGCAAGGTCGCCCTGTTCAGCGTCTTTCAGGACACGGCGACCCTCTGCGACCTGCACGGCCCGGAGCTGACGCCCTATTTTCACTCCCAGCAGTCCAATTTCTGCACCCTGGAGGAAAAAAAGAAAAACCAGGTGGTGGAGGCGCAGCAAAAGGCCAAGGAAGTATTGACCCAAGCCGGGTTCGCCGGGGAGAAGATTTCCCTGAAAAGCCAGCCCAAAAAGCTCGGCATCGCCCGGGACATCGTTCATGAAGCGGAAAACGGATACGACATTATTGTGATGGGACGACGAGGGCTCTCGGCCATCAAGGAATTCTTCCTGGGCAGCATTTCCCAAAAGGTGCTCAGCCAGGCCAAAGACATTTCCGTGCTCATGGTCAACTGAGTCGCGGCCGAGCGCCCGGGGGAAACCGGCCCAAAACGGAGCGGCAAACCGGGAAATATCTTCCGGCCCGGGCCGCTCCGCCCTTTCCGCGATTCCGAAACCGACCGAACGCCACCTCCCGCCATCTCACCCGCCGGCGGTCGGCCGATAAACGCCCGGCCGCACCTCCTCGATCCGCCCTTCGGCCAGATCCCGACCGATCAGCTCCCCCACCAGCGCGTCCAGGTCCTCGATCTCCGGATAAATCCGCTCGAAATACAACGCGCACTCCGCCGTCAGACCGCGACGGGAAAACTCGGCGTACCCTTCCGCCAAAAACCGGTAATCCGCCGTCAACATGCGGGGGTCGCCGGAATAGTGGCGCAGGGGCGGGACCGCCTCCGACGCCATTTCCAGGGACGGCGGCTCCCCGGACAAATGCCGTTCCGCCGCCGCGATCCGTTCCGCAACGCGGCGGATGGTGAACAGCTCCATGGGAATGTTGCCCAAAATCGCCTCCTGGACCAGCGCGTCGGTTTCGGCCTTGAGCCGCCGAAGGGCCCGCCGGTCCCGGGTCCGGGTTTCAATCAGCCGGATGGCGAAATGGACGGCGTTGAGATAGTCGGTCAGCCAGGGATCGTCCCGGAACTTCATGGCTTCGTCGATCATGCGGCCTCTTTCCGCAAAAAATGGGGTCGGCGGAAAGTATACCGAAGCCGGGCCGGGACCGCAATCCTCCGACGCGTCCCATCGGGCGGCCCTGAAATTCGGCAGGTCCGAACGTGGACCGCGAATCTATCTGATTGAGGGCCGATTGAGGGCCGATTGTCCGCCGATTAACGACCGCTCGCCGAGGAACCCGCCGAGAGCCGCCGCCGTTCAAGGGAGCGACCACCCACATTCTGGAAATTTCGTCGTGGAGAGATTCGAAGACGAGACCGGCGCCCCCGCGAGGAGTCGGCGCGGAGGAAACCGGAACGGGAAGAGGGGCGGGGCGACGAACGGACCGCCCAAAAACGCCGTCCCCCCGTCCCGGCGGACGGGAAGGGGGGACGGCTTGCGGAGAGGATATGGCCGAACCCGGAAAAGCCCGGGATATGGCTTGTGGAATTAGGACTGCTGGACCGGGCTCGGCTTCACCGCGCCCTGGGGAGCGGCGCCGGCGACCTTGGCGGCCGAACCGCCGCCGCCGTAGGAATGAACCTCGAAATCCGGATAGGCGACGCCGCCGTGCTCGGTGTAGTCCAGCCCTTCCAACTCTTCTTCGGGGCTGACCCGAAGGCCGTTGGTGGCGGCGATGATCTTGAACATGGCGAACGCGGTGCCGAAGGTCCAGATGAAGCAGGCCGCGATGCCCACCAGCTGCACGCCGATGATGGACATGGAGGTGCCGCCCATGTTGAACAGCCCGGCCGCCAAGGTGCCCCAGGCGCCGCAGACGCCGTGGACGGAAATCGCGCCCACCGGATCGTCGATCTTCAGCTTCTGGTCGATGAACAAAACGGACATGACCACGATGACGCCGGCGATGGCGCCGATGACCACGGCGGAAAGCGGGGAGACGTTTGCGCAACCGGCGGTGATGCCCACCAGACCGGCCAGGGCGCCGTTCAGGCTCATGCTGATTTCGGACTTGCCGAACTTGATCCAGGACGTGATCATGGCGCAAATGGCGCCGGCGGCGGCGGCCAGGTTGGTGTTGACCGCGATCATGCCGATGGAGGTGTCCGCGGTGGTGGTGGAACCCGCGTTAAAACCGAACCAGCCCATCCAAAGAATGAACACGCCCAGGGCCGCCAGCGGAATGTTGTGGCCCAGGATCGGGCGAATGCTGCCGTCCTTGGCGTATTTGCCCATGCGGGGACCCAGTACGATGGCGCCGGCCAGCGCGGCCCATCCGCCCACGGAGTGAACCACGGTGGAACCGGCGAAGTCGATGAAACCCAGCCCTTCCAGCCAGCCGTCGCCCTTGAACAGGCTGCCCCAGGCCCAGCTGCCGAAAATGGGATAGATCAGCGCGGTCAGAACGGCGCTATAGATGAGGTAGGCGGTAAATTTGGTCCGCTCGGCCATGGCGCCGGAGACGATGGTGGCGGCGGTGGCGGCGAACACGACCTGGAACATCCAGAACACCAGCACCCAAGGGTCGCCGTCCGGGCTGAAATCGGAGAGGAAAAACCCGGAGGTGCCAAACCATCCGCCCGCCGAGGTGCCGAACATGAGCCCGAAGCCGATGGCCCAGAACATGATGGAGCCCATGGAAAAATCCATGAGGTTTTTCATGAGAATGTTGACGGCGTTTTTGGCGCGGGTGAAACCGGCCTCCACCATCGCGAAACCGGGCTGCATGAAAAAGACCAAAATGGCGGCGATCAAAGTCCACAGGTAATTGGCATGGCTCTGCACCGTATCGATGGCGGCCTTGTTCGCCTCCGCGGTCACGGGATCCTGGGCCCACGCTCCGGTCAAGCTTAGCAAGAAAACGGGCAGTGTCATCAAAATGGGTTTCATGTCGGTTTTCCTCCTCCTGGGTAATTATAAAAAAGGGTTGAACCCGAAAAACATGATCCGCGAAGCGGCTTCCTTTTCCTGAAATAAAACAGAAGCAAGCCTCGTGCCATATCCCACACAAAAACCTAACAACTCGATTTCATTATTTAAAACTTTTACCCTGCTGAATTGTTTTTGCTTTTTTGCTTTACAATTTTGTTCTTTGGCCCGCTTTTTTGCAACGTTATTGTTTGGATTTGGAACAAAAACGTAGATACCCGTGTCTTTAGATTTCCTTTGACACGGTGAATCGGACTGCCGTATCTTTTTAGGTTTTGACAATTTATTCATATTTGTCATGCAAAGCCGATGCCCAAACGAGGACCGCCCCCCCGGGCGCCGGTCCAACGCGCGCTTCCGCGCCCCCCGGGGCGGCCAGGAGAAACCGCTTTTCCACGGAAAAGGCCATGAACCAGACCACCCGAGAACATTTCAACCTGCTTTGCAGCATTGGCGACCTGGCGGCGCTGTTGACCGGAAGCCGGGACATCCAGGGATTTCTTCAGCGGACCGTCGAGCTGGTGGCCCGCCATCTGAAGGCCGATGTCTGCTCCATTTATCTAAACGATGAAATCTCGGGAGACCTGGTGCTTCAGGCCACGCTTGGGCTGAACCCGGACGCGGTGGGCCGCGTCCGGATGAAATCGGGGGAGGGGCTGGTCGGGACCACCTTCGCGTCCCTTCGGCCCATCCGCGAAGCCCAGGCGAGCTGCAATCCCCATTTCAAATATTTCGAAGAAGCCGACGAGGACCGGTTCGAGTCGTTTCTGGCCGTGCCCATCCAGCGAGGCGTGCAACGCATCGGCGTCCTGGTGGTCCAGCACGAAAAGACCGACTACTTCACCGAGACCGACGTCATGGCGCTTCGGGCTTCGGCGTCCCAGTTGGCCGGCGCCATCGAAAACGTTCGGCTGCTGATCGATCTCTACGAGGCCACCGGCCAGGCTCCGCCGCCGAGCTTTCCGCCGGACACGCCCACCTTTGTTCGGGGGCGGATCGCCGCGGGCGGATTCGCCTGCGGCCCGTCCAGTTTTTTGCGAAAAAGCCATACCGCCCTGCTTTCAGGGGACTCTCGGGGCTGCCGACGGTTGACGCTGGAGGACTTCCAAGAGGCGGTCCACCGCACCGCCGAGCAGCTCATGGACCTGCAATCCCGCCTGGCGGAACGGCTTCCGGAGAGTGCCTCGCTGATTTTTACGGCCCATTTCATGATCCTCAAGGATCCCAAATTCATTCAGCGGATCACCGAGGCCATCGAGGGCGGAATCACGCCGCCGGACGCGGTCCGAGCGGCCGCCCATCACTACATCGGCCTTTTTTCCAGCAGCAATCACGCCTACATCCGGGAAAAGGCCAGCGACATGGAGGATCTGGCGGGGCGCATTCTCAAGAACCTCCTTCGGGACCCGATGGAAGACCCCGCGGCGGATCAAGGCCGGATCGTGGTGGCCTCCGAGCTGTACCCGTCCGAAATTCTCAAGCTGGCCTCGGAGAGCGTGGCCGGCTTCGTCCTGGCCAAGGGGGGCGTCACCTCTCACGTCTCCATCCTGGCCCGCTCCCTGAAAATTCCCATGCTTATCGCCGACTGGCCGGGCATTCTGGAGCTGCCGGAGGACACGACCCTTTTATTGGACGGCCGCATCGGCAACATCTACATCAACCCCGACGAAAAGGTGATCCAACAGTTCGAGTCCCACCGGGAGGCCCGGCGGAAGGCGGCGGCGGTCCCCCGGGCGGTCTGCCCCATTACCCGCTCCGCCGACGGCGTCCGGGTCCGGCTGATGGCCAACATCAATTTGTTGAGCGAATTGAAAACCGCCCGGGACCTCAACGCCGAAGGCGTGGGGCTCTACCGGACAGAATTCCCCTTTCTGGTGCGGCCGACGTTTCCGTCCGAGGAGGAGCAGTACGTCATCTATCGGCGGCTCTTTCGGGAAATGGGGGACCGCGAGGTGACCATCCGGACCCTGGACGTGGGCGGCGACAAGGCGCTGGCCTACGCCAACGGCACCGCCGGCGCGAATCCCGACCTGGGCCTCCGTTCCATCCGCTTTTCCATGCATCATCGCAACGTGTTCGAGGGGCAGGTTCGGGCGATCCTTCGGGCGGCGGCGGAGGCGGAAAAAGTTCGGATCATGTTTCCCATGATCTCCTCCCTGGACGAATTTCGCGAGGCCCGGGGCGCGCTGCTGGAGTGGCGGGACATGCTGGAGGCGGAGGCCCTGGATCATCACGCCGAGCCCGAAGTGGGCATGATGGTGGAGGTGCCCTCGGTGGTGGAACTGATGCCGGCCTTCGCCCGGGAGGCGGATTTCTTCTCCATCGGCACCAACGATTTCGTGCAATACACCCTGGCGGTGGACCGGGGGAACGAGCGGGTGGCGGGCTACTACCAGCCGCACCACCCGGCGGTGCTTCGGGGGCTGGCGCGGATCGTCCGCGCCGCCGCGGAGGCCGGGCGGGACGTGGCCGTCTGCGGGGAAATGGGGCACGAACTCCAGTTCGTTCCCTTCCTGTTGGGCATCGGGATTCGGAATTTGAGCGTGGACCCGCAATATCTGCCCATGGTGCAGGAACGCATCGTCAACCTCCGAATCGGCCGGGCCGAGCGCCACGCGGAATCCCTGCTGGCGAAGGACACTCTGGTCGAGACGGCCAAAATCCTGTCGGAAAAGGCGGGGATATGCTGACCGGGCCGGGGTGGCGCGGAACTCGCGGGGTCCTGCTGGGGCTTTTGCTGGCGGCGGTCGCGGCGGGGTGCGGAGACGCGGACGCGGAAACGCCGATCCGACGATGGGTTCCCCGGGTGGCGGCGGAACATCCCCACGACGCCCGGGCCTGGACCCAGGGACTGGTGTTCGAGGGCGGCGTTTTTTACGAAAGCACGGGGATCTACGGCCGTTCTTCCCTTCGGCGGGTGGCGCCGGAAACCGGCGGGGTTTTGAACATCCACCGGCTGGCGGACGAGTTCTACGGGGAGGGGCTGGCCCTGGTCGGGGATCGGTTGATTCAGGTCACCTGGAAAAACGGCGCCGGATTCGTCTACCGCCGTTCGAATTTCGAGCTGGAGAGAACCTTTACTTACGATGGAGAGGGCTGGGGGCTGGCGTGGAACGGCGAACGGCTGATCCTGAGCGACGGAACGCCGGAGCTGCGGTTTCTGGACCCGGAAACCTTCGAGGTAACCGGCCGGCTGACGGTGCTGCGGGAGGGCGAGCCGCTGCGGGGCCTCAACGAGCTGGAATGGGTCCGGGGGGAACTTTACGCCAATGTCTGGCCCACCGACTGGGTGGCGATCATCGATCCGGGAAGCGGCCGGGTGACCGGCGAATTCGACCTGTCGGGGCTGCGGGCGCGGCTGGATTCGGAAGGATCGGGCGATTCCGTGGTTTCGCCCCCGGACGTGGCCAACGGCATCGCCTACGACGCGGAGGGCGACCGCCTCTTTGTCACGGGGAAATTTTGGCCGAAGGTGTTCGAGGTGCGGTTGGAGGCCGTCGATTCAGAACAAGTCGGATCCACAGCGCTTTGGCCGAAGGTCACTTCCTGGCAAAGGGCGAACCATGAAAAAAACAACCGCTCCAAATCCCCAACAGCACCGCCGAATTTCTGATCTTCACCGCCCAGAGCGGCCAACAAGGCATCGAAGTCCGCCGCGAAGGCGAAACCATCCGGCTTTCCCAGAAACTGATGGCGACGCTCTTCGACGTGAAACGTCGGAACCATCGGCGAACATCTTAAAAACATCTTCCAAGGCGACGAGCTGGACCCGAATTCAGTTATTCGGAAATTCCGAACAACCGCCGCCGACGGCAAGCGATACCAAACCCAATTCTACAACCTCGACGCCATCATCCCCGTCGGCTGCAGGGTCAACTTCGTCCGCGCCACCCAATTCCGCCAATGGGCCACGCAGGTCCTTCGAGAATACGCCATCAAAGGCCACGTCCTGGACCGGAAGCGCATGGAAAACGGCGCGTTCCTCGGCGAGGACCATTTCGAGCGGCTCCTGGAGGAAACCCGGCTCGGCAAGCGCCGGTTTTACCGGAAGATCACCGACATCCACGCCACCGCCATCGACCACAACAAAGACGCCCCGACCACCCGGGACTTTTTCGCCAAGGTCCGGAACAAACTCCACTTCGCCACCCACGGCCGCACCGCCGCCGAAATCGTCATGAAACGGGCCGACGCATTCAAGGACCACATGGGCCCGACCTCCCGGGAAAAGGCCCCGGACGGCAAAGTTCTAAAATCGGATGTTTCCGTCGCAAAAAACTACCTGACGCGGGAAGAGCTGGAATCCCTGGGCCGGCTGGTCAACGCATTCCTGGATTTGGCCGAAGACCGCGCCCGCCGAAAAATCTCCATGACCATGGAGGACTGGGCCAAGCGGATCGACCGTTTCCTGGAATTCGACGACCGCGAAGTCCTCCGGGACAAAGGGAAGATCTCCCCGAAAATGGCCCGCGATTTCGCCGAAAGCGAATTCGAGAAGTGCCGGGTCGCGCAGGACCGGTTTTGTTTGAAAACGATTTCGACCGGATGATCCGGAAAATGGAGGACGAAAAGTAGCCGCCATCCAAAAAAACCACGTTCGGACGAGTCCAAATCCAGCGAGATCCCCAAAAGGCTCTCCTCCATGTGAACAATGAAGAGCGAAAACCGCGGGAATCCCCATGGCATCCTTGCCGTCCGTTACAGGATCGACCTTTTTTTGACGTCAGGACAAATGCCGAACTTCGGCGCCGTCGAAAAGTCCCATGCAATACTCCGCCAGCAACCGGCGATGGCAGCGCTCCGGCTCATGTTCGCTGCACAAGAAGCAGTCGCCGGAGCGAATCGTCTGCCGCAGGAAAACGGAGGCGCGGCGATCTTCCAGCAGATTCCGATATCCCTCCGCGTATTCCGCCCAGGACAAACCGCCTTTCTTGAATCCGTCCAACAACGCCTTGGTGGGCGCGGCCTCCTTCAAATGAAGATATTCCGCCTTCAAGATCGCCTGCAAAAAATACCGAAGATCGGTTTGCTTGGCGAATCCGGCCAGTTGGGACGTGACGTTCAGTCGCACGTCCACCACCCGCCGAACCCCGGCCGATTTCAGAAGCCCGAAAAAGGTCTTGGCGGGTTTTCGGGTAAATCCGATGGTGTAAAGTTTCATTGCGCTCCCCCGGCCGCCAGCTCGGCTTCGTCGGCGGCCGGTTTGGCCACATAGGCGATTTTTTTCGCCTGGGCGTCGTAGGCCCGCTCCATCCGCTCCTCCGGAGAAGAAAACAAATCCCCCTGATGAAGATTGTGGGCCCGCAGCAACCGCATTTCCAAATCCGGCTGACGCTCGATTTCGCCGTCGTCCAAGATATGGCGGATATCCGATTCGTTCCGAATCTGCCGGCAGATTAGAATCGTTCGATGGCAGGTCATGGGGTCCTTCTCCGCGCACAGCAGGGCCACATGGTATCGCCGCATTCCCTCCCGCAACCGTTTCAGCCCCGCCGCGAAGGCGGTGGTCTCCGCCAACCGCCGGTAGCTCACCTTCCCGTTCACGTAGCAGGACGGCTGGTCCGAGCGCGGCCCCAGCTCCTTGCCCAGAAAAACGTATTTCATTCCCGCCGATTTCAGCTCCGGGACCAGGTTCTCCCGGTTGTACTGGGGATTGTACCGGCTGTACGGGCTGGAGCGCACGTCGCAGACCACTTCGACGCCGTGTTTTCGCAGCAACGCGATGAAATCGCCGATGGGGTGGGTGGAATGTCCGATGGTGTAAAGGACCATTACGTTTCGGTCTCTTTCCGGAAGAAATCTTTCCCGGCCCGAATCACGCCGGCCGCAAGCTTGTAGCAAAATCCCTCGTAGGGCTCGCCCAGACTGACGCAAAGATACACCGGCTCCGGAATCGGGTAAACCCCGAAATCCCGGGAGATGAAGGCGCGTTCCACGGCCTCGTCCGTCACGGGCAACCGGTAGGATTCGCCATGATAGGCAAATTCCGCGCGAACCTGCTTCAATCCGTTCGCCCCCTTGCGCACATGGACGGCGAAATCCGCGGGCCGGATGAAAACCAGAGAATGGGCGGCCCGGGCCTCGGCCCACTCCACCGGAACCCGGTCGTTGACCCCGTCGGCGGAACTGTGGCCGTTGATCCACAGCCGATCCGGCCGGTCCAGCAGGTCGTCCAGCCGACGAGAGGGCCAAGCGCCCTCCTTTCGCCACGGGTCCGGGCCGACTCGCCGGTTTTCCACCTGATATCCGGAATTTCCGCGCCGCCGGATCCGAACGCGGAGAATATCGCCCAAACCCGGCGGCTCGCCGGAGTCCAGCCCAATGGCGGCCGGATTCAGGGCCCCGTCTTCCCCGCCGGAAACGGGACGAATCCATTCCCCCGCGGAATCCCCCGCCAACCGCTTGCCGGCCACGCAACGCCCGCCGTGCTTGCGGGAATTGGCGAGGCAGACCATGCGGCAGGTTTCTTCCGGTTCGGCGTCCGGCCGTTCCGTTTCCGGAACACCGTTCTCAGCGTAAAACAGAAGCCGGAGGAAATGCAGCAGGTCATAGGAAACCGCTTCCAGGAAATGGAGGTAGAGCGGTTTCAGCCGGGCGGCGCCGTGTTCCCGGAAAAAATCCCGGGCCCCGGGCCAGTGGGCGTCGATTTCCCGCCGGGAGAACGGCGCGGCGGCCCGCAGCCGTTCCGCCGGAAGCGAATGACCGGCGACGAGATAGTCCTTCAGATGGTTGAGGACGGTTTGGGGCTGAATCCGGTATCGCTCCGCCAGTTCCGGGACCGTCGCCCCGCCGTTGACCGCGAGGCCAATCTCCCGGCACCGCCGCTTGCAGGGCGAAGATTCCGTGCCGCCGGGCCGGGTGCGCTTTGGAGCGACATTCGCGGAAAAATTCTCTTCGATCCCCCGTTCCCGGCAATGGTCGCGGATCAGCGGGAGAAAAACCCCGGCGTATTTTTCCAGCTTCGCCTCGCCCACGCCGTGGATTTCCCGGAAGCTTTCGGCCCGCCGGGGAAAGCGGACGGCCATGTCCCGCAGGCTGCGATCGCTGAAGACGACGTAGGGCGGAACGCCCGCCGCGTCCGCCAGCTCTTTTCGCTTGGCCCGGAGGAGCTGAAACAGGTCTTCGTCGGGGGCCGCTTCTCCGGCGCCGCCTTCGGCGGAACGTTCCACGCCGGGCCGGGCCTCCTCTTGCACCGTCATGTCGGCGAAAAACCGGTCCTGGCTCTTGAGAATCCGCCAGGCGTCCGGCGTCAGGGTCAAATGCCCGTGATCCGGATCCCGGTCGAGATGCCCCCGATGGATCAGGTGAACCGCCAGAATGCGCCACCCCCGGCGGTCGAACTCCGTGCCGATGCCGTAGGTGGAGAGGTTCGCGTGTCCGAAGCGACGGATTCTTTTCGTGTTGCCGCCCGTTAGCACGTCGGTCACATGGGCCGCGCCGAATCGCTGCCCGGTTCGATAGACGCAGGAGAGAAATTTCTGCGCCGGAATCGTCAAGTCGGCCCCTTCGGATTCCGGCCGCCGGCAAACGTCGCACATTCCGCAGGCGGGCCGGGAAACGGTTTCGCCGAAATAGCGCAACAGCGGAACCCGCCGGCACTCGCGGGCCGCGGCCAAGTTCAGCATGGCCCGAAGCCGTTGCTCGGCCGCCGCCACTTCCTTCGCCGGTTTGTCCTTGAAAAACTGGCGGATTTTCACGGCGTCGGCGGGGTCGAACATCAACCGGCAGTGGGCCGGAAGCCCGTCCCGGCCGGCCCGGCCGATCTCCTGGTAATAACTTTCGACGTCTTTGGGCAGGTCGAAATGAACCACGAACCGAACGTCCGGCTTGTCGATCCCCATGCCGAACGCCACGGTGGCCGTCACGACCCGAACATTGTCCGTCACAAAGGCGCGTTGGCGTCGGTTCCGGACTTCCGGCGGCAAACCGGCATGGTAGGGAAGCGAAGGGACGCCCGCCTCCGACAGCGCGCCGGCCAACGCCTCGGCGGTATTTCGGCGCCGGCAGTAGACGATGCCGGATTCGTCGGGGAAACGGCGCGCGAACCGCACCAGCTGTTGCCGGGCTTCAAATTTGGGCCGGATGTCGATGAACAGGTTGGGCCGGTCGAACCCGCCAAGAATCAGGTTGTCTTCGGAAAACCCCAGGGTCCGCTGAATGTCGCGCCGGACCCGGGGCGTGGCGGTGGCGGTGAGGCCCAGCCAGACCGCGCTCGGGAAGGCGGGCCGGAATTCGACCAGGCGGCGGTATTCCGGCCGGAAGTCGTGGCCCCAGGCGGAGATGCAATGCGCCTCGTCCACCGCCACCGCCCGGACGTTCGCGGCGGTCAACAGGTCCGCGACGCCCGGCTTCATCAGCGTTTCCGGGGCGAGATAAAGGAGGCGGGCCCGTCCGCTTCGGGCCATCTCGGCGTTCTCCCGGTATTCCGCGGTGGGCAGGGAGCTGTTCAGAACGGCCGCGGGAACCCCGTTTTCCCGCAACTGGTCCACCTGATCCCGCATGAGGGAGATGAGCGGGGAAACCACCACGGTCAATCCCTCGAAGATCAGGGCCGGTATCTGGTAGCACAGGGATTTCCCGCCGCCGGTGGGCATCACCGCCAGCGTGTCCCGGCCGGAGAGGACGCCCCGTATCACCTGTTCCTGTTGCGGGCGGAATTCCGTAAACCCGAAGACCGCGCGCAGAATTTCGCGAGCTTTGCGGATCGGCATGAGACTCGGAAATGCCCCGCCGGAGACGGAGCAACCGTCCCGGAAGGCGGACGAAAGGAAGAGAGGGTTCTATTTTTTGGGTCGAAAGGCCTTTATCCGTTCCGGGTCGGTAGTGAGATACGGCCCCTCGATCAGATCGATGCAGTAGGGAATGGCCGGGAAGACCGCGTCCAGACATTCCCGGATGGCCTTGGGCTGGCCGGGGAGATTGACGACGAGCGCGGCGCCCCGAATGCCGGCGGTTTGGCGGGAGAGGATCGCCGTGGGCACCGCCTTGAGGGATTCGGTTCGCATCAGCTCTCCGAAGCCCGGCATCATTTTTTCGCAGACCGCCTCCGTCGCCTCCGGGGTGACGTCCCGCCGGGCCGGACCGGTGCCGCCCGTGGTCACCACGAGGCAGCAGCCGTCCGCGTCCACCATCGTTTCCAGCGCGGCCGTCAACGCGGCCATTTCGTCGGCCACCACCCGGTAGACCGGTTCCCAGGGCGAGGTGAGCACCTCGGACAGGTATTCCCGGATCGCCGGTCCGCCCCGATCCTCGTATTCGCCCCGGCTGGCCCGGTCCGAAACCGTCAAAATGCCGATTTTGGCGGTCGTGGGTTCGCTCATGTCGGTTTCCGTTTCGTCGTCGATTGAGTTTCGAGTTGCGAGGGTGGAAGGCGAAAAAAGCGGCGGGCTAAAAAGGGCGGGGAATTCGATCCGCCCAGGTAGAGCGGAGGGACGCCAAGGATGGCCCCCGAATTTCCTCCACCGAATTCCCTCCATGGTTATGGGGCGCCCGCAAGGGGCGCCGCCACGGAGGGTTCATTCTTCCGGTCGCATCCGCCGCACTTCCCGCCCGGGATCAATCCTTCAAATTGACCACCACCCGGCCCTTCTGGCCGCCGCGCAGGATGGTGTCGATTTCTCCGGTCAGGTTTTCCAGATCGGTTTCGCGGGTGATCTCTTCCAGATGATCCAGCTTCCACTCGCCGGCCAGGCGCTCCCAGATTTTTCGCCGCCGGTCCATGGGGCAGTTCTGGGAATCGATGCCCACCAGGGCGACGCCGCGAAGGATGAAGGGGAACACGTTGATGGGCAGGTCCGGCGACGCCACCAGGCCGCAACAGGCCACGGTCCCGTCCATATCGGTGGACTTAAGCGTCGTGGCCAGAATTTCGCCGCCCACGGTATCCACCGCGCCGGCCCAGCGGCCCTTGAGCATGGGCTTGCCGCCGTCGTCGGAGGCTTCCTCCCGCCCGATGACCGCCTGGGCGCCCAGCTTTTTCAAAAATCCCTCGGCGTCGGATTTGCCGCTGACCGCCGTCACCTTGTAGCCGATTTTGGAAAGAATCCCCACCGCCAGACTCCCCACGCCGCCGGTGGCCCCGGTCACGAGAATGTCGCCCTTTTCCGGCGGAACGGCGTGGGCCACTGCGGCCACGGACATTCCGGCGGTGAACCCGGCGGTGCCGTAGATCATGCTCTCCCGAAGGCTCAGTCCCTCGGGCAACGGAACCACCCAGCCCGCCGGGACGCGGATGTACTGGCCGAAGCCGCCGTCGGTGTTCATGCCCAGATCGTAGCTGGTGACGATCACCTCGTCGCCGGGCGTAAAGGCGGAATCCTTGCTTTGTTCCACCACCCCGGCGGCGTCGATGCCGGGCGTGTGGGGATAGGAGCGGGTCACGCCTTTGTTGCCCACGGCGGAGAGAGCGTCTTTGTAGTTCAGCGAAGAGTAGTGGACCCGCACCAGCACGTCGCCGTCGGGCAGATCGGAAATGGCACGTTCCTTAATTTCCCGGGTGTACGTTTTTTTTTCCGCTTCCTCGACCACCATCGCCTTGAAGGTCTGGGCATCGGTCATTTTCGGGTCCTTTCCTTGAATTCGGGATTGCGGTGGATATAACCCGTAAAAGTAGACACGCAGCGGAAAGAGGCAAGGCCGCATCCGTAGAAAGGATTTGCAAATCGGCCCTGGTTCCCGTAAAAACGGGATTATTACCCGAACCGAACGCGCAACGCCGTAGCCCGGAAATCACATCCCGCCGAATTCAACGGTTGAAAACGTTTCCATTCCGGATCGCCGGAGCGCGATCCCCCGGTTCGGGCTCCGCCTCGCCAACCCTTCATTCACCCTTTCGGGAGGTGCTCCATGAAACCCAACATCATTGAAACCGGCGACGCCCCGGCGGCCATCGGGCCCTATGCCCAAGCCGTGGCCGCGCCCCCGTTTTTGTTCATCAGCGGACAACTGGGACTCGTTCCGGAAACCGGGGAACTTGCCGGTCCCGATCTGGCCAGCCAGGCCAAGCAAGCCATCGAAAATCTGCTCTCCGTGGTCCGCGCCGGCGGTGGCGAGCTGGACCGGATCGCCCAGGTGGACGTGTTTCTGACCAATATGCAGGACTTCGCGGCCTTTAACGACATCTACGCCGACGCCCTGGGCGATCACCGTCCGGCCCGTGCGGTGGTGGAAGTTTCGGCGCTTCCCAAAGGGGCGGTGGTGGAACTCAAGGCGGTGGCGGTGCTGAGTTGACACCCATCAAACGAGTCTGCTAAAAGACGCTTTACCTTAGTATCGGCCTGAAATGGTGTCTAATTTTACCCATGAAGGAGGACCGGAATGAAAAAGCTCGCAGCAATCGCACTGGCGCTTTGCCTGGCACTTCCCGGAGGCGGAGCGATCGCCGCCGACCCGATCCAAATCGGCCTGATGGCGCCCATGACGGGACCGTGGGCCAGCGAGGGCCAGGAGATGAAACAAGTGCTCGACCTGCTGGCCGGAGAGCTGAACGAGGCCGGCGGCGTCAATGAGCGGCCCATCGAAATCATCAGCGAAGACGACGGCGGCGATCCCCGAACCGCCTCTCTGGCGGCCCAGCGGCTGGCCTCCCAGGGCATCGTCGCGGTCATCGGAACCTACGGCTCCTCCGTCACCGAGGCCACTCAGAACATCTACGACGAAGAGTCCATCATCCAGGTGGCCAACGGCTCCACCGCCATCCGGCTCACCGAAAAGGGTCTGGACCACTTCTTCCGCACCTGTCCCCGGGACGACGAGCAGGGCCGCGTGGCCGCCGGAACCCTGAAGGACATGGGCTCGAAAAAAATCGCCGTCCTCCACGACAACACCTCCTACGCCAAGGGGCTGGCCGACGAAACCAAGGGGCTGCTGGAAGGCATGGAAGGCGTCGAGATCGTCTTTTTCGAATCGCTGACGCCCGGCGAGCAGGACTACAACACCGTTTTGACCAAGATCAAGGCCACCGAGCCCGACGCGGTCTTTTTCACCGGTTATTATCCCGAAGCCGGCCTGCTGCTTCGCCAAAAGGCGGAGATGGGCTGGGACGTGCCCTTCATGGGCGGCGACGCCACCAACCATCCCGACCTGGTGAAGATCGCCGGCGCCGACTCCGCCGCCGGCTTCCGTTTCGTCAGCGCCCCCCTGCCCAAGGACCTGGACAACTCGGAGGCCAAGGATTTCGTGGCCGCCTTCCAGAAAGCCTACGGCAACCCGCCCAACTCCATCTACGCCGTCCTGGCGGGCGACGGTTTCCGGGTGGTGGCCGAAGCCATGGAAAAGACCGACTCCACCGATCCCGACGCGGTGGCCGCCTATCTGAAGGAAAAAATGGAAGGCTTCCCCGGCCTGACCGGCAAAATCTCCTTTAACGAAAAGGGCGACCGGGTCGGCGAAGTCTACCGGGTCTACCAGGTCAACGAAAAGGGCGAATTCATCCTCCAGCCCTAACCCGCCCGGACATCGGCCGGGCTTTCCAGCGGGAAAGCCCGGCTTTCTTTTGGAATCATTCCATGGAACAATTTTTTCAGCAGCTGACCAACGGGCTGGCCGTCGGGGGCATTTACGCCCTGATCGCGCTGGGCTACACCATGGTCTACGGCGTGCTCAAGCTCATCAACTTCGCCCACGGCGACCTGTTTACCATCGGGGCCTATCTCGGCCTCACCCTGCTCACCGCCACCGGCCTCTCCGATAAAATCGACCCCCTGGCCGGTTCCCTGGTGCTGGCGGTCATGGTGATGGGGCTGGTGGGAATCATCGGCATCGTTCTGGAGCGGACGGCCTATCGGCCGCTGCGGGAGTCGCCCCGGCTTTCCGCCGTGGTCTCGGCCCTGGGCGCGTCGATCTTTTTCCAGAACACCGTCATGCTGATCTACGGCGCCCGGTTTCAGGTCTATCCCCAGGACATTCTGCCCAAGGTGGTGGTGAACCTCTTCGGCATGCCGGTGCCGCTCATGCGAATCATCATTCTGCTGTCTTGCGTGGTCATGATGATCCTGCTGTACCTCTTCATCCAGAAAACCCGGGTGGGCACGGCCATTCGGGCCGCGGCCATCGACCAGGGCGCGGCCCGGCTCATGGGCATCAACGTGGACCGGGTCATCATGATCGTCTTCCTCATCGGCCCGGCCCTGGGCGGGGCCGCGGGACTGATGGTGGGGCTCTACTATGGCCAGATCAAGTTCACCATGGGCTGGATCTACGGACTCAAGGCCTTCACCGCGGCCATTCTGGGCGGCATCGGCAACATTCCGGGCGCCATGGTCGGCGGGTTGCTGCTGGGGGTCATCGAGGCCCTGGGCGCGGCCTACATCTCCAACGCCTGGAAGGACGCCATCGCCTTCTGCGTGCTCATTCTGATTCTCATCGTCCGCCCCACGGGTCTTTTGGGCGAACGGGTGGCGGAGAAAGTATGATGGACAAACGAACCCTCGTCTACATCGGCTTCGCCGCGTTGTTGCTCACCGCGCCGATCTACCTGAACCGATACTGGGTGGACGTGCTCAACAACGTGGGGTTGTACGCCATTCTGGCGTTGAGTCTCAACATCATCCTGGGCCACGCCGGCATGTTTCACATGGGCCACGCCGCCTTCTACGCCATCGGCGCCTACACCACGGCGGTGCTCAACACCACCTACGGAATTCCCGTGCTTTGGATCATGCCGCTGGCCGGCATTCTGGCCGGGCTCTTCGCCCTGATCGTGGCCCGCCCCATCATCCACCTGCGCGGGGACTACCTGCTCATCGTGACCATCGGCATGGTGGAGATCGTCCGAATCGCCCTGATCAACAACGTCTTCGGCCTCACCGGCGGCGCAAACGGCATTTTCGGCATCGACCGGCCCAATCTGTTCGGCATAAAGATACGGCGGCCCCACGAGTTCTTCTACCTGATCTGGCTCTTCGCCGCGGTCACCTGCCACCTGCTGTACCGGCTGGAAAATTCCCGCTTCGGCCGGGCCCTCAACTTTCTGCGGGAAGACGAAGTGGCGGCCGAGGGCAGCGGCATCAACGCCGCCCACTACAAGTTGGCCGCCTTCGTGCTGGGCGCGGTCTGGGCCGGAATGCTGGGGACGATCTACGCGGCGAAAATGACGATCATCTCGCCGGAATCCTTCAGCTTCTGGGAGTCGGTGCTGATGTTCATGATCGTAATTCTGGGCGGTTCCGGCAACATCGCCGGGGTCATCCTCGGCGCCTTCCTGGTCATCGGCCTGCCGGAAATTTTCCGGGGCTTCGCCAACGCCCGAATGCTTATCTTCGGCGGGGCCATGGTGGCCATGATGGTCTTCCGGCCCCAGGGCATTCTGCCGCCCAGAGGCCGCGCCTACCCGGTTGGCGCGTCCACCGAAGGGCTGGAAGCCCCCAGGGGGAATGGAGGCGCCGCATGAGCCTGCTCAGCCTCTCCCATCTGACCAAGCGATTCGGCGGCCTGACCGCAGTGGACGGCGTATCCTTCGACGTGGAAGATCGGAGCGTGGTGGGCCTCATCGGCCCCAACGGCGCCGGAAAAACCACGGTCTTCAACCTGATCACCGGAAACTACCAGCCCAACGAGGGAGAAATCGCCTTCGACGGCCGCCGGATCGACGGGATGCGGACCCACCAGATCGTCTCTCTGGGCGTGGCGCGGACCTTTCAGACCATTCGGCTGTTCCAGAACATGTCGGTGCTGGAAAACGTCCTGGCCGGTTGCCACTGCCGCATGAAATCGGGAGTCCTCGGCGGCATGTTCCGCACCCCGGGACAACGGCGGGAGGAAAAGGAGGCGTTGGACCGGGCCATGGAGGAGCTGAAATTCGTGGGGCTGGAGAAATACGTGGCCCACAAGTCCAGAAACCTCTCCTACGGCAATCAGCGATTGCTGGAGGTGGCCCGGGCACTGGCCACCCGGCCCCGACTGCTCATCCTGGACGAGCCCGCCGGCGGCATGAACGAGCAGGAGACCGACAACCTGATCCAGCTCATCGGCTCCATGCGGGACCGGGGCGTCACCGTGCTGCTGATCGAACACGACATGGGGCTGGTGATGGAAGCCTGCGGCCACCTCGTGGTCATCGAATACGGCCGGAAAATCGCCGAAGGCGGTCCCGAGGAGATCAAGAACGATCCCAAGGTCATCGAGGCCTATCTGGGAACGGAAGAGGAAGAGGACGAGGACGAATAGCCATGCTCCTGGAAATTTCCGATCTGCGGGTCCACTACGGCAACGTCGAGGCCCTTCACGGCATCAACCTGACGGTGGACGAGGGCGAGATCGTCACCATCCTCGGGGCCAACGGCGCCGGGAAATCGACCACGCTGATGGCCATCAGCGGCCTGGCGAAGGCGTCCGGCGGGAAAATTCTCTTCCGGGGCGGGCCGTTGCACAAAATGTCGGCCGACCGGATCGTGCGGGAGGGCATTACCCAGTCCCCGGAGGGCCGCCGGGTGTTCGGCACGCTGACCGTCCGGGAAAACCTCAACCTGGGAGCATTTACCGCGACGGACGCCAAAAAGGTGAAAAAATCCCTTGACTGGGTGTACGAACTTTTCCCAAGATTGGCCGAACGGCGGGAACAACTCGCCGGCACCCTCTCGGGCGGGGAACAGCAGATGCTGGCCATCGGCCGCGCCCTGATGGCCGATCCCAAGGTCTTGCTGCTCGACGAACCCAGCCTTGGACTCGCCCCCATTCTCGTCAAAACCATTTTCCAGACCGTCCGGGAGATCAACCGGTCCGGCGTGACCGTCCTGCTGGTGGAGCAGAACGCCCGCGCCGCCCTCAAGCTGGCCCACCGGGGATACGTGATGGAGGTGGGCCGGGTGGCCCTGGCCGACAGCGCCAAGGCGCTTTTGGCCAACCCGGAGGTCCAGAACGCCTATCTGGGCGGAAAGAAAACACCATGATCCTCTCCGAATCCTGGTTTCTGGCGGCGGCGCCCGCGCTGGCCGCCGCCGGCATGATGGTGGGATTGCGATTTCGCGATGATTCGGAACCCGCCCTTCGCGATCTGATCCTTCGACGCGGCCGAATGCCCAAAACCGTCCGCCAGGCCATCGAGCGGGAAGGCGTCCGCCATCTGGAGGAGGATCTCCGCATCGGCGTCACCCGCCACGACTCCTTCGATCTCTCCCCTTCCCGAGGCGGCCAGTTCCAATTTCTTCCCGGCGCGGTGGCGGTGACGCCCCGACGGCTGGTGGCCCATCTTCGGTCCCGCCGGGTGCTCAACCTTCCGCTGGATTCCCGAAAATGCCCCCGCTTCGCGGTGCGGCGTGAAGGCGCCAACGGAATCTGCCTGCTGGTGGACGCCGCCGCCCTCAACGACCGCTCCCGGGGGACGTTGGAATATCGATTCCGCTCCGCCTCCGCCGAACGATTGACCGCCATGCTGCTGGAGACGTTGGACGATCCGGCGGATCGGTGGCGGCAGTGCGAAACCACCGCCGAATTCGTCTAAACCCGCTCCGCGTTTCCGTTTCTTCCATTCCCATTTTTGTTGCTAACCCGCCCGCCGGATTTACCCGATTCCGGGCGCCTGGGCCTTTTCAGGCCGAGCCGGACCCGCCGCGTCGAAGACATCTCAAATTCTTCGGCTTTTCCCCCCGTTTGACGTGCCGCCCCGCGCCGGACCGGCCGTTTTCACCACCGAGGACGCCAACTCCTCTTCCCTTTCACCCATGGGATTTCCGGGTTTTCCTTTCCGAAAGCGCCCGTCCGAAAGGCTTCCCGGAACGAGCCAAAGTCAATTTCGCATGATCCTCGCTAAAAATTTGCAAATTTCCACGCTACATCCCGTTTTTATCCGATTATCCCGTCCATTCATCCAACGATCTTCCGGAACGGCCGTCAATTTTGTTGACGCCGTTCCTCTTTTCGTTTTATTGAATGGTCTAACCATTGCAATCATTGCCGGATGGATTGGAAAAACCTCATGCCCCGACCATCGCCCCCTCGCGTTTCCAAGGGATCGGCCGCGAAATCCGCGAAGGAAAAACCGTCCATGCGCTTTCGCGCCGCCCGACAGAACCGGGTCTTCCAGGATGTGGTCAACCAGATCCAGGAGGCGATTCTGCGGCGGGACCTCCGGCCGGGCGACACGTTGCCCCCCGAGCGGGAGATGAAGGACATGTTCGGCACCAGCCGGGGCACCCTGCGGGAGGCGTTGCGGGTGCTGGAACAGAAGGGGCTCATCGAAATCCGGCTGGGCGCGGGCGGCGGAGCGGTGGTTAAGGACAGCCCGGCGGCCCCCTTCAGCGAAAGTCTGGACCTGCTGATCCGGTTCCAGAAAATCTCTCTGGTCCATTTGGCGGAATTCCGGGAAGGGGTGGAGGGCAACGTGGCGGCCCTGGCGGCCGAGAAGGGGCGGCCGGAGAATTTGGAAACGCTGTCCGGGCGTCTGGCCGAGGCCGAGGCGCTGGTTGCCGAGGGCCCCGACGCTTGGGATCGGTTTTTGGAAGCGGACAAGGCCATCCACCTGACCCTGGCCAGAGCGGCGGAAAACCCGCTCTACATCCTGATTCACGAAATGGTGCACGAAAACATCCACCGCTACTACGAAGACTACCTGGCGGTGGACCGAGAGCGAATGGTCCGCAACGCCGAGGACCTGCGGGCCATCGTCTCCGCCGTCCGGGAAGGCCGGGTGGAAGCCGCCCGGGCGGCGGCCCGGGACCACGTTCGCCGCTTCAGCGCCTACATGCGAAAAATCGACGCCAACGGAACCGCTTCCGGTTCAAAATAAGGCGACTGGCGGATCGGCCCCGGGAGCGACGAGTCGTGCTCGTCGGGGGCGAAGCGGGACAAAGCCCCATTTCGACCCGTTCCAATCTTCGCTCCCCGCACGGAAACGAAAACCACCGCCAATCGAGCTGGACACCGAAATCCGATCGGGCGTCCTTCCCGGAGAGACCCCCGGCGACATTCCAAATCTCCAAAAAAACGCAACCGTTCACGAAAAAGGAGGACGGACCATGACACAGCCCGATCCCATCGTCCAAGAGGCCGCGGAACTTGCCCAACGCTGGCAGACCCGCGCCAACAAGCTGCTGACCCTGCGGGAGCGCGCCGAACAGCGGCGGCTCATGCGGCTCATCCGCAATCCCCTGGACAAGGTCATCCTGACCAAAATGATCGACCAGAGCTTTCGGGCCGAAAACCCGGCCCGGGTGGCCGATCAGGTCCACTACGTGCTGAACAAATACGGGGTCCCCTCTTTTTTCTCCATGGCGGAACAGGCCCTGATGAAGACCTTCCTCACCGTGGGCCGCCACACGCCCAAAATTTCGATCCCCAAGATGATCGAAAAAATCCGGATGGACAGCGCCAAGTCGGTCGTCCCGGGGGAAAAGGACCGGCTTTATCCCCACCTGGACCGCCGCCACAAGGAGGGGGTCCGGATGAACCTGAACCATCTGGGCGAGGCGGTGCTGGGCGAAGGCGAAGCCCAGCGGCGGCTGAACGATTACCTGAACGATCTGGCCGACTCCCGGATCGAGTACATCTCCGTCAAAATTTCCACCATCTTCTCCCAGATCAGCCCGCTGGCCTTCGAGAACACCGTTTCGGTGCTGATGGAACGGCTGGCGAAACTCTACCGCGCCGCGGCGGCGCACCAATATGCCCGTCCCGACGGCACGAAAGCGCCCAAGTTCGTGAATCTGGACATGGAGGAATACCGCGATCTGCACATCACCGCGGCCGCCTTCACCCGGACCCTTGACCAGCCGGAGTTCAAGAACCATTCCGCCGGCATCGTGCTTCAAACCTATCTGCCGGACAGCTGCGATCTGCAACGGGAGCTGACCGAATGGGCCAAAAAACGGGTGGCCGACGGCGGCGCGCCCATCAAAATCCGGATCGTCAAGGGCGCCAACATGGAGATGGAGCTGGTGGAATCGGCCATCAGCAACTGGCCGCTGGCGCCCTACGACAACAAGCTGGCCGTGGACGCCAACTTCAAACGGATGGTCGAATACGGCATGAAACCGGAGAACATCAAAGCCGTCCACCTGGGCATCGGCAGCCACAACCTCTTCGAGCAGGCCTACGCCTACAAGCTGGCCCAGAAGAACGGCGTGGCCCGGCACTCCAGTTTTGAAATGTTGGAGGGCATGGCCAACCACGTCTGGCGGGCCATCATGGAGGACACCCACGAGGAAATTCTGCTCTACGCGCCGGTGGCCAGCCGGGAGGAATTCATCAACGCCATCGCCTACCTGATCCGGCGGCTGGACGAGAACACCGGCGGGAAAAATTTCCTGCGATACTCCTTCAACCTGAAGCCGGACACGCCGGAATGGGCATTTCTGCGGGACCAGTTCGTCCATTCCTGGGAAATCAGGGATCAGGTCCGGCGCGAACCGCACCGAACCCAGGACCGGAATACCGAAACCTTTCCGGAGGAAATCGGCACCTATTGGACCCGCCGCTTCATCAACGAGCCGGATACCGATTGGTCCCTGCCGGCCAACCAGCGCTGGGCCGAAGCGGTTCGGGACAAGTGGATGAAGCCGGCCGGCACGGATGCGGAGGAAATCCCCGTGGTGGTGGCCGGAGAGGAGCGGTTCGCGGACCGCAAAACGGTGGACGTGCCCGATCCCAACCGGCTGCCCGAGGAAATCATCGTGGCCCGGTTCGCCCTGGCATCCAAGGAGGACGCCGAAGAAGCGGTGGCCGCGGCCAAGGCAGACCCGGACGGCTGGCGGGACCTGACCTACGAGGAGCGCCACCGGATTCTGTCCAAGGCGGCCATGGAGCAGCGGAAGGCCCGGGGCGACCTTATCGGACGGGCTTCCGCCAACACCGGCAAGGTCTACACCGAGGCCGACCCGGAGATCTCCGAGGCCATCGACTTCACCGAGTTTTATCCCTGGACCGCCCGTCACTTCGACGACATGCCCAACCTGATCTGCAAAGGCAAAGGCGTGGGCGTGGTCATCACGCCGTGGAACTTCCCGATCGCCATTCCCACCGGCGGCATCGCGGCCTCCCTGGCGGCGGGCAACACGGTGATCTACAAGCCGGCCTCGGCGGCGGCCATGACGGCCTGGGAGGTCTGCCAGACCTTCTGGCGGGCGGGGGTTTCCAAAAACACCCTTCAGTTTCTGCCCTGCTCCGGCTCCTCGGTGGGTCCGGTGCTGACCAATCATCCGGACGTGGACT
>JBKHDD010000029.1:0-36660 GCA_046541515.1 Desulfococcaceae bacterium
ATATCCGCTTCCCTGGGGGGATATCGATCCCCTCCCCAAAATCCGTTATAATCAGGAAAAATCCAATCAACAGCATGGAGGCCGATATCTGACCGGGGCTCATGGCGGTGGCGATGGCGTAGGCCCCGATGACCTTCATCGGCTGAACCGGCGCCGTGATCCCGTAATACATCCCCGAAACCACGTAAAAAAACGCCAATGCTCAAAAACAGACCCGTCCCGTTCAGGCCGTTGAACAGCACCATGGCCATGGCGCGATGGGCAGCAGTGCGCCCAGGTCGCCCAAAGCCCCGGCCAACTCGTTCCGGTCGAAACGATACCGTTCGGTCATCGTGTCTCCTCAGGAAGTCCAAAAGGTCTGGCGAAGAAGCATGTCCCACAATCCGAAGAGGAGGAGGCTTTACAGGATGCGGATATATTCCCCTTCAGCTTGCCGCCCATGATCCGGACGCCGGCGAAGGATGCCGCGGCGGCGGGCAGGATGAATCCCCAGTCGATGGCTTCCATGGACGCGTAGCCCAAAAAGCCGGTCGGGACGCCGAAGCAGACGATGAAGGTGGAGGACGCGGCGGCAATTTTGGTGTGCGTTTTGAGAATAAAAATCAGGAGCGGCACCACGAACACCCCGCCGCCGATGCCCAACAGACCGCCCAGGAAACCGATGGCCAGGCCGATGACGATGCCGCCGACGATTTTCCGGGCGGGCGCCATTTCTTCGTCCGTCCGCTCCGCGGGCGGCGAAATGAGCATCCGGACGCCCGCCAGCGCCAAAACCGCCGCCATGACGATCAAAAACGGCTCGGGGTCGATGCGCAGGTTCAAATAGGCCCCGGCGGGGGCGGCAAGGCTGGACGAAAGGATCAGCGGGACCGAGAGCGTGAAGTCCACCATCTTTTTCCGGGAATAGGTAAAAGCGGCGGACGCGGCGGCGACGAGATTCAGGAAAAGAGACGCGGATGCGGCCTGGGATTGGGCGAAGCCCAGAATCACGAACAGCGGCGAAAAAATCAGGCCGCCGCCGAGGCCGACCGCGGTCGGCGCCGGGGAGACGAGAAAAATCGAGAGGATCAACGCGACGGAAATGGTCATGGCCCCGGCGACGCCTTCCGCCTACTCGGTTCGACGATCGGCGTTGTCCGGTTTCTCGCCGCCGCGCGGATGCTCCTTGCCGTCGCCGTGGCATTCCCGGATCTGCTCCGGCGTACATTTGCCCGGCTCGCTCGTCAATTTTTCCGGATGTTGGCAATCCTTCCTGCACATATCCACCTCCTCGCCTTCCAAAAAGGGTTCCCGACAGGGGGCGATCCCGGATGGGGGCGCCTCTCCCGTCGCCATGCGGCCGATCTCCGTCGCGATTCGGTGCAGCGCTTCCGTTTCCACGACGTAATGGGTCCAGTATCCCCGCTTTTCCCCTTTCACCAGTCCGGCGTCGCGCAAAATCCGAAGGTGGCGGGATACCGAGGGTTCCGTGACGCCGAGTCGGCGAGACAGCGCCCCCACGCAGAGATCGTTTCCCAGCAGAAGCCGCAAAATGCGCAGCCGCTTTTCGTCTGCCAGCGCTTTCAACACATGGACGAGAGACATGGCCCAATCCAATTAACCAATTTGCGAATTAAATCTACATAAATTGAAATGGATTGTCAACCGACAAAACGAGATGGCGGGGTCTGGCGCAATGGCATTCATGCAGCGTTTTTACCCTCCTTTTTTAAAGGGGGGAAAAGGGAGGGTTTTACGGCAATTCTTTGAAGTCATACGCCCATTGTTAAGGAAGGCGCGACCGATTCCACCGGAGTCGTTCCTTCATCTGGGCGATTTGCAAATGAGTCGGTACCCGAGGCTTTGGCTCCGGCAAAACTTTGTCGCAAAGCGCCTAAACGACATTGGGAATCTGGCCGGGAATTTGGGCCCAATACCGTTTTTATGGATCAGCAATCCCTCGTCGAGCTCCGCGCTGTCGCCGCCGCGTCCGAAAACCAGGGCCCCTCCCTGCCTGGGTTCGGCCGCGAACGCAAAGCCGCCATTGCCTTTTTCATCATGCCGTCCTCCTTCGCTCGTTGGGTTGAACGGGGATGGGTCGCAGTCCATCGCGCCCAGGCAATCATGATCGGGCAATCATGATCGAGCCATCGTTCGATTTTTTTTGACAAAATTAATGAATAAATCGGGAGATGTCAAAACAGAATGATTTTCGTGAACTTTCGCCGCGAAAAGTGCGAAACCGCGCGGAATCGGATCGAACGGCTTGACATCGGTCGTTATGCCGAGATAAAAAAAGGGAATTTTTCGCCTACGCCCGCTCCTTTCCCGAAAGTTCGCCATCATGCCCCACGCCGCCCCGGATCTTCTGTCCACCCGCGAAGTGGCCAAGTTTCTCGACATCAACGAGAAAATGGTCTATTCCCTGATTTCCGACAAGGGACTTCCCGCCACCAAGATTACCGGAAAATGGCTCTTCCCCCGGCACCTGGTGGAACAGTGGGTGGAAAACCATACCATCAACTATCCGGAACCCGGCCGCCAGCTCCCGCCCTACCACGGCCTGCTGATCGTCGCCGGCAGCAACGATCCGCTGCTGGAGCAAACCTTGACCCTGTTCAACCGAAAGCATACCGACCATGTGGCGGTTTTCGGCAACCTGGGCAGCATGGGGGGGCTTCAGGCCCTGCGCCAGAACCGGTGCCACGTCGCCAGCAGCCACCTGCTTCAGGACGACGAGGAATACAACTTCGACTTCGCCAGCCGCGAGCTGCCCCAGCCGGCGGCGGTGATCAATTTCTGCCGGCGGGAACAGGGCTTCGTGGTGGCCCGGAACAATCCGGAAAACATCCGTTCGGTGGCCGACCTGGGGCGCAAGGGGCTTCGCATGGTCAACCGGCCCCTGGGCACGGGCACCCGGTTGCTGTTCGACCGGGAGCTGAAGGCGGCGGGAATCCCCGGCGAACGAATTGCGGGATACGACCGGGAGATGAGCCGCCACATGGACGTGGGGCTGGAAGTCCTGTCCGGCCGGGCCGACGTCGCGCCCTGCATTCGTCCGGTGGCCGGCCTGCTGGGGCTCGATTTCGTGCCCCTGCGCTGGGAGCGCTACGACCTGCTGGTCACCCGGGAGCGGTTTTTCGACCAGGGAGTTCAGCTTCTCGTGGGCCTGCTCCACGAGCCGGAATTTCAGCAATTGGCCGACAATCTGGAAGGCTACGACGTGAGCCTCGGCGGGAAGATGGTCTACCCCGCGGAGTGAGCGGGGAGGCCCGCCCCGAAACCGTCCGCCCTTTTCCGCCTTCCAGACCAACCACCCGAACGGAAAGGCCCGCCCATGCTCGGCGCCATCGCCGGCGACGTAATTGGTTCCGTCTACGAAGGCCGGCCCATCAAATCCGAAAAGTTCCCCCTTTTCGCGGCGGACGCCGTCTTCACCGACGACACCGTCCTGACCGCGGCGACGGCCTGGGCCATCCTCCATCGCGAACCTTACGAGCGGGCCTATCAGACCTTTGGCCGAAAATATCCCCACGCGGGTTACGGCGGCACTTTCATCGGATGGATTCATTCCGACGATCCCCGGCCCTACAACAGCTGGGGAAACGGTTCCGCCATGCGGGTGAGCCCGGTGGGCTTCGCCTTCGACGACGAAGAGACCGTGCTGGCCGAAGCCCGACGCAGCGCGGAAGTCACCCACAACCATCCCGAGGGGATCAAGGGCGCCCAGGCGACGGCGCTGACCATCTTTCTGGCCTGGAAAGGCGCGGACAAAGCCGCCATTCGCGACGCGATTTCCGAGCGTTTTGGATACGATCTGGATCGTCGCCTGAAAAACATCCGGCCCGGCCACCGCTTCGACGTCTCTTGCCAGGGCTCGGTCCCGGAAGCCATGATCGCTTTTTTTGACTCCGCAAATTACGAAGACGCGGTTCGGAAAGCCATTTCTCTGGGCGGCGACGCGGACACCCAAGCCTGCATCGCGGGCGGGATCGCCCAGGCGTTTTACGGCGGCGTGCCGAAAACCATCGCCGAAGAAACCCGGAAGCGGCTGCCGGAAGAATTCCTGGACATTCTGGCCCAATTCGAAAAGCGATTCCCGGCGGCGGCCCCCTGAACAACCTCCCGGCCGGCGGCCCCGGAGAACGCTGAAACGGCGTTTTGGGAATTTTTCGATGGTTTTTCGGGGACGCCCGTGACATCCTGAAAAAAGGCCGCGAAATCAGCGCCAAACAGGCGTTTTCCAGGCGCAGTCGCAACTTTCAGCCGACCCTCCGCGTCAGCCGTCTTCGCGACGCGCCCCGGAGTTCCGGGTCGGGGGACGGCAACCGAATCCATTCCGGCTTTGCCGATCATCCATCAAGGAGTTCATCGCCATGTCCGACCAACCCGCCATCCTCATCACCGGCGCTTCCCGCGGCATGGGGGCCGCCGCCGCCCGTTGGCTCGCCGGGGCCGGGGCCGCCGTCAGCCTGATTTCCCGTTCCGAAGAGGCGCTGGAGTCGGTCGCCCGGGACGTCACCGACAAAGGCGGCCGGGCCATCGCCTTCTGCGTGGACGTGGCCGGACGCGGCGCCTGCGAGGCGGCGGTGCAAGAGACCGTCCGCCAATTCGGCCGGCTGGACACGGTGGTGAACAACGCCGGCATTCTGGAGCCCATCGGACCCATTTCGGAAATCAATCCCCACGCTTGGAGCTACAACATCGAAGTCAACCTCAACGGCCCCTTTTTCATGATCCAGGCGGCGTTGCCCGAACTGCGGAAACGCAACGGGCGGGTGATCAATGTCAGCAGCGGCGCGGCGAAGAAAGTCATTCAGGGGTGGAGCGCCTATTGCGCCGCAAAGGCCGCCCTCACCCATCTCAATCGGGTCCTCGCCGCGGAGGAGCCCGAGATCACGGCCATCGCCCTCCGGCCGGGGGTGGTGGACACCGCCATGCAAGGAACCATCCGGGAAAACGGCGCATCGGGCATGGACGCGGAAAAACACGCCTATTTCATGAATCTCAAGGCGGAGGGCAAGCTGGAACCGCCGGAAATTCCCGCCCGGGCCATCGCCTGGCTCGCCCTCCACGCGCCCCGGGAATGGAGCGGAGAATTCCTGGAATACGACGATTCCCGGATCGCCGATCCGGCGGCCGAAATTTTTGGCCGGCCGGCGAGCTGAAATCATCGCGGGGAAGAATCGGACGGGTCGCCGCGCCCGGCCGGTCCTTCTCAACCGATTCCGCTTACGGCCGGGGAGGCCCCATGGAGACATCGACCCAACATTCCGACAACGAAACCCCCGTGCTGGAAATCTTTTCGGACTACATCTGACCCTGGTGCTACTTCAGTACCGTGGGTATTGAGCGCATTCGAGAAAATTTCAAGGTTTCCATCCGCTGGATCGCCTTTCCCTTGCATCCGGAAACGCCGCCGGAAGGCCGGACGCTGGACGATCTCTTCGCCGGCCGGCCGGCGAACGTGCCGGACATGCTGGAACGTCTGCGGGAGGTGGCGGCCGAGCTGAAACTGCCCTTCGGCGACCGTCGGCGCACCTTCAACAGCCGCCTCGCCCAGGAGTTGGGAAAGTGGGCCGAAGCGGAGGGCCGAGGCGACGCCTTTCACAAGGCGGCCTTCCACGCCTATTTCGCCGACGGGCGAAACCTGGCCCTTCCCGCGGTGCTGGGCGCCGTTGCGGAACGGGCCGGTTTGTCGCCGGAAGAGGCCGATCGGATTCGGATGGAGCGGACCTATCGGGATTTGGTGGACGCCGATTGGGATCGTTCCTTCCAAAATGGCGTGACCTCCGTCCCCACATTCCAATACGGCCGGGAACGAGTGACCGGTTTTCGACCGCCCGAGGCCATGCTGGAGTGGGCGGCGAAGGTCAACATGCCTGAAAAAAGCGCCGATCTCGGGTAAGTTTTCAGACATTCCTTTCCAGCAACCCCCTTCCTTTTCAACTTGACATCCCCCAGCATTGCCCTACATTGGCAAACGCGGAGAAATGAGACGGCTAACGTCGCGTTTCCCCCCTCCGATCTTTTCAAATTTTAATTTACCCAATACCTCGAATTAAATTACCCGCTTTACCCATTCGCCGATGGATGACGGACGGACGCGAGGACTCCTCGAAAGGCCGGGTCGAATTCCCCGAAAATCGGCCGGAACGGGCTCCGGATCGCCGAAATCGATTTGCCGATTCTTTGGTCCCCGCGACGGAAGCGGGTCGTATCCGCCGAAATGGCCGCGCGCCGAGGAACATCCCATCGCCTTCGGAACCGTTTCGCAGGCGGGGGATCGCCTCCCGGCGCCGCCGCCCAATTCCGCCCCGCGAGGCCGAGGCCCTCAAAGATATTTCCCTTTTGGATTGAAGCGGGATTCCATCTTCTTGCTTCGGATTTTTTGGAAAACGCTTCCCAAGAGATTCAAATTGAAACTCTCGGACGACTTTCATTGCCGGGTTCCAACCCAGGTCGCGTATCCATCCCAAGGATGCGGTTGAAAAACCGCTCCCGGTGGGTTATGGAACCCTTCGCGGGACCGTCCGAAAACCATATGTGGAGAATCCCATGGACGTTGTGTTTCTTTCGCGGTTGCAGTTTGCCTTTACCACGGCGTTTCATATCCTTTTTCCGACCCTGACCATCGGTCTGGCGGTTTACCTGGTGATTGTCGAAGCCTTGTGGCTGCGCACCAAGGACGAGATGTACTACCGGATGTACCGGTTCTGGGTGAAGATCTTCGCGGTCCACTTCGCGGTGGGCGTGGTGTCCGGCATTACCCTGGAGTTCGAATTCGGCACCAATTTCGCGGCGTTCTCCCAGGCGGTTTCCAACGTCTTCGCCCCCCTGCTGGCCTACGAGGGAATGACCGCCTTCTTCCTGGAAGCGGGATTCCTGGGCATCATGCTGTTCGGATGGCAACGGGTGCCGCCGGTGGTTCACTTCATCTCCACCTGCCTGGTGGCGGCCGGCGCCAGCCTTTCCGCCTTTTGGATCATGGCGGCCAATTCCTGGATGCAGACCCCGGCCGGCTTCGACATCGTGGATGGCGAATTTTTCGTCACCAGCTTCTGGGAGGCGATTTTCAATCCCGCCTTCCCCACCGCCCTGGCCCACATGCTGATCGCCTCCTACGAAACCGCGGCCTTCGTGGTGGCGGGCATTTCCGCCTGGTTTCTGCTGAAAGGCCGGCACGTCCAGTTTTACCGGCGGACCATGGGGTTGGCCCTGATCATGGCGATCCTTTTCGCCCCGCTCCAGGTGGTGGTGGGCGACCTGAAAGGATTGAACGTGGCCGAACATCAGCCCGCCAAACTCGCCGCCATGGAAGGCCATTGGGAGACCAACGAGGAGGGCGGCGCCGATTTCGTGCTCTTCGGGATTCCCGACATGGAGCAGGAGATCAACCGCCTGGAGGTGACCGTTCCCAACATGTTGAGCTGGCTCATCACCCACTCCCCCGAGGGCAAAATTCAGGGGCTCAAGGATTTCCCCAAGGATGAACGGCCCAACTCCCTGCTCACCTACTGGTCCTTCCGAGTCATGGCGGCCATCGGTTTTCTGTTCATGTTCCTGGCCCTTTGGGGGGCGTGGCTCTGGTTTCGGAAAAAGCTCTTCACCACCAAATCCTTCCTCAAGGCGCTGGTGCTGGCCCAGCCGCTGGGATTCGTCGCCGTCATCATGGGCTGGATCACCGCCGAGGTGGGCCGACAGCCCTGGGTGGTCTACGGCCTCATGAAAACCTCCGACGGCGTCTCCCCCATCTCCGCCGGCAACGTGATCTGGTCACTGACGATGTTCATGCTCTTTTTCGCCTTCATCGGCGGAACCTATTTCTACTACATTCTCCGCATTCTCCGAAACGGTCCGGACCTGGAAAGCCCGATCCCTTCCATCCAGCGACCTTCGGGCATGCGGCCCCTGGACGACGCCCTGAAGGGCGCCTAGGCGAAAGGAGAGAATTTCCCATGGATCTGGTTCAGCTCTGGACCATTCTGGTCGGCGTGGTGGTGATGCTCTACGTCATCCTGGACGGCTTCGGCCTGGGCGTCGGGATGCTCTTTCCCTTCGCCCGGGACGAGGAGGAACGGGACGCGATGATGAACAGCATCGCCCCCATCTGGGACGCCAACCAGACCTGGATCGTCTTCGGCGGCGGCGCCCTCTTCGCCTCGTTTCCTCGGATTTACACCGTCCTGTTCAGCGCCCTGTACATTCCGCTGTTTAGCTTTCTGTTCGGTCTGATTTTCCGGGGCGTGGCCTTCGAATTTCGGGCCAACGCCAAAACCGACGCCCAAAAACGGACCTGGAACCGGGCCTTTTATCTGGGCAGTCTGGTGGCGGTGCTGGGCCAGGGGCTGACCCTGGGCGGCTACATCTCCGGCGTCACGGTGGAAAACGGCGCCTTCGCCGGCGGGCCACTGGACTGGCTGAACCCCTTCACGGTGATGGTGGCACTGGCGCTGGTGCCCGGCTACATGCTCCTGGGCGCCACCTTTTTGCTGATGAAAACCGAGGAGGAAGTCCGGGAACGGGCTTTCCGACAGGCGTTCTGGCTGTCGCTGATTCTGGCGGGATTCATGGTGCTGGTCAGCGCATGGACGCCCCACCACGCGCCCAACCTCACGGCCCGGTGGTTCACCGAGCCGAGGGTCTACTTCGTCTGGAATTTCCCCCTGCTGGGCGTCATCGCTTTCGCCGGACTGATGTGGGGGTTGAAAAAACGCCGTGAACGGATACCCTTTTTCGCCAGCGCGCTGCTGTTCCTTTCCGCCTACCTGGGCTTGCAGTCGGCCATCTATCCCATGGCCATTCCGCCGGACCTGACCATCTACGAAGCCGCGGCCCAAAAGGAGACGTTGATCTTCACGCTCTGGGGCGTGGCCATCGTGCTGCCGGTGGTGCTGGCCTACACGATCTACAGCTACTGGGTCTTCCGCGGCAAGGTCGCGGACGCGGAGGGATACCACTAACCGCGGCCGGTCGAGACAACCGAAACAGCGACGCCCCGTCGGCCCGTTCCGGGTCGGCGGGGCGTTCGTTTTTGGATTGCCGCGCCCCGGATTTCCCAAAACCGGCAATCGAATGACATCCGTCGGAGAATATGGTATGGAAAAGGGTCTCCCACCCCGATCGGAGGTCCCATGGCCGCTTCCGGTGTCCGCCCGCACTTTCCGTCCCTCCAGCCGCGCGAGAAGAGTGGCTCTCCCTTTCCCATCCGGCGCCGGTTTCCCGCGGCCGTCTGCGCGGCCCTTCTTTTGACGTTTTTTCCGGGAGAAAGCGCATTACGATCGCCCATGGCGTTCGCTCAGGCCGAATGGACGACTTTGGCGCTCGCGGCGGAAAAGGCGCCAGCCAGCGCCACCTCCTCCGACGACCCGATGGCGCCGAGCCGAATCCCGGCCGCCTCCATCATCCTCGCGCTTTCCCTGCTCCTGGTCTTTCTGGTGGTCGCGGTTTACGTTCCTCGACCCAGCCCCCGGCAGCTTTCGGTCTTTCGGCTCCTTCTCTCCCTCGCCGCGGCCGCCTGCGGTGCCACCGTTTCCAGCCTGTTCCCCCTGGAAATGGTCCCCTGGAAACGCGTGCTTCTGGCGGCCATCGGCGGGTCAATCCTCTTTTTCCTGGTCTTCCGGACCGATCCGTTGGGAATGACGCCGGGGGGCGAGCGGTCCGGCGAGAAGGCCGAAGAGGGGAAACGAGGCTGATTGTCTTCGGGCGGCTACTGGCCGCCTTTTCTCTTTCGGACCACGTTGATTTTGGCCCCCTCCAGCACCATTTCCACCTGTCGGGCGGTCATCCGATGGCGGGCTTCAAAAGTGGTTCCCTGGGTCTTGTTTTCCACCGTCACCGTTTCCCCGTTTCGAATTGCCTCCCGAACGTCGGGAATTCGAAGAACGTCCTCGGCCTGGATGGCCTCGTAATCGGCCGGATCGGCAAACTGGAGCGGCAGAATTCCGAAATTGACCAGATTCTGCCAGTGGATGCGGGCGATGGATTTGGCGATGACCGCCTGGAGCCCCAGGGACCGCGGGCCGAGGACCGCGTGTTCCCGACTGGAACCCTGGCCGTAGTTGTCGCCCGCGATTACCAGGGAGCCCGAATCCCGGCATTCCTGGGCCTTGTCGTAATAATCTTCGTCGATGCGGCTGAAGGTGAATTTGCTGATTTCGGGAATGTTGCTCCGAAACGGCAAAATGGCCGAACCGGCCGGCATGATTTCGTCGGTGGACACGTCGTCGCCCATTTTGAGCAGCACCGGCCCCTCGATGGTTTCAGGCAGCGGGGCGAAATCCGGCAGGGGACGGATGTTGGGACCTTTTCGCAACTCCGCGGATTCCCCCTCCTCCGCCGGCGCCACCAGCATGTCCCAATTCACCTTCAGGGTTTCGGGCTCGGCGAATTTCGGATAATCCATGTCCAGGGTCCGGGGGTCGGTGATCACGCCGGTGAGGGCGGAGGCGGCGGCCGTTTCCGGGCTGCACAGGTAGACCTGGTCGCCCTTGGTCCCGGAGCGGCCGGGGAAATTCCGGGGAACCGTCCGCAGGCTGATGGTTTCGCTGGCCGGCGCCTGCCCCATGCCGATGCAGCCGTTGCAACCGGGCTGATGGACCCGCGCGCCCGCGCGAATCAGTTTTTCCAGCAGGCCAAGATCGATCAGGTTTTCCACGATCTGCCGGGAGGTGGGATTGATGTCGAAGGAAACCCGGTCGTGGACCTGTTTGCCCTTCACGATGAGGGCCGCGATGGCGATGTCCCGCATGCCCGGGTTGGCGGAGGAACCGATGTAGCTCTGGCAGATTTCCCTGCCGGCCACTTCCCGCACGGGCGCCACGTTGCCCGGGCTGGACGGCTTGGCGATGAGCGGCTCGATCTCCGACAAATCAATTTCCTCGGTCACGTCGTAGTCGCAATCGGGGTCGGCCAGGATTTCCGCGTAGTCCTCTTCCCGGCCGTTGGCTTTCAGAAACTTGCGCGCGGCCTCGTCCGCCGGAAACACGGTGGACGTGGCGCCCAGCTCCGCCCCCATGTTGGCGATCACGTGCCGATCCATGGCCGTCAGAGCGTCCAACCCCGGACCGCGGTATTCGATCACCCGGCCAAAGCCGCCGTCCACGCCGTGGCGTCGCAACATCTCCAGAATCACGTCCTTGGCGCTGCACCAGTCGGGCAGCCTTCCGGTGAGCTTGACGCCCCAAATCTCCGGCATGGTCGCGTAAAACGGTTCTCCGGCCATGGCCATGGCCACGTCGAGACCTCCGGCCCCGATGGCCAGCATGCCCAGGGCCCCGGCCGAGGGGGTATGGCTGTCCGAGCCCAGCAGGGTTTTGCCCGGCACCCCGAAATGTTCCATGTGGACCGGGTGGGACACGCCGTTGCCGGGTCGGCTGTACCAAACGCCGAACTTCTTGCAGGCGCTTCGAAGGAATAGATGATCGTCGGCGTTTTTAAAATCTAGCTGAAGCAGATTGTGGTCCACGTATTGGGCCGACAGCTCGGTCCGGACGCGGGGAAGGTTCATCGCCTCGAACTCCAGCATGACCATGGTGCCGGTGGCGTCCTGGGTCAGGGTCTGATCGATTTTCAGGCCGATCTCGGCGCCGGGGGTCATTTCGCCCTCCAGCAGGTGGGCCGCGACAAGCTTTTGGGTCACGTTCTTCGCCATGACGGATTGCTCCTTTCCTTGGATTTCAAAATTCCGGTCAAACCCGCAAGGGTTTAAGAAAAAAAATCGAGATATCTTTCAAAATTTCGGCTTCCCAAGGGAAAAAAGAGTCAAATGGTAGCAGCGCGGGAACCCGGAAACAAGCGCCCTAAACGTTTCCACCCGATTCTTGTTGACAAAGTCCTTTCGTTGATAATAATAGAGAAATTGTTAAGGATCGGTTTGATTCCGTTCGCCTCGGCCATTCGGAACGGTTTCATGAAATCCGGTTTTCGGGCCGTTTCCAGAAAGTGGCGCAGGCAGCTTTCAGACGGTTCAGACCGGTCCATGCAAAACGAGTAGAAAGCGCAAACGTGTTCGTGCTGGTTCCCTCCGCTACATTTCCGGTTCGTCGACCCGACGAACCAAAGCCGCCATTTCCCGCTGTCACCGGTTGTTTCTTCGGTTTTCGACGCGTTTCCGCAAAGGGAGAGCGTTTCCGCCATCCGTCACATCCGTGTCGTCCATGGTTTCGCCAGACAATCCATCGGGAAATCCCAAACGTTCTCAACGGCGAGGACATTTGCGGAAAAAAGCACGCCCACGAAGAAACGACCTTGGATTTTTCAATCATCCAATGGAATCTCGACCACTTACACCAACAAGGGTATTAATGGACGCACGCAAACGAGACGAAATCGAGGCAAAACTCCGTCAGCTGATGGAGAGCAGCGGCATGAAAGCCGAAACTTCCCAAAGCCGACCGGTTGAACCGCCACGGGGATACGCGGTCATCCGCCGGCGCAAGGGGCAGCGGGACAAACGAATTTTTGTTCCCGAATAACACCATTCGGCGGATTCCGCCAATCGGGGCGGATCCACATATGCAGGCGGGACGACCCGTTCGCCGGCAAGGGGCGAGCGGGAGCCGACGTCCCTGGGGAATTTTTTTGAGGAGGTAGATCAATGGCGAACGGTGTTGTGAAATGGTTTAACGACAAAAAAGGGTATGGGTTCATCGAAAAAGAGGAAGGCGGAGACGTGTTCGTGCACTACTCGGCCATCCAGATGCCCGGCTTCAAAACCCTCGCGGAGGGAGACCACGTCGTCTTCGAAATTGAGGACGGCAACAAAGGACCGGCGGCGACGAACGTGACCAAGGTCTGATTTCGGGGGCAAACCCCATGCGAGGGGGCTCCCGCCATGGGCGGGAACCCCCTTTTTTATTTTGGAATTTTCATTCATCGATCGCCGGGCGTGGCCAAAATCCGAAAATCCGCACGCGGAATGCGATGAAACCATGGACGCGGATTCGACGGAACGGAAAGCGCTTCGCGCCGTTCCCGGCAACCACGGGAGGCATGGCATGCTGGAATTTACACTTTCTCAGGAACGGAAAGCGCTTCGGGACAAAGCGCGGGAATTCGCCCTCAAGGAGGTGCTGCCGGTTTCCTGGCACGGGGACGAAACCGACGAGCTTCCCGTGGAGGTGCTCCGCAAAGCCCACGCGGCGGGAATCATGAACGGCGACATCCCGACCGAATACGGCGGCCAGGGGTTCGGCCTGATGGAGTCGGCCCTGGTGACCGAAGAAATGGCGGCCGCCTGCCCGGGGCTGGCCACCGCCATTTTCGACAATTCCCTGGGCATGGAACCGGTTATGCTCTCGGACAACGAGGCGCTGAAAAAACGGATTCTCCCGGAAATCGCCAAAGAATTTAAACTGATCTGTTTCGCCACGTCTGAACCGACCACCGGGTCCGACGTTTCGGCCATCCGTTGCAAGGCCGAAAAAGACGGCGACGAGTACGTCCTCAACGGGACCAAATACTGGATTACCAGCGCCGGGGTCGCCGACTACATCAGCGTGTTCGCCACGGTGGACCCCGAACAAAAGCACGACGGCATCTGCGCCTTTCTGGTCAAGGCGGATCAGCCCGGCGTCGCCGCGGGCCTGCCCATCCCCAAAATGGGGCAGCGATGTTCCAACACCGCCGGCATTCATTTCAAGAACGTGCGGGTGCCCGCCGAAAACGTGATTGCGGAACCCGGCGCGGGCTTCAAGCTGGCCATGAAGACCTTCTCTCGCACCCGGCCCATCATCGGCGCGTTCGCGGTGGGCGCGGCGAGATCCTGCATGGAGTTTGCCGTGGATTACATGAAAAAGCGGCGGGCCTTCGGCACTCGGATTTCCAACTTCCAGTCGCTCCAGTTCAAGGTCGCGGAAATGTATCAAAAGGTCGAAACCAGCCGGCTGCTGGTCTGGAAGTCGGCCTGGGAGGCCGACAACGGCATGGATCCGACCATCACGGCTTCCATCTGCAAATTCTACGCGACGGAGGCCGCCCTGGAGGTGGCCGACGAGGCGCTTCAGATTCTGGGCGGATACGGCTACACCAAAATGTTTCCGGTGGAAAAATTTCTGCGGGACATCCGACTTTATCGGATTTACGAGGGCACCAGCGAAGTGCAGCGGATGATCGTCTCCGGCTACGTGCTGAACGGCTACGAACCGGTCATGCCGCCGCTGGAGGAAATGCCGATCCGGCGGGAGGAATCGCCGAAGGGGGCCGCGGCGGACGGAAAAAAGGTCTGGCGATGCCGCATTTGCGGCCACGTCCACGCCGGGGACGATCCGCCGGACGCCTGCCCCTATTGTTTCTTTCCGGATTCGGCGTTCAAGGAATGCCCGCCGCCGTCGGATTTCGATCCGGACGCCGCGGATTAGCGTCTTAAAAATCAGGGGGAAAAGGAAGGGAGCACGGCCCCGGAAACGGCAAAACGCCAAGACCGGGGCCGTCTCCGTTCCGGACGGCTTCTTTCGCGAGGGAAGCCGGGAGCGGTTGCGCTTCCCCGCCTTTCCCAAAAAACCAGACTGGAAAAGCGCCGCCGAAGGCGTTACCATTTCGAGGCGATTTGCATGAATTTTCATACCGGGAACCCCCGCCCCCCTCAAAGGGGGAAACAACGAGCCCCCCTTGAGGGGGTCGGGGCCTGGGTATCGGTATTTTTGCAAACCGCCCAAGTTAATTCGTTTTTTCCAACGTCCCGGCCGCCGCCGGGCCGTCGCAACGGAGATCGTTCATGAGTCAGCCGGACTGGATCCGACATCACACCGCCGTTTCTCTTCAGCGCATCCTGCCGCGGGTACAATTTCGATACCAGGATCGGATCGCCAAAAACCCCCACGCCTGGGAGGGCTTTGAATTCCGCCTTCGGCGAGAATGGGGCCGGCTTTTCGGCCTGTTGGTCGGATTGTACGGGGGACATTACGACTGTTTTTACCATCTGGAACTGCTGGTGGAAACCATGGCGGAAAGTTGGCTGGATCGGCCCGAGGACCTGAAGGAACTCGACCGGCGGCGAGAGGCCGATCCACAATGGTTCCAGTCCGAAGAGATCGTGGGCGGGGTGCTGTACGTCGACCTGTTCAGCGACAACCTGGCCAACCTGCCCAAGCACATCCAATACTTCAAAAGCCTGGGCCTCAACTACATCCACCTGATGCCCCTGTTTTCCGTGCCCCGGGGCAACAGCGACGGCGGCTACGCGGTCAGCTCCTACCGCATGGTCAACCCGGAGCTGGGCACCATGGAAGAACTGGCCGAGGTGGCCCGGCAATTTCGGGCCGAGGGGATCAGCCTGGTGCTCGACTTCGTCTTCAACCACACCGCCGACGAACACGAGTGGGCGGTGCTGGCCCAGTCGGGCGACCCCGAATACCAGGCGTTCTACCACATTTTTCCGGACCGGGTGATGCCCGATCAGTACGAAGTCCATCTGCGAGACATCTTCCCGGAGGTGCGGCGAGGCAGCTTCACCTGGCGGGCCGACATGAACCGCTGGGTCTGGACCAGCTTCAACAGCTTCCAGTGGGACCTGAACTACGCCAACCCGGCGGTTTTTCGGGCCATGGCCGAGGAGATGCTCTTTCTGGCCAACGCCGGCGTGGAAATCCTCCGACTGGACGCGGTTGCCTTTATCTGGAAACGGCTGGGCACCCCCTGCGAAAATCTTCCGGAGGCCCATCAGGTGATCCAGGCGTTTAACGCGGTGGCCCGAATCGCCGCGCCCAGCCTGCTGTTCAAATCGGAAGCCATCGTCCACCCGGACGAGGTGATCCGGTACATCAGTCCGGAGGAATGCCAGCTTTCCTACAACCCGACGCTGATGGCCCTGTTGTGGGAGGCGCTGGCCACCCGACAAACCCGTTTGATCGAACATGCCATGCGCAAGCGCAACCGGATTCCGGAAAACTGCGCCTGGGTCAACTACCTGCGCTGCCACGACGACATCGGCTGGACCTTCGACGACGCCGACGCCTGGGAGCTGGGCATCGACCCGGCCGCCCACCGGCGGTTTCTCAACAATTTCTATACCGGACAGTTCGAAGGCTCCTTCTCCCGGGGGGTGCCGTTCCAGTTCAACCCGGAAAACGGCGATCAACGGGTCGCCGGCACGCTGGCCTCCCTGGCCGGTCTGGAACAGGCCATCCACCTGAACGACCCGGTGCTGCTGGACATGGCGGTGCGCCGGATTCTGCTGCTGCGGGCGGTGGTGATGACCACCGGCGGCATTCCACTGATCTATCTGGGCGAGGAATGGGGCATGCTGAACGACTACAGCTACGTTGCCGACGCCAACAAAATGCGCGACAGCCGCTGGGTCCACCGGCCCAAAACCCGCTGGGAGGAGGTGGAGCGCTGGAACGATCCGTCCACCGTGGGCCGACGCATCTTCTCCGAAACCGCCTGGCTCATCGGCCTGCGCAAACGGACTCCGGCCCTGCGAAACGCCGGCATGGAGGTCGTCGGCCCGGAAAATCCCCATCTCTTCGGCTACATCCGGCAAAACAACGGACAGCGGCTGCTGATTCTCAACAATTTCTCGGAGTATCCCCAGAGCATTTCCGAAAACCGACTGCGGGTCTACGGCATGAGCTACCAATTCGTGGACCATGTGAGCGGAGAACGATACACCGCCGACGCGCCGCTTCAGCTCGGCCCCTACCAGTTCGTCTGGCTGGAGGCGACGGGCACGGGGGC
Organism: Desulfococcaceae bacterium; assembly: GCA_046541515.1. GTDB lineage: Bacteria > Desulfobacterota > Desulfobacteria > Desulfobacterales > Desulfococcaceae > CAYFVR01. The sequence goes on from JBKHDD010000029.1 coordinate 16,657, forward strand.
CGGCGAAGCGTCGGACCACCCATAAGGGACTCGGAATTTGTCAATGTACCGTTTTCATCCCAATGCCGTTTTTTGACGAAATCGGGTAGGGGCGAATTGCATTCGCCCTTGCGCAATCTTGCACGGTTGAGCAATGGAAATCCAAAACGGTATTTCAGCTGTCGCTGAGTCCCTAAAGAACCGATTCGGAGGAAGCGTGGGCGGGCGAAGCAACGGCCTTGCTCCACCCGGGCGGAACAAAGCGACCACGAAAGCGAGGCGCCATGCGCAACTGGAAAGGACTGGACATTGAAGCGGAAGGCGGCGGGATTTCCGCGCCGCTGAGCCACCACGTCAACCTGCTGGGCGCCCTGCTGGGCCAGGCGATCCGGGAGCAGGCCGGAGAGGATGTTTTCTCCCGGGTGGAAACGTTGCGCACCGCCTGCAGAAACGCGGAGGTCGCCGAAAATCCCGACGCCGCCTTCGACGAAATCGCCGACCGGCTCCGGGAAATGAACATGGACGATCTCTTCTGGCTCATCCGGTCCTTTTCCGCCTTTTTCAACCTCGTCAACGAGGCGGAGCGGCAGGAGATCATCCGGATCAACCGGGAGGCGGAAATTTCCGAAACCCCGGAAGATCCCCGCAACGAATCGATCCGGGAGGCGATTCACCGCCTTCGGGAGATGAAAATCGATCTGAAGGGGCTGTCGGACCAGATGGCCCGCCGACTGGACATCCAGCCCACCCTGACCGCCCACCCCACCGAGGCCCGCCGGGGCTCCATTCTCTACAAGCAAAAGCGCATCGCGAACCTGCTTTCCGCCGCGCCCCGGGACGGCCGTCTGGGACCCAACGAGAAAGACCGCATTTTCACCCGAATCTACCACCAGATCGCCCTGTTGCTGGCCACCGACGACGTGCGGGGGGATCGCCTGACGGTGTCCGACGAGGTGGAAAACGGACTCTACTACTGCACCACCACCATCTGGGAAACGGTGCCGCGCATCTATCGCGACCTGCGCGAAGCCTTTGAGCTTTACTACGGCGAAGTGCCGGCCCTGCCGGTGTTCCTGCGGTACCGGTCCTGGATCGGCGGCGACCGGGACGGCAACCCCTTTGTGACGCCCGAGGCGACCCGCTGGGCCTTCGACACCTATCGCGACCGGGCGCTGCGGCTGTACCGGCGCGAACTCCAGGAACTCTGGCACGAGATGAGCCTTTCCTCCCTGCGGGCGGAAGCGCCGGCGGAGCTGACCGACGGACTGAAAGCGGCGGCCGAGGCGGCCGGACTTTCCTCGGAATTCCGCAGACGATACCGAAACGAACCCTGGCGGCTTCACCTCAGCGTCATGGACACCCGGCTCCGCCGACTTCGGGACGGGGAAAAAGCCTACGACATCGGCGATTTCGTGGACGACCTGGAAGTGTTGCGCCGCTCCCTGGCAAAGGCGGGGATGGCCGACATGGCCCGCTACGGCCGACTGGCGGAACTGATCGATCGGGCCCGGGTCTTCGGCTTCCACTTTGTTTCCCTGGACATTCGCCAGCACAGCCGGGTTCACGAAGGCGCGGTGGCCGAGTTGCTTCGGCGGGCGGGCGTCCAGGCCGATTACGCCGAACTGGAGGAAGCCGAACGAGTGCGCCTGCTGGAAGCCGAGCTGCTGAACCCCCGCCCCCTGGTGGGCCGGGAAGAGAGCCTCCCCGAATCGGTCGCCATCGCCCTGGACGCGCTGGAGGTGGCAAGGAACGCCTGGCGGCGGGACCCGGGAGCCATCGGCAGCTTCGTGGTCAGCATGACCCACGAGGTCAGCGACCTGCTGGAAGTGCTGCTGCTGGCCAAGGAGGTCGGCCTGTGGCGGGTGGCCGGAGACCGGGTGGAATCGCCGGTGGACGTGGTCCCGCTGTTCGAGACCATCGACGACCTGGACCGGGCCGGCGGCCTGCTGGAAGCGGCCTTTGGGAGCCGGGTCTACCGGATGCATTTGGCCGCCCGGGGCGATTTTCAGGAAATCATGCTGGGCTACTCCGACAGCAACAAGGACGGCGGCTACTGGATGGCCAACTGGGCCCTGGAAAAGGGGCACGAACGACTGGCGGTGGTCTGCCGGAACGCGGGAATCGACTTCCGCTTCTTCCACGGTCGGGGCGGCAGCGTGGGGCGCGGCGGCGGCCGGGCCAATCAGGCCATCCTCACCATGCCCACCGAAAGCCGCAACGGCCGGCTGCGCTACACCGAGCAGGGCGAGGTCATCTCCTTCCGCTACGCGCTGGCGCCCATGGCCCGCCGCCATCTGGAGCAGATCACCAACGCCGTGCTGCTGTCGGTTCACGAAAGCCAGTGCGACGTGGGGTGCAGCCCGGAAATGATCGACATGATGGACGACATCGCCGACCGCGCCATGGCGGCCTATCGGGCGCTGATCGACGATCCCGACTTCTGGGGCTGGTACCGGGAGGTGACGCCCATCGAACACATCGGCAATCTGCCCATCGCCTCCCGACCGGTGTCGCGGAAATCGGCCCAGGAGGTGGAATTTGAAGACCTTCGGGCCATCCCATGGGTGTTCGGATGGACCCAAACGCGCTATAATGTGCCGGGCTGGTATGGAATGGGGGCGGCCCTTTCCGGGCTGATCGAGGCGGACGAGGCGAACCTGGACCGCCTGCGTCGGATGTGGGAGGGCTGGACCTTTTTCCGCACGGTTTTGGACAACGCCCAACGAGAAATGGCCCGGGCCCGCCTGGTCATGGCCAAGCGATACGCCCGGCGGAGCGACGGCGGCCTTCACCAAACAATCGCGGAGGACTTCCGGAAGGCCCGAGAAGCGATCCTCCGGGTTACCGGCCAGGACGAACTGATGGACATCCACCCGGTCATCCAGAAATCGATCCGCCTTCGCAACCCCTACACCGACGTCCTCAACCTGATTCAGGTGGAGCTGCTGGACCGGTGGCGGGAAGCCAAGGACGACGAACGCGGCGCCCTGCGCCATGCCATCTTCCTGACCATCGGCGGAATCGCCGGAGCGATGCAGAGCACGGGGTAAAAAAACGGGCGGGGCGCCCTTCCCTTCAACAAAAATGGAAGACCCCTTCCAACCCCTCCGCGCCGCATGGAAAGACGCAAAAAAAGACAAGGAATGAATCCCATGGAAAAGAAGACCAACAGAGGGCTGTTTCGCCTGGCGGCGATGGCCGCGCTCGCGACCTTCCTGTGCGCGGGTTTTCTCCCGCACGCCTTGGCCGCCGACGCCGAAGACGCCCTTCAAATGCTCTCGGACGTGATCGACAAGTTGGAAAAACAGTACGTCGACGAAGTGGACAGCCGGGAGATGATCCTCAAGGGCATCGAAGAAATGGTGGCCAGCCTGGACGCCCACTCCCGGTTGTTGCCGCCTTCGGCCTACGAGGAGTTGCGCATCGACACCGAAGGCGAATTCGGCGGCATCGGCATCGTGCTGACCATGGAGGACGACAAGCTGACGGTCATCTCCCCCATCGAAGGCACCCCGGCTTTCGCCGCCGGCGTGGAGGCCGGAGACGTGATCATCGCCGTGGACGGCGAATCCACGGAGGAGATGATGCTGTGGGAGGCGGTCCAGAAGATGCGGGGCCCAAAGGGGGAATCGGTCCGAGTCACCATTCGGCGGGAAGGCGAAGAGGAGCCGATCGATTTCGACCTGGTGCGGGACATCATCCCCATCGTCAGCGTGAAATCCAGCCCGGTTGAACCCGGATACGGCTATGTGCGGATCACCAATTTTCAGGACAACACCACCGAGGACCTGGAGGCGGCCGTGGACAAGCTGGAGGCCGAGGGACCGGAGCTGGAAGGGCTGATTCTCGATCTTCGGGACAACCCCGGAGGGCTGCTGCGGCAAGCCATCGGGGTCTCCGATTTTTTCCTGGACGACGGCGTGATTCTCTCGGTCAAGGGCCGGCTGCCGGAGCATACGCGGGAATACAAGGCGCGGGGAAGCTGGTTTAAGCGGCGGAATTTTCGGCTGGTGGTGCTCATCAACGGCGGCAGCGCCAGCGCCTCGGAAATCGTGGCGGGCGCGATCCAGGACCATTCCCGAGGAACCATTCTGGGCACGCCGTCCTTCGGCAAAGGCTCGGTGCAGACGGTGGAGCCGCTGCGGGACGGCTACGGCCTCAAATTCACCATTTACCGCTATTACACCCCCAGCGGCCGGGCCATTCAGAACCATGGCATCGAGCCGGACATCGAGGTGAAACAGCGCTACGCCGACGGCGAAGTGGACACGGAAGCCTGGCGGCTGAAGGAGAAAGACCTGGACAACCACCTGGAAGCCCGCCCGCTGAACGGCGATGGAAAAATTAAGGAGCCGGAATCTCCGGAATCGATTTCCCCGGCCGAACGCCGACGCCGACGCGTCGAACGCCGTCATCGGCCGTTGACCCCCGAACGGTTGAAAGAGGATTACCAGGTGATGCGGGCGCTGGAGGTGTTGCAGGGAAAAGAAGTGGCCGCGGATACGAGCCGGTAATCCCCACGCCGCCCGGGATGGAAGTCGTTCCGGGCGCCAAAAAAAAAGGAATTGCCATGTCTGGACGGATTCATCTTTTTTGGCTGTTCGGCCTGCTTCTTCTCATCCTCCCGGGGTGCACCTCGCGGGCCTGGTATGTCGGTTTACAGGAAAACCAGCGGCGGGATTGCTATCGGTACGCCAGCGAAAGCGAAATTCAGCGTTGCCTGGAACAAGTGGAAAACATGACCCACGACCGGTACCAGGCCGAACGGGAAGCGGCGGTTTCGGAGCTGGAATAGTCGTTGCCCATTTCCGAACCGAGTCTTTCGACGGGAATGCCACACCCTGGAACGGCCAAGGGAAACCAAGGGTCGAAGATAAACGGAGACAAGCCGAGTCGAGAACACATCCAAATTTTTTTCTATCCAATAGCACTTTGTTTTTGTCAACAATTTCATCTTTGTTGCCTCCTTCCGCATTCGTTTCGACGACCGCGCACCGTGCCCGTTCGCGATCCTGTAGCTGAAGGGGGGAAAAGGAGGTCAATTTGAAAGCAATTTTGATTCTCCGCCCAAAAACCCATTGGACAGCGGGATAACCACAGGGCGGGCTGTTGGAATCTCAACCGGGTGACCGTCCGCCTGAAAGGCCAAAAAGACGTGGCGTTGCGGCAAGGCACGGTGCGGAGCCGCGGAGGCGGATTCACGGTTCCCTTTTTTTTCAGCCAAAATGGAGAGCAAACGGCCTGCCCCCACTCGCTTATGGGCTTTTTCTCTTGCTTCCCACCAGCTAAGCCCGCCTTTCTTTCTCAAATGGGGGTCAATGCAGGGTTTGACTTTCTGAAATTTTTTACGGTAAAACGCCGGGAACGTGAATCTTCCGCATCCGCGGAAGCGACCCAGGCCGATCCGACGCGGAAAATCCCGCGCCGCCATCCTCCGGAACGGTCCGAGGCGGTTTACAGATATTCGGGGAGACATCAGACATGGAGCAGTCCGACCTCGCGACAACCCAGAACAAAAACATGCAGGTCTACGGCGCGCTTTCCACCCAGCTCAACGAGGCGCTGACCGACACCCGGAAGGCACTGACCGACCACGCCGGTCTGCTCCCGGAAGGCCGGCTGCAAGACCTGGACAATCTGCTGGCCGAATTCGCCGGCAGGCGAATCCGCATCGCCTTTTACGGCGAGGTAAAGGCCGGCAAGTCCACCTTGGTCAACGCCGTGGCGGGCCAGGAGTTGACGCCCACAGATTTCGGCCCCTTGACCGCCATACCGGTCCGGATCACCTGGGGATCGGAGAACGCCTGGCGGGTGGGCGAGCATCGATTCGACCGGGTTTCCGCGCTGTACGAAATCATGAAAACCGGCCCGGAAAGTTCCGACGAGGTGGTGGTCGAAACCCCCTCGGACCTGCTGCGGCTGGGCGGGCAGGTGGACCTCATCGACACGCCGGGCATCGGCAGCCAGGACCGGTTCGACCAGATCAGCGGGGAAGCCCTGCGGTCGCTGGACACCGTGGTGCTGGTGGTCCGCTATCCGGCGCTTTTCACCCGCTACACCCGACACATCGTGACCGAGCTGCAAAACGACATTGGCAAATTGTTCGTGATCTGGAACCTGGACGCCAGTTGCGCCGAGTTGACGGCGGAGGAACGGCGACGCCAGGCCGACAATCTCCGGACCCGGGTGGCCGGCGCCCATGAACTGCATCTGGTCAACGGGCGGGAAGCCTTTCGGGCGGCCCGGTCGGGAGACCAGCAAGGGATCAGTGCCTCGGGCCTTTCCGATTTCATGGAAGCGGTTCGGAACTTCGCCGCCTCCCAAAAGCGGGAGGTGGCCGCGTTGCGAGAGGCGGCCAAGCGGGGGGCCGTCTGGCTGGAAGATGCCCAGGTGGCGATGGAAAAGCGAGAAGCGGCCCTTTCGGAATCGCTGAAAACCACCCGGGAGTGGCTGGACGACGCCGAAAAGCGGGCGAACGCCGAAAAATCCGAGAACCAGGCCAATTTCCAGGCGTTCGAAGAGGAAATGAACGCGGCCGAAAGACAGCGGGCCAACGCCGCCAAAACGGCCGCGTCCAAATTGCGGGGAGACATCGGGGCGGCCCGCCGATCCTGGATATTCTCCGCCGACGCCGCCTTCCTGGAAAACGCCGTGCGCCAGGCCGCCGAAACCTACGCGGACGAAATCGCGACCGCCTGCCAGGCCTACATGCAATCGGTCCAGGCGGCGGCGAAACGTTTTGACGTGGTGGTGCCGGCCACGCCTCGCCCCCGCACCCTCCCCTACTCCGGCCCCCTGACGGAAAAAGACCGGATCGAGCGGGCCAACGAAGGGCGGATGCGGATGATGAAGCGGATGCTCTTCGGAAGCTGGTACCTATCCGAAATCATGGAATTAAAGAAAAACGGCGTGGACGAGGACCTGAACGCCCAGGAGGGATGGGCCCAAGGGATCGCCGAAGGCGCCGAAAAAGCGGTGCGGGCGGTGCTGGACGGAAAACTGGCCAAGATCGACCGAAGCCGCCAGGAAGAGGTGGAGGAGATCAAAAAGCGGACCCGGTTCGAGGACGAAGCGTCCGAGCTGGATTCCATCCAGAAGCAAAAGCCTCGAATCGATAAATCCCACGCCGCCGTCCTCCGGATCAACCAGGAGGCCCGGGAAATGCTATAGAACCCCGCGCAAAAAAAGCGGCGCCCTCCGGAAACGCCCGAAGGACGCCGCTTTTTCCATCCCGAAAACGGGCGGAACGACCGCGAAAGCGCGGATTCTCGTTCCGCCCGTTTTTTTTAGTAGTCGTAGTCGTCCATCTCGTCCATGCCGGGGGCGCCGCCGTCCTTCTTCTTCGCCGGCTTCTCCGTGATCATGGCCTCGGTGGTGATCATGAGGCCGGCCACGGAAGCGGCGTTCTGAACGGCGAATCGGACCACCTTGGTGGGGTCGATGACGCCCGCCTTGACCAGATCCCCAAACTCGCCGGTGTAGGCGTTGTAGCCGAAGTTTCCGCTGCCCTCCAGCACCTTGTTGAGGATCACCGGGCCGTCCTGGCCCGCGTTCCGGGCGATCTGGCGCAACGGCGCGGAGAGCGCCCGCCGCAGCAGGTTCAGGCCGTCCTTCTCTTCGTCCTTCGCCTCCACCTTGTCCAAGGCGTCCAGGCAACGAACCAGGGCCACCCCGCCGCCGGGGACGATGCCTTCCTCCACCGCCGCGCGGGTGGCGTTCAGGGCGTTGTCCACCCGGGCCCGCTTCTCCTTCATCTCGGTCTCGGTGGCCGCGCCCATGTGGATCACCGCCACGCCGCCGGAAAGCTTGGCCAGCCGCTCCTGAAGTTTCTCCCGATCGTAGTCGGAAGTGGTCTCCTCGATCTGGGCCTTGATCTGGCGGATGCGGCCGTCCAGGGCGTCCTTGGTGCCCGCCCCGTTCACGATGGTGGTGTTGTCCTTGTTGATCCGGACCGACTTGCAGGAGCCCAGGTCGTTGATGGTCACGTTTTCCAGCTTTACGCCCAGCTCTTCGGACACCACCTGGCCGCCGGTGAGCACCGCGATGTCCTGCAACATGGCCTTCCGCCGGTCGCCGAAGCCCGGGGCCTTGACGGCGGCCACCTGAAGGGTTCCCCGCAACTTGTTGACGATCAGGGTCGCCAAGGCCTCGCCGTCCACGTCCTCCGCGATGACCAGCAACGGCTTGCCCGACCGGGCGATGGACTCAAGCAGGGGGACCATGTCCTTCATGTTGGAGATCTTCTTTTCGTGGATCAGAATGAACGGATCCTCGAAATGGACCTCCAGCTTTTCGGCGTCGGTGACGAAGTAGGGCGAAAGATAGCCGCGGTCGAACTGCATGCCCTCCACCAGGTCGAGGGTGGTTTCCATGCTTTTGGCTTCCTCGACGGTGATGACGCCTTCCTTGCCCACCTTCTCCATGGCCTCGGAAATCAGCCGTCCCACTTCCTGGTCGCTGTTGGCCGATACCGCGCCCACCTGCATGATCTCGGTTTTGTCCTTGATCTCGGTGGAAAGGTCTTTCAGCGCGTCCACCACGGTCTCGACGCCCTTGTCGATGCCCCGCTTCAACGCCATGGGGTTGACGCCGGCGGTGACCAGCTTGTGCCCCTCGGCGTAAATGGCCTGGGCCAGCACCGTGGCGGTGGTGGTGCCGTCGCCGGCGGTGTCGCTGGTCTTTTTGGCCACTTCGCGCACCATCTGCGCGCCCATGTTTTCAAATTTATCGGCAAGCTCGATTTCCTTGGCGACGCTGACGCCGTCCTTGGTCACCTTGGGCGAGCCGAAACTCTTTTCCAGAACCACGTTGCGGCCCCGGGGGCCGAGGGTCACCTTCACGGCGTTGGCGAGGGTGTCGACGCCCCGGAGCATTTTTTCCCGGGCCTGGGTGCTGTACGCGATCATTTTGGCTGGCATGGTTGGATTCCTCCTGAAAACACTCTGGAACGCCTATTCCAGAATGCCGAGAATGTCGCTCTCTTTCATGAAAATATGTTCTTCGCCATCGATTTTGATGTCGGTGCCGGCGTACTTGGAAAACAGAATCCGGTCCCCTTCCTTAACCGCCATGGGAATGCGGGTTCCGTCGTCCCGAAACCCGCCGGGGCCGACGGCCACAACCTTGCCTTCCTGAGGCTTCTCCTTGGCGGTATCGGGAATGATAATCCCGCCAGAGGTTTTCTGCTCCGCTTCCACGCGGGTGACCAGCACGCGATCGTTCAGTGGTCGGATCTTCATGGTACGCGTTCCTCCGTCAATTGGATCTTGAAAGTGGATTTCCAAACAAACCCGTTCTTCCCTCGGATTCACCCGTCCGGTTGGGCGCGCGCCCATTGGGAACGGCGTTTTGTTGCGCATCAGAAAATGGGCCAATAACGGCCGTGAACCAGCGGGAAGGAAAGATGCCATGGCCGTCGGCTGGGACCGACGCCCGGGAATGGCGTTCCGGATAATTCCGGTGCTGACGGCGGGAAAATAAAGCGGGATGGGAGGATGTCAAGCGGGTGGGGCGGGAAAAAATCGAAGGAGAAAATCGCCGTCGTTCATCCGAATTTTCCGCCGGGAACCAGAACCGGGAATTCTTATCCGCATTTTTCGGAACATGGAATTCCGAACGGGGCAAACCTTCACATCTTCCCATATGCCCCCCCCTGCATTCTTCTTTTTCTTTCGATTGCAACCCGAAGTCCGAAACGTTTTTTCGGCTGTTCGGCGGCCTTCTCCCCCGTTTTCGATTCCGGCGGCCCGCCGCGGCCCATCCCATGCGTGCCGGCCCTCCCCGAAGCCCGATCGATTTTCGGGCCGCCTCCGACCCCTGGGTTCCCCTTTGCCGTCCCGCGGATGGGAATCGGCCGTTCCGAACGAATCGACCGATATCCAAAAACAAGGCTCCCCAACCCGGAAAACCCGATTTTGGCATTGAAAATGCTTTCCGAGTTCGGTTTCCCGGTGGCCCAAAGTCCGGACGGGAGAATTTCGTCCGAACCTTGGCCAGAAAACGAAGCCGAATGGAAACCAACCACTTTAAAACGAAACCCCGCAGGAGGAGATTTTCCCGTGAACCCGACCCAAACCCTTCCGGCGCCGCCGGCGCACCTGGATCACCGGGCGCTGCTGCAAAGCAGCCTGGTCTGGAACCTATTTCTGATCACCGCCGGAAGCGTCATCTGCGCCTGGGCCATCAACGGCATTCTGCTGCCGCACGAGTTTTTAAGCGGCGGAGTCACCGGCGCGGCCCTGATCCTCCACTACCGATTTCCGGACGTTCCGGTCAGCGTTCTTTACTTCCTGCTGAACATTCCGCTGTATTTCCTGGGATGGCGATACATCGGGCGGCGGTTTTTCTGGTATTCGGTGGCGGGGATGCTGATTTTTTCGGCGGCGGTGGAGCTGGTGCCGGCGACCAATCCGCTGGATGACCGCTATCTGGCCGCGCTGCTGGCGGGGCTGGTTTTCGGTTCCGGATGCGGGCTCATTCTGAAATCGGTGGGATCGGCGGGGGGAACGGACATTCTGTCCATCATGCTGTTCAAGCGATACGGCATCCGGCTGGGTTCCACGGTGATGGCCTTCAACGCGGCGGTAATGGGCATTTCTCTGTTCATGTTTTCCCTGAAATCGGTGCTCTTCACGCTGATTTTCATGTTCGTGAGCACCCGCGTGGTGGACCTGGTGGTCACCGGCTTCAGCCAGCGGAAGGCGGTAATGATTATTTCCCGGAATTGGACGGAGATGGTCGAGGTCATCAAAAACGATTTAAACCGAGGCGTGACCGTAATCCACGGAGAGGGCGGTTTTTCCGGCGAGCCCCAGCGCATTCTCTATACCATCGTGACCTTCCAGGAGCTGGGACGGCTCAAGCGGCTTATCCGACAGATCGATCCCAACCCCTTCGTGGTGGTGACCGAAACCATGGAAGTGACGGGCCTTCGGATCGGCAACCAGCCCCACTGGTGAACCGAGGGAGGTCCGGTTCGCCTGGGAGCGACGGAGTTGGCGGTCAGAAGACAGAAGACAGGAATCCAAGGCTCGGAATTCAGGAGCACGCCATCGGCAAAGTTGAAACTGGGTTTCCCGCCATCCCTCTGGCTCGGCCCGAAAGGCCCCCAAAGGGGCGCGTAAACTCTCCAAAAGCGGGCGTTCATGGGAGCCCGCTTTAGCGGGTTTTTTCCGATGAAACCGGGGAATTTAATCCCCGGCGGGATTTTCGCGGGCCGATCATCCGCAAAGGGCGGGCCAGTCCGGCAAAATGGGATCCCCCCGCAAAAGTCCGGCCGTCTCCGCCGGTTCGTCCGCCGTGGATCAGCCGGGCGAGATCGGCCACGTACCGTTTCAGCCGGTCGGCCTGGTCCCGCATTTCCGCCGAGGCGGAGGCTGCGGTCTCCGCGCCCTGCGCGTTGCGCCGGGTCAGGCGATTCATTTCGTCCACGGCGGCGTTGAGCTGATCCACCCCCCGGGCCTGTTGTTCCGATGCCGCCGCAATTTCCGCCACCCGCCTTCCCACCGCCTCCGCCCGCTCGGTGATTTCCGAAAAGGCGGCGTATCCCGCGTCCGCAAGGGCGTCCCCGTTCCGAAGGCGTTCCAGCATTTCCTGGATCAGCACCGCCGTGTTGGCGGCGGAATCGCCGGCCCGTTTGGCCAACTGACGCACCTCGCCGGCCACCACCGAAAAGCCCGCGCCCGCCGACCCGGCCCGGGCCGCTTCCACCGCCGCGTTCAGCGCCAGCAGGTTGGTCTGAAACGCGATCTCCTCGCTCACCCGGATGATGCGGACGGTCTCCTCCCCGGAACCGGAGGCCCGTTTCACCGCCTCCGCCAAGGCCCGCACCGCTTCGCCGCCCCGCTTCACCGCTTCCCGGGTTCCAGCCATGGAACGGTCCGTCTCCCGGGCGTGGTCGGCGGTCCGGCGGGTGACCGAGGCGATTTCTTCCAGGGAGGCGGCGGTCTGCTGGAGAAACGCGGCCTGCCGGCTGGCGCCTTCGGCCAGTTGTTCGCTGGTTTGCGCCAATTGGTTGGTCTCGCCCACGATACGCCCGGCTCCCCGTGAAAGCCCCGAAATCACCCGGCCGAGCGGACGCACGAGAACGCGGCTGGAAAGCAGCGAGACGAGAATTCCCGCCAGCACCAGCGCGAACGCCGCCATCCCCAGAAACCAGAGTTGCGCGCGCAGACTTTCATCTGCGGCCGCGTCCAGGGTGCGGGCCAGATCAAAAAACTCGCCCAATGGACTGGCCGCCGCCACGCTGAAGGTCCGGTCTCCCACCGCCAGGGGCAGAAAGGAGACGTACTTGGCAACGCCTTCGAATTCGTAATCGCCGTATCCGGATTCGCCACGGCGCATTCGCTCGTTCACCAGCCTCGCCAGCTCCGGGGAATCGGCCTCGGAAAGGTTCACGCCGTCCCCCGGCGCGTAGCGGGGATGGCTCACCAACAGGCCGGATTCGTCGATGACGTAGGCGTACCCGGTTTCGCCGTATTGCCGCGCCTTCAGCAAATCCCAGACCCGGGACCAGTGGAAATCCACCACGGCCGCCGCCGTCAGTGCGCCGTCGATGCGCAGGGGAACGGCGATGGAAAGGATCGGTCCATGGTCCGTGGTCCGAATGTCGTCAAAAGCCGTGTCGCCCCGGGAAAGGACCGCCGCCATTTCCGGTCCCAGCGCCGAGACCAGGTCGGTTTCGGGCGCGGACATCCCGGATTCGGTCCGAACCAGCGCGGGGGAAGGGTCCACCGACAGGCATCGGATCGATTGGTAGAGCGGCCGATCCGTCCCATCCACCGAGATGGACGCGCCGTCCAGGAGTCCGGCCATCTCCGCCGCCAGTAGCTCCCGCGCCGTTTCCGCCTGGAAAAACTCGTCCCAGTACCCGGTGGCCAACAAAATCCAGTCCCAGGGCGCGAAATACCGATAGGCCAGAAATTTCTTGCGGCCCTGGAAGGTGTAGGAAATCAACCCCTCGGGCCGTTGCCGGTGCTCCTCGACGATCCGCCGGAATTCGGGAATGCCCAGGTCATGCACCACGTTGACCCCCACCAGGGATGCCTGGGGGTGAACGATCAGGTTTCCGCCCGGCGACATGACCGCCGCGTATCCGGTTTCGCCGATCTGGATATCCAGAAGGGCGGCTTCCAGGGCTTGGGCATGTTCCTCGGGGAGCCCCGTCAGGATCATGCCCGCCACACCTCCCCGGTTGTCCCGCACCGCGCGGGCCGCCGCGATGTGCCATTGATCGTTTAGATAGATTCTTCCCTGAAACGTGCGCCTCCCTTTTACTGCGGAAATCAAGGCCGACTGGGTCCCGGTGCTCGTGCGGGAAGGGATTCGTTCCCCGATCTCCCCGCCCGGCCCGCTTTGGGCCACCAGCACCATGTCCCAGCCCGGGGTCGCCCGTTGAAACAAAAACGTGGGAAGGTCGCCGATTTCCCGGAGCGCTTCGGTCAATGCCCGGCCGGCGTCCCGACCGTCCGGATGGGGGCCGATGGGCTCCCCTCCCCACCGCAGCCGGGGCAACGCCACCCGACCCGTCCGGCCGGTCCATTGGGCACGGGTGTCCAGCTCCCATTCCGACCCCGCAGTTTCGACGCCCCCGCGAACCTCCAGAATGAATTGGGCCGTTCGAAGGTGGGTGGCGAATCGGGTTTCCATCATCCGCTGCTGGGCGGAGCAAACCTGATAGAGGCCGTCCACCAGTCCCTGCGCCTCGTTTTCCACCAGCCGGTTCAGCACTTCGTTTTTTCCCGTGCGGGCGGAAAAATAGCCCCGCAGGTTTCCGGAAGCGGCGAGCCGCCGGGCGTCGCCCTCGGCCGTCTGAAGCAGAGACCGCACCAGCAGCCGATCGTGCCGGACGCCGGCCTCCAAGGTCCGCAAGGCCTGTTGAGTCAGGGCCTGTCGGGTGGCGGCCTGGGTGGTTTCCCCAAAATCCCGGAGCCGGTTCATGCTGATCAGCCCCAGCAGAGTGGCGGAAACTACGGCCAGCCCGACAAACCGGACCAGCAGCCGAAAACGGAGAGAGCGGGTCGCTTTTTCCATCGTATTCCCCCGAGGCGTCGACGAAATTCGGGACCGGAGGACGCCCGCGTCGACGCGGAAAAAAATCCCATAAAATGGACCAATTTTATGAGAATTTTGACACGATTCCCGGCCCGCCGCAAGGTGGTTTTACCGGGAATGCAAATCGCGGGGAGTGGGGGGAAATGGAAAGCGCGGATTAGAACGGCGGCGTGAAACCGAGGCCCGGTTCGCCGGTGGGTCGAAGGCGGCCGTTTTCCAGGATCACCGCCCCGGCGGCGGGATCGTCCAGCAGGTCCAGGTGGCCGTCCAGATCGGCGTAGGCCACGTTGGGCCGGGCCAAAGCGAAATGAAGACCGGCGGAAATGGCCAAGACCGATTCGTCCATGCAGCCCACCATCGCCTCCAGCCCGGCGGCCCGGGCCACCGCGTTGATGCGGATCGCTTCGCCGATCCCGCCCACCTTCATCAGCTTGACGTTGACCATGTCCACCCGCTCGTGACGGGCCAGCCGGAACGCGTCGGTCAGGTTCATCAGGCTTTCGTCGGCCATCACCGGCAAATGGACGTCCCGGGTCACCCGGCCAAGGCCGTTCTCCCGCCGCCGGGGCGTGGGCTGTTCCAGCAATTCCAGCCGGGCGGACCGGGTCGCCTCCACGAAATGGAGCGCCGCTTCCTCGGTGTAGCCCTGGTTGGCGTCGAATCGCAGGGCGATCCCTTCGCCCACCGCCTCCCGCACCCGCATCACCCGTTCCACGTCGGCGTCCAGGTCCAGTCCGCCCTTGATTTTAATGGCGAGAAATCCCCGGCGGAGGAAATCCCGGCACCGTTCCACCGTTTCCGCCACCGGCAGAATGCCCACCGTGACGCTGGTGAGAATCGATTCCCGAAATCCGCCCAAAATCCGGTACAGCGGAATTCCGGCGGTCCGGCCGAGGATGTCGTACAGGGCCATGTCCATCATGGCCATGGCGGAAGGATCGGAAGAAAGCAGAGGCCGAAGTTCCTCCATCGGCCGAGCGGAACAAAGGGGATCGGCCCCGGAAAGCGCCGCCGCGATCCGGTCCCGGCAGGCGGCCAAAACCGAATCCCCGGACTCCCCCGTCACCCCCGGGTCCGGCGCGGCGCAGCCGAAGCCAACGACGCCCCCGTCGGTTTCCAGACGCAAAAAGACGTTCACGCACCGATCGACGGTTTCGTAGGCGATGGTGTAGGGCTCCGCCAGCCGCAGCTCGACGGGATGACATTCCACGCGGGTGATTTTCAATGGGAAAGGTCCAGTTGAGGGTGATGGGTTTTTCAGCGGCACAATCCAAGAAGTGCAGGGCCAGGGGATACCGTGCCGCCGCGGGAAAAAATCCCCCCTGCCCCCCTTTACCAAAGGGGGGTGACGCTCGGGAAAAGTCCCCCTTTTTTAAAGGGAGATTTAGGGGGATTTCCAGCGCCACAACCGCCAACGCCTTCCACGAAGTCCAAGAGAATGGAATTACCCGCTATCGTGGAAAAAAATCCCCCCCGCCCTCCATTACAAAAGGGGGGAGCACAGCCTCGCACTCGCATTCAATACCGCCGCTGATGAATTTCGTCCAAGGTCATCGACGTCAGCTCCTCCACGAAGGCGACCAGGTGGGCGATCATGGTCTCCCAGATTCGCTCCCCCTTTTCGGCGCCGGCCCGGGTCGGATCGCCCATGACGCCGCTGGTGGAAATTTTCCGGGTGAGGGCGTACCAGCCGACGCTTCGTTTGGAGGTGAAATCCAGGTAGCGGCTGGAAAATTCCGGCACCGAAGGCCCCGCCCGGTCCATCCGAACCAGTTCCGGACGAATGGCCAACGTGGTGCTGGTTTCGATCTCCCCGGCGTGAACGTCGTTGGGCGTTCCGGCCAGCCGGGAGACGTCCACGTCGCTGGTTTCGCCGGTGTCCACGCAAACGAAAATCCGGGCGTCCCGGTTGATCGTCTGGGCGGCGTAGTGCAGGGCCGGGCCGTTGCCGCCGTGGCCGTTGACGATCACCAGCTTCCGAAAGCCGTTGCGGGCCACGCTCATGCCCACGTCGTAAACCAGCCGGGAAAGGGTGGTGTTGCCGATGCTCACCGTCCCCGGAAAATCGTCGTGATGATAGGAAACGCCCTAGGGAATCGGCGGCAGCACCAGCGGCCGGGGCGGCCCGCGGGCTTCCGCCACCCGGCGGGCCAGATAGTCGGCGTCGAAGGCGTCGGTGTCCAGCGGCAGATGGGGACCGTGCTGCTCCACCGCCCCCACCGGCAGCAAAACGATGTCCACCTGGCGAAACCGCTCGGCCGCGTCGGGCCAGTTCAGCTCGCCCCAGCGGAAGGTGGCCTCCGCTTCGTCGGTCGGGGCCGGATCGCCGGATTCCGTTTGAGCGGACGCCGACGTCACCTCGAACGGATAGGGCGCATCCGCCGCCGAATCGGCGAGCGGCTCGAAGGATTCCCATCGACGGCCCGAACGCCGCACGGCGCCCTCGGCGTGTTCCAGAAAAAAGCGAAACAAGGGCCGACACAGGTCCCGGGGAACTGCCTCCGGGGGCGAGACCACGGGATCGAATCGAAGGGCCAGCGCCTCCGGCCGGGGCGCGGGCCGCCGGTCCTCGGGCAGGGCGATGGCCCCGCGCTCCGCCAGCATGTGAAAAAGCTGGGCGCTTTCCGCCTCGGCCTGGGCGTATGTTCCCCGATCCACCAGGGCGGCCAGCCCCGCCGCGATCTGGGCCTCGGCGTAGCCGCATTGACCGGGGTCCACTCCCAGTGCGGTGAGCATGCCCACGATCCGCCTGCATTTTTCGCATCGGCCGCAGGGGCGAACCTGGTCGCCGTCTTTGCGGGCCGCGTGGCAGGAAACCTGTTGGGCCAGCAGCTCCGGATAGCGGGCCGCCAGAATTCGCTCGACGAGCAACTCGGACAGGGGCCGAAGGATGGAAAACTGGCGCACGCCCCACCCCTTGCGCAAAAAATAGCGGGACATGGCGTCGTCGAAAAAGCGGCTCTGGTCGTAGAGCCCGTCGTAATGAGGAATGCCCCGGTGGTTTTCCCGGCGCGTGGTGTCGAATTCGTCGCCGACGACCAACCGGCCGATGCCCCGTTTCCGCATGAGCGGGAGCGCCCCGAAAAGAAAGACGGCCACGGTCCAGAGCCGGACGGGATACTCGTCGGCCCGCACGTCGACGAAATCGGGACGGATGAAGGACATGCGCCGCAACATCCAGGCGAAGACCCGGTCCGAGTTGACCCAGACCCGTCCGGCGCGGGGTTCCGAATCCCGGAAATGGCGGTAGGCGTTGAGCGCGGTGAACCAATGGCGGCCCGATTCGTTGACGAAGATGGGATGGGATTCCATCCCGATCTCCCGCAACAGCCCGCGGCCGACCAGACTGTCCTTGCCGCCGCTGGAGAGCACGCAGTGGCGGTTCCGACGGGTCTCCCAGGCCCGCCAGCCCGGCCGCGCCCGTCCCGCCTCCGGAAACTCCAACCGGGTCCGGCAGTATTTTCGGAGCCGGACCGCCGGGATTTCCGCCGCCTCGCCCACCAGAAAGGGGTTGGGCTCCAGAAATTTTTTGACGTAGATTTCCCGGGCCGTGTTCTCGGCCATGTCCCGCAGAAAGCTCCGGTCCGGGCGGTCGTACACGCCGTGAAAAATCATCCGGCGGCAGAAAAGGCCGTAGTTCAGCGCGAGCTGGGCCGCGATCATGTCGGCCAGGTTCCGGTCCGCCGGTTCCCCGGGATCGAACACGCCGGTCTCCCAGGAATAGATCAGCTCGGTGGCGTCGGCGGAACCGTCCGGCCGGGTGATTCGGTAGGGCGCGATCAGCCGCCGGCGCTCCAGCCGCACCGGCCCCACGTTCAACCGTTCGAACAGGTCCAAAGCTTCGGGCGGCTCGCCCGGGGGCAAGACGGTTTCGGGTGAAACGGATGGCGCCGTGTAATCTCCGGGACGCCAGTTCCGATGGCAACGGAAGCGGCCGGTCGGGAAGTCGGTACAATGCCGCTCATGTCGGCAAGTTTTTGTCGGGGCCAATTGCATTGGCCCTCGTCCAATCCGGCACAACCGTTCATTTGGAGTTTAAAAACGAGCCGCATTGGTATTATGCGATTTGCAAATTGACCGGTACCCGAGGCTGTGGCTCTGGGAGCGACGAGTTGTACTCGTCGCTTGCGTTTGCAAGCCCGATCTGAATCGACGAGTACAACTCGTCGCTCCCAGGGCCAGTATGGAAATTTTCGGGAAATGCCTTACATCGCCCCCCGAATCACGCCGTCTTTAAAAACGGCGTCAACGCCTCCACCAGCGGCCCGGGACCTTCCAACAGCACGTCGCTCGTCGGCAGGCCGGTCAGCGCGGCCACCGTGGTGCAGACCATGGGGACGCGGTCCAGGGGCAAATCCTCGTGGTTGAGCGTGAGGGCGACCACGGGACGGCCGGAAATCAGCTCGATCGCCTCGATCTGGCGGCCCAGGGGTTGAATGCGGTAGCCGGGAAAGCCGTCGTAGTCCCGCCGGGCCGGGGCGTGTTGCAGCACCACCACGTCCGGACGGCCGGCGGCCAGGATTTCAAACCCGCCGGGGTAGGCCGGGTTCATCAAGCTGCCCTGCCCTTCGATCACAATCGCTTCGGGCCGGGCCTCCTTCCAGGCGCGCCAGACCGCGTGTTCGATCTCTCCGGCGACGAAGTCGTTGACCACCGAATCCATGATGGTGGTGAACCGCGCCCCCTGCATCCAGGCGGTCTGGCCGGTGCCGACCATCTCGGCCCGGTGGCCGGCGGCCTCGAAGCCCTCCACGATTTTCCAGGCGGTGGTCCGTTTTCCCACCGCCGAATCGGTGCCGAGGACGGCGATCTTGAGGCAGTCCACCTCCTCGATTTTTCCCGTGAAGAAGTGGAGGTCGTTCCGGTCCGGCGGACGGCGCACGTCCCGGATCGTCACCCCCGCTTTTTTTGCGAGAGCGGCGATCTCCGGGTCCTCGCCCAAAAAATCGTGGAGTCCGGCGTCCACGTTCAGCCCCAATTCCACGGCCCGGCGAACGTCGGCCCGGGCGGAATCGGGCAGCCGTCCGCCGTCCGGGGCCAGGCCGATCACCAGATGGGTGGCGGCGGCCGTGGCCATGAGGGCGTTTTCCACGGAATCATGGACCGGAATTCCGGCGGGGTAGCCGTCCAGAATCCATGCGGCGTCGCAGTCGGCGTGGCGGGAATCGATCACCGAGGCCACCCGGTAGCGCCGGGTGAAGCGGACCAGGCCGTGAGCGGTTTTTCCGTTGGGGGCGTCAAAGGCCCCCTCGCAATAGACGATGGCGGTTCCGTCCAGGGTCATCCCGATTTCCTTCCGGTCAGCACGACCACGTAGCGGTCGCTGGGCAGGGGTTCGGTTTTGTGGCGGTCCAGCAGGGCGATGAGCCCGGCGGTGGAGGCGGGAAGCACGTCCAGCCCCTCCCGCTCTCGGATCATCCGGGAGAAGCGCCGCAGGTTCCGGTCGCCGGCGTTGCCCGCCCAGCCGCCGGTTTCCCGGATGGCCGAAAGGGCCGGATCGCCGTCGATGGAATGCCAGTTGATCAGCGGTTCGTTCACGTCGGTTTCCCGGATGCCTTCGGGGCGCAGGTCTGCGCAACGGGGCAGCTTTTTGATCCAGGCGTTGCCGATGGGATTTTTTCGAAACGAGGACCCGCCCATGATCCGGAGCATGCGGGAGGTTTTGCCCCGCCGGTAGAGACTGAGAAATCCCAGGTAAATGCCCGCCAGGGTGCTGCCGTTGGAGACGGGGACCGCCACCAGCTGGGGCGCGTCCCGCAGCTCGTCGTAGATTTCCTCGGAAATGCCGCCGTAGGCCCGGAACTGAAGGGTCGCGTTGGCCCCGCCGGGGTTGGCGTCGTACAGCTCGTCCCGCGCCGCCCGTTCCCCGGAGCCGTCCGCGGCGGCCTCGCAGTCCCCGGGCACGCGGACGATCTCCGCGCCCAAGGCGGTCATTTCGCGGACGCGCCGGGCGTGGTAGGCCTCGGGAATGTA
>JBKHDD010000030.1:0-35043 GCA_046541515.1 Desulfococcaceae bacterium
GTTTCCGCGGAGATGATCCCTTCGGCGAACCGCTTGAGCCACGGCGCGTAATGCAGCACTTCGGCCGTCACCGCCAGGTAGGTCCGGGCGTCGGTGGCGCCGAGCCATTCGATGGTCTGATTTAGATCGCTTGTCCCGTGCCCCGCCGGCGGCCGGGGCAACCATCCATTTTCCACGGCATGGCCCACCCAACCGTTGATGTGGCCGCCGATCTTTTCGTAATCCTTGTCGCCTCTCTTGGAGAGGACGAAACTGAGCGACTGAAGCAATCCGTTGGTCAGCACCATGGCGGGAAAGTCCTTGGTGCGGGCCTTGTATTTTCCCTTTGCGACATCGTTCAGGCCGGCGTTCTCCTGCACCTCGGTCACCTTGGCGTAGGCGTCGCCCGCCCGTTCCTGTTCCACGCTTCGCAATGGCATCTGCGTTCTCCTTTCTCTCTGGCTTCCCCGCCGCCCACCCGGCGCCCTTTTCCCGTCCGAATCCACCGGTTTCCGGCGCGGCGAGGCGGTTCCGGGCAGATCAAGTCTTCGGTTTCGCCGCTTCCGGCTTGTCGAACGTGGCGCTGATCCATCCCCGCCCCACGGTCTGGCTGCCGCCCAGGATGAAGGCGCCGACGTTGTTGGATTCCAAAAACCCGGCCACGTCTTCGGCCGTCCGGAGGTTCCCGTTGGGCTGGTAGGGGTCGGCGGCGTAGATCAGGCTGTACATCAGCACGTCGCCGGGCAGGTTTTCCTCGGTCCACAGGTTCTGGGTGGTCCCGGTTTTCTTGTCGATCACGTTCCGGTGGACCACCTCGGTTCGAATCGCCAGCAAGTCCCGGAACACGTCGTCGTGAACCAAAACCAAATTGGATTGGAGTCCATCGCCTTTTTTTCGATACAGCTTGTCCCGAAAATAGTCGTGACCGGGCGGCAATCGTCCGGACAGATAGGCGGCGATCTTTGCCAACTCTTCGTTTTCCTTGGATTCGAACGGAAACTCGGAGAGAAAAACCGTTCCTTCCATGAGCAAATCGCCGGCCCCCTTGGGAACCAGAACGGTTTCCTCGCCGGGCACGTCCGGAACGGCGGCGGGAAGACGATCCGGAAGACCGGCGGACCGCAAGTCGAAACGGAGCCGGGACAGGCACATGGGACAGGTCACCCAGGCGAACACGCCTTTCAGGGAGGCCACGGGAAAGAGCAGAACCTGGGCCATGGAAAATCCCAGGGCCCCGCCCCATCCGGCGCCGTCGGCCTCCGCGGCCGTGCCGAAGACGCGCTTCACGTCCCCGTGATCCTCGCCCAACAGGGTTTCCATGTGCTCGCGGAGGGCGCCTTTCAACTCGCTGCCCTGGATGATGGGAAGCCCCGTATGCACTTCCCGCTGAATGGGGAGGTCCACCACGCCGGGAGAGCTGCCGGCGCCGGGGTGAACCGAGCCCTCGGTGTACAGAAACATCGGTCGTCTCACGTTGAACATGGTCAGTTTCCTCCGATCAGTGTTGCGCCGAATCCTTGTTGTTCCATTCCCCCGATCTGGCCGGGCAACGGATAAAACGTCCGGGCCTCGACCAGGCGGGAAACCGCGTCCGCCGCCGGTGTTCCAATCAAGTCGAAAAAATAGACCGAACCGGTCTCCACCGCCCAAAAGCCGGGCTTGCTCTCGCCCGAGGCGCCCGGCCCGAGCCGGAATCCCCCCAGAAAAACCGGCTCCGGAATCCGGACGGCCGTCAGCCGCACTTTCACCCCTTCCAATTCTCCTTCCGTCCCTTCGCCCGTCAGAAACGGGGGACGCCATCCGCCGGGAAAAAGGGCCGGCGTAATCAGCCACAGAAAGAATCGACCGGTGTTGGCGATCCGGGCGGCGATGCGTTCCCGGTCGATGGCCCCGGCGGGCGAATGGTCCAATCCGCGATAGGCGGCTGCGCGGCCCTCGCCGCCCAGCCGAATCACGCCTTCGGACGCGGCGTGGAATTTCCGGGTTTCGCCGACCCGCAAACAAAAACCGGTTTTCGTGCCGGAGCGGGAGAGAAGCCGCCGGTGTTCGATGCTGTAAAGGCGGCCTTCCGCCGCAACCCGCGCCCCCCGAACCCGGGTAAGGCCCACCTGAAACGCCGCCGCGGACAGGTCTCCCCCGGCCCGCCATTCATCCGTTCCGTCCGGAACCGCCGCCGGGTCCGCCAAAAATCGGTTGGCGGCTTCGGCGGTCAGGTAGCCTCCGGCGGCTTGGAAGGGCGCATCCGGTCCCATCGGGATTTGAAGGGGAAGCGAAAGATCGGTGACGTCCGAAGTGAGCGGGCCGTTTTCCGCCAGACGAAGCCGATGGAAACGGGGCGAGGACGCTTCTTCGGCGGAACCGTGTTCCCGCACCAGATGCGCGGGGGCGGGAAAGAGAGCATGGCAGGTTTGGGCGCCTTCGTCGAATTCGGCCAGCCCGATTCCGTTCAGCCGCAAGGTTCCCATTCGGCGCGGCGTCCCCGCTTCCGCCAATTCGGGCGGCGGCTCCCCTTCCGGCCGATGGAAATCCGCGAATCCGTTTCCATGCGCGGCGATCAATTCCGAACGGAGGGCACCGTAAAAGGTGGACGGACGAGGGGGAAACACCGTTCGGGCGGTCCCGTGCTCCCCGGCGGCGAAGGGACGGCTGTCCCGGCAGCAGACGGTATCCAGCGGTTTCATGAAAAGCCACATCAGCTTCCCCCTCCTTTCGCGATGTAAGCGGCGGCCAGTTCCAGCCGGATGAATTCCGCCAATGCGTTCTCCCCGGCGGCCGGGTCCAGGCATCGAAGAAGGCGGCAGGCCCGGGTGGATGCCCGGGCCACCCGTTCGGACATCTCTTCGTTCCCCTCCTGGGTGTGGCGTCGAATCAAGCGGCGGATTTCCGGAAATACGCCTTCGCTGGAAATCAAGCCGATTTTTTCACGATCCAGGTCGTACAGCCAAGCGTCGGTCAGTTGGCCGGAGCGATACAGCTCCGCCATGTCTTCCAGATGGACAAGTACGTCCAAAAATTCTCCATCGCCGCTTGCCGCGTAGCTCCAATGGGAGCGCGCCATGGTCGTGCCGCCGGATCGCTTCATCAACGCGATGGCGAAGCCGTTTTTTTCCGGGAGTTCTTTGGCCCGCTCTTCAAGGGTTTCCTGAACGGTTTCCATCACCTGAACCAGCGAATGCTGATGGTGGGCCACCACGGCGCCGGCGCAGGCGGTGAATCCCGGACCGAGGGTTTCCAGCGGTTCCTCCCGGCCGGGCACGGGAACGCGGACCTTGCCGTCTGCCGAGAAATTCACGTTCCACCCGTCGGAATCCCCGGCATGGGTCAACTGCCCCGAAAACGCGGCCCGAAGATGCCGCATGAGCGGAAAAAGGTCTTCCAACGCGACGAAAACCACCCCTTCGTCGCCGCCGAAGTAGGGCACTTTCGCGCGGAACAAATCCTCCGTGACCCGGGGAACCAGTTCGCGGGAGAACCGGGCCATCCGGCGGCTGATTTCCCGGTGTTCCGCCAGGGTTTCCCGTTCGGCCAAGTGCTTGCCCATGTTGTCGCCGTCCATCATGACCACGGCAAAATATTTGGATGGACGAAGGTCCGCCATCAGGTTGCCCACCTGTTCCCCGCATCGAGACACCACCGCAGCCGGAACCGTTTCCGGCATTCCGTACAGCTTCCGCAAAACCCCCGGCTGGTAGGTGTCTTCGATGAAGGCGTCTCCGTCCCACCGGAAAATGTCCCGTTTTCCCGGAAAGCGGGCGCCGTCAATTTCCCGTTTCAGCGCGGGCAGGGGATCGAGATTCCGGGGAAAGCCGTCGAGTTCGAGTTGTTGGAAAAAGGTGATGAATTTTTCCACATCCACCTGGGTTTGCCCGTCGTCCCACCGCCGGGCCAGTCGGCAAAGGGCGGGGGCCACGGCAATGGCGCTGGTGGAAGGAAAGACCAGCGGCGCCGCTTCCGGGTCGGTGGGACGCTTGGCCTCGAAGAAAATATCCGGCGCCAGCCGTTTCACCGTGCAGGGTGCGCAAAGCCGTTCGTTCCGGCGGCTGGCGTATCGAAGCCGAAAAAACAGCCGGCCGGCGTCCTTCGGACGTTCCCCCCGCAACCCGTCCCAGAATTTCAGCGGCTCCTTTTCTCCGCAGAGCGTGCATTTCCGGCCGGGCTCGCCCCCGGGAATTTGTTTGAAAAGCCGCATTCCATCCCGGGCGCCCATCCGCCGGGCCGCAGCCCGGATGGTTTCGCCGAACGGACGGCCATCTTCGGATTCGGTCATGGCCCAAAAAGTTACGAAGTAGCGACGTTGTCGTTCCCAGATCTCCGCCCAACCGTCCCCCTGGCACAAGCCGGGCAAGTCGGTTTCCAGGCGCGTTTTCACCTGGCGGACCATTTCCTCGTACGCGCCGTGGACGTTATCCGAAACCAATTTCAGGATTTCCCGCAGCCGTTTCGGATCGTCATGCCTTGCCACGAATACATTGGGCAGCGTTCCGATTCGGGTTTCGACGATCGAGAAATCGTGTTCCCTCGGCCGCCCAGCGCGTCCAACCACCGCGTCGAACAACGGGTCGCCCTTGAAATCGGGATAAAGGACCCCGCCGGCTTCGGCTTCCTCCATGGTCGCCATGGCGACGGCGGAGAGGTAGGAAAGCGTGAAGCTCGCCGCCCAGAAATCTTGGGTCCGCTTGGCGGCGGTGATAAATTTCTGCACCGGATTGATTTCGAAAAAAGCGAAACATTGGCTCATGGCATATCCCTTGGATGAGGTGGTCGCCGGCCGGCCGCGAAACCATCGGAGAACGCCGCCCGCCAAAACACAAACGCCGGACATCCCGTGAGAACGGGCGCCCGGCGTAAATGATTAATCGAAAATAAAAAATGGATCGGAAGACGGATGCATGGGGCTCCAGAATGAGAGGAACCAAAACCTTGTCATTGGCCCATAAGAGAAATCCCCCGACTCATCAACATTGAAAACAAGGAATGACCTCAACAAGCATCCGACACCACCGCAATATTTTCCACCAGAAATGGCGTACAACGAACCCCCACGCGGCCTTTGCGAATCCAGAGGCGGGCCATGGTGACGGTTTCGCCGTCCGGGCTGACCACGCTGGGCAGCTCTTCCACGAAGGTGACGTCTTCGGTTTTGAATTCATAATACAGCGTGTTGGTGCTGCACGGGTCGGTCACCAGAAGGACCTTGTTTCCATCGTAGGGGTGTTTGAGCGGAAGCCCCGAAAACGGGACATTCTGATCTTGAAGAGATTTGATGTTTTTGGGGCGTTGGTAAGGCTGGATTTCAAACTTCTGGGCTTCCTGAAGCAATCTTCGCAAAGGCATGGGCGAAAATCCTCCAATTTTGGGGGGTCCATCGAAGGGGAGGCAATTGGCCTCCAGGTTTTCAAAGCCTGTGGCCGGCATCCGGTTTTGGTTTCCCGGAAGTCGGTTTCGCTCCCGAATCCTAACGAGGGCCGGGGGTTCCTCCGCACAAATTCCGTTCTTGTACTCGAGCGGACGGAAAACCGGACCATCGCCGGAGCGGGGGGTTTTCCAGAATGAGTTGCGCCTCATCCGAAAGCGACGAGTTGCGCTCGCCGGCCGATTCCGGACGAGCCGCGATTCGACCAGTGCGGTTCGTGGCTCCCAGGTGGGAACGGTGCGGGATTTCTTGCCAATCGCCTCCGCCTCAGGTTCGGCCAATCACCGTCACTTCCACCGGCCGCTTTCTTCCCCGGTTGTCGTGGTTGATCAACACCACCTGTTGCCAGGCGCCGAGGCGCAACCTTCCTTTTCTTACGGGAAGCGCGATGCTCGGCCCAAGGAGGGCGGCCCCGACGTGGCTGTGGCCGTTGCCGTCGTGCCAGGCCAGCTCGTGCTGGTATTCCCGGTCCGGCGGGGCCAATTCGTTGATGGCCCGTCGAAGGTCGGCCACCACCCCGGGCTCGAATTCGATGGTGGTCAAAGACCCGGTGGAACCGACCACGGCGGCGGAAAGCTGACCTTCGGCGATGCCCGAATCGGCGACGATCCGGTTCAACCGGTCGGTGACGTCCCGGATGTCCACGCCCACATCGGTTTCCACGTCCAGTTGTTGGGTGTGCAGGGTGAATTGAGACATGAATTCAGAACTCCATCGGAAGGGTGCAGACCGGTTCCGAATCGCGGCCGGAGACCTCGGAGCAACGGGTGATCCGACGATTCCAACGGGTCGCCGCAAAGACCAGCGCGGCGGTCCCGGTCAACATTCCAAGGTCGATTTTTCCCCAAAGTCGCCACGGAACCAGATACCAGCCCAAGCGAAAACCGGTCAACGGATAGAACGGGGCAATGCCGCCGGAAACGGCGTCCCCCAGCAGATGAAGCACCGCCGCGATCCAGCAGAAAGCGGTCATTCGCCATCGGGACGACGTCTCCCGCTTTCGAAAAAACATCCACAGCACAGGCAATAAGCCGATGGCGAACCAAACGGTATGGCTCCAGCTCGTCAGCCGGGCGGACAGCCGAAGGTGGGGCGAAAGCAGGTCGGGCAGGACACCGCAGAAACCCACCAGCAGCAGTTCTCGATTGGAAAACAGGCGGGACCGCCCGGCGGCCAAACAGCCGAGGTCCACTAGGGTTGCGGCAACGACGGGGATGGCGAAATGACTTCCGACGTACACGATCTCTCCTTGGAACAAATGGAAAGGACGGGATTCACCCTAAAATTATCCGCATAGGCCTGGATAACAGAACGTTTCCGTGAATTTGCCAAGAGGGCGAATGCAATTCGCCCCTACCATAATCCCAAAATGAACGGCATTCTGATTAGGCAACCACCATCGGACCGGCCACTTCCGCCGCTTTTTCATCGCCCAAAAGCAGCGCGACCAATCGCAGGGCAAATTCCAGCGCCGTTCCCGGACCCCGACTGGTCACCACGCGACCGTCCGCAACCACCCGGGCCTCGGACCGCGCGTCGGGATCGAGTTGATCGAAAAAGCCGGGATGGGCCGTGGCTTGGCGGCCGTTTAGAAATCCGCGGGGTTTCAACGCCACCGCCGGGGCCGCGCAAATGGCGCCCACGAGCCGGTCTTCTCCGGCATGTCGGCGGAGCATTTCCGTCAGAACGGCGCTGTCCCGCAGATGCTCCGCGCCGGGCATGCCGCCCGGCAGGACAATCAGGTCGAAGTTCTGGTCGGCCACTGCGGAGATCAGCCGGTCCGCCACGATTCGGACGCCCCGGGAGGCGGTGATTTCGGCGCGGTCCATGACCGAGGCCACGGTCACCGAAATTCCGGCCCGCCGAAGCACGTCGATGACGGTGACGGCTTCGATCTCCTCGGAGCCGTCGGCGATGGGGACAAGGGCGGTTTTGGACATGGTTATCCTTTCATTATCCTTTCCCAATCATTGGGTTCCGATCATCGGATTCCAATGATTGGGAAAGACGGAATCCGGAATCCGGGGCGGAAACCGGAGGCGGGGGAAAGGAAACACCTTTGAAAATGGGCCGGGAGACCGTCCGAAACCACGCCCGATTCCGGAGACTCGGAATTTGTCAATGTACCGTTTTCATCCCCATGCCGTTTTTTGACGGAATCGGGTAGGGGCGAATTGCATTCGCCCTTGCGCAATCTGGCACGATTGAGCAATGGAAAACCCAAACGGTATTTCAGCTGCTGCCGAGTCCCCCGGACCATCCAAAAGTCAGGCCGAAATCCGGACCGGTTCTTCCGCTTCCCGCGCCAGCACCCGGGCCTCGAATTCCGCGATCCGCTCCAGCGCCTCCGCTTCGGAGGCGATTCGGGTGATGGATTCGCGAAACCGCGCGGCGTGGGGCAGCCCTCGGGCGAACCAGCCGAGCCGGCTCCGCATGATCCGACTGCCGTGTTCCTCGCCGATATGGGCGATGGACTCCCGCAGATAGCGGCGCATGACCGCGAACCGCACGGCGGGGCCGGCGGGTTCCGGTTCCCGCCCGGCCAGCCGGTCCCGAATCTGCCCGAACAGCCAAGGCCGTCCGATGGCCGCGCGGCCGACCATCACCAGATCGCAACCGGTTTCCGCCCGCATCCGCGCGGCGTCTTCGGAATCGATCACGTCGCCGTTGCCGATGACCGGAATGTCCACGGCCTCCCGGACGCGGGCGATGATCGACCAGTCGGAATGGCCGCTGAAGCCCTGTTTCGCCGTGCGGGGATGGACCGCGATGGCGTCCACGCCGCTATCCTGGGCGATCCGGGCCAGTTCCAGCGCCTGCCGCCCGGAAGCGTCCCACCCGGAGCGGATTTTAATGGTCAAGGGGATGGAGACGGCGTCGCGAACGGCCCGAAGAATCGCCGCGCTTCGCGGAAGATCGCGCATCAGCGCCGACCCGGCCCCGGTCCGGAGGATTTTTCGCACGGAACAGCCAAAATTGACGTCCAGGATGTCCGCCCCCGCGGCCTGGGCCTGGCGGGCGCCTTCGGCCATGACGTCCGGCTCGGCGCCGAAAATTTGCAGGGCCAGCGGGCCTTCGTCGGGATGGCGGGCCATCAGGTTGCGGGTTTTGGGGGATTCGTGGACCAGACCGTTGGCGCTGACCATTTCGGAGTAGACCAGGCCGCAACCCGCCTCCCGAGCCAGCAGCCGGAAGGGAAGGTTGGTGATGCCCGCCAGCGGCGCAAGCGCCGCGGGCGCGTCCACCAACACGTTCCCGATGTTCGCCGGAGCAAGGGCCACTTCGTCAATCCTTTTTCCGTCCGGCCAGAGAAATCACCTTTCCCTTGGGCGCTTCTTCGTCTTCGGCGTCCGGTTCGGACGATTCCTCCCGGGGTTCGGCGTCCTTCGTCTCCGTCGCCGCCGGAGATTCCACCAGTTCCAGCCGCATCCGCGTGCCGTTCATGGTGAATTCATCCCCGTTGATGTAGGCGTTTCGGAGAATCCAGGTGACCGGCTGTGGCGGAATCTGAAGCAGCAGCAAATCCACGTGATACCAATCCGGTTTGGCGTCGGCCTGGATATCCTCGATCCGGGCGAATCCGACGGGGTTGTCTTCCATATAAATCAGGACAATATCTTTTTCCTGGGCCATATCGCGATCGTTTTCCCTTCTGAAGTTCGAAATGGGCGCCGGACGGGCGCCGGGATGAAAAAGTCAGTATGCCACAAGCCGAAGAGGTTGTACAGCCGTGCGATTTTGCCTTGCATAACCCGATGGCTCCGCGTAATAGTAAGATTCAATGGCCCCATTGGCGCGGGGAAACCCGAACGACGCACCCCCGTTCCCCGCGTCCGCGCCGACCGCGCCCGCCTCGCACTTTGGCCCGACGGCCGCGTCGCCGCGGTCGCCCCTCCGTTGGCGAGTTGCCCGCCCGACGTTTTTCCCAAAATGGACCGGCCCCGGGGAAAGAACGGCTGATTCGATCCATTTCCCGATTCTTCCGGCCCGTTCCGACCGCCGAAATGCCCGTCCATACAGTCTTTGCTTGATGTTTTTGAATATCTGTAATATGGGAAGCAATTTAAGAATTGTATGATGGCCTCGCCCGCGCTTTGGCGCTTTTCAGACACCGCATCGCAAGCAATGACAAGGCCTTTTTTTTGCCCCCGCGGTGGGGGGCCGGTCTTCCTTCCACACGGTTTCGAACGAAAACAGGAGGTGACGGGATGGCACGAAGTTGGCGTACGCTTTTCCTTCTCGGATGGATCGGCCTGATTCTGGCTAGCTGCGCCGGGCAATCCCCATCGCCCGCGGACCCCGCGACGGGAGCGGGGGCCTCCGGGCCCGCCTCCGATACGGCGGACGGCCCTCCTCTGGAAGGCGCGACGCCCGACGACTTCACCGTTGATCCCGAATCCCTCGAATTCGGACAGTATTTCGAAGAATTCGTGGACAACTTCCTGGTCATCATGGACGCCTCCGGCTCCAAATTTCTCCCCCATCAGCAGCAGATCAAGCTGAAGGTCGCCAAGGACATCACCCGGCGATTCAACCAGAAAACGCCCGACCGACCGCTCTTCGGGGGCTTGCGCCGATACGGATGGGAGGCGGGGGCCTTCACCACCCCCACCGAACTGCTGTATGGGATGACCCGGTACAACCGGGCCGATTTTGCCGAGGCCATCGAAATCGTCCGGTGGGCGGGCGGAAAAAGCCCCCTGGCCCTGACCATCGACGAGGCCGGCGACGACCTTTCCCTGGCGCCCCAGGATGAATACCTGGCGCTGGTCATCGTCAGCGACGGCAAAATTCTCAAGGACGATCCCAACCCGGTCTTGGCGGCCCGGAGAATCAAGGAACGATTCGGCGACCGCATCTGCATCTACACCGTCGCCGTGGGCGACGATCTGCCCTTCGACGCGCCGGACGCGCCGGTTCAGCGCTACCACGAAAAATTCAAGCTGCTGCGCGACATCGCCAAGGAAGGCAAGTGCGGCTACATGGTCACCGCCGACAATTTGGCGCCCGACGACGCCATGACGAGCTTCGCCGACGACGTTTTCACCCGGCGGCGGGCCTTGGCCGACCAGCTCGACGAGGGCGTCTGCCCCGACGAAGACGGCGACGGCGTCTGCGACGACGTGGACAAGTGCCCGGGCACGCCCAAGGGCGCCAAGGTGGACGAAGACGGTTGCTGGATCCTCGGCAAGGTGCAGTTCGACCTGAACAAATGGAACATCAAGCCGGAATACTTCGAAATGCTCGACGACATCGCCCGGGTGCTGGTGCTCAACCCGGATGTCCGTCTGGCGGTTCAGGGACACACCTGCACCATCTGGACCGAAGACTACAACATGAAGCTCTCCCACTGGCGGGCCATGTCGGTGGCGTCCTACCTGATCGACAAGGGCGCCCGACCCGATCAGCTCGCGGTCGAGGGATACGGCTTCCACCGGCCCTTCGCCTCCAACCAGACCGAAGAGGGACGGATCCTCAACCGCCGGGCCGAGTTCAAGCGGATCCGGTAGGCGGCGCGCGCCGGGGCGGTCCGTCCGTCCCGGCGCGCCGGAGTGGGACATGAGCCGATTCCTCAAATGGACCATCATCGCCGGAGGAAGCCTGGCCGCCGCCCTGGTGCTGGCCGTTCTCCTGCTGCCGTCGATGATCGAGGTGGAACGCTACCGCCCCCTCATCGAACGGGAACTTTCCCAGGCCCTGGGCCGACCGGTCCGGCTGACCGGCGGGCTGGAGCTTTCGATCTTTCCCTGGATCGGCGTGGAAACCGGTCCGGTTTCGGTGGAAAACCCGGCGGGGTTTGGCGAACCGCGCCTCGTCTCGATGGAGGCCGTGGAAATCCGGGTGGCGGTCCCGCCCCTTCTGCGCAGGGCCGTGGAGGTGAATCGGTTCGTCCTCCGCTCTCCGGAGATCACCCTGGAGCGAACGGCCGAAGGCCGGGCCAACTGGGAGAACATCGGCCCGGCAGAAGCGACGCCGCCGCCGTCGGAACACGCCGCCCAAACGGAAGCGCCCGAATCCGACGCGTCCGAGCCGCAATCCGCCCCGGACGGCCCCGGCGACGGCCCGGCCATTTCCGACCTTACCGTGGAAGAGCTGGCCATCGCCGACGGGAAGCTGGTCTGGATCGACGCGGCCGCAGGCGAGCGACGGGAGGTGTCCGATCTGAATCTGCGGGTCGAAAACCTCTCCTTCGACCAGGCCATTTCCCTGAACGTTTCCGCCCGGCTGGACGGCCATCCGGTGGAGATGAACGGCGAGGTCGGCCCCCTGGGCAATCCGCCGGGGACCGGAACCACGCCCTTTTCCCTGGCCGTCAAGGCCCTGGACGAAATCCGGGCGGAGATTTCCGGCGACGTCGCCGACCCGACCGCCGCGACGCCCGCCGTCAATCTCACCGTTTCCGTGTCTCCCTTCTCTCCCCGCCAAGTCTTCGACCGGCTCTCTCTGGACTTTCCCGTTTCCACCGCCGATCCGGACGCGCTGGGGCGCGTGGGCCTCAAGGGCCAATTCCAAGGCGGACCCGAAGCCTTCACCCTTTCCGACGGCGTGCTGGAATTGGACGACGCCCGGATTGTCTTCTCCGCCGCGCTGAAAGACCGCGATCCGCTCCATCTCGCCGCCGACGCGCAAGCCGACGCGTTGGACGTCACCCGGTACCTTCCGGCGGAATCGGCGGCCGACCCGACAACCGATTCTCCTCGGCAACCCCCCCCGTCCACGACCGATTCCGCCCCGACGCCGGATTTGTCGGCCTTGGAAGCGGCAATGCTCGACCTTTCCTTCAAAGCGGACCGTCTGACGTTGCCCGAGCTGCCCCTGACCGACGCGGGCATCCAGATTTCCGGAGAAAAGGGTCGCTTCGATCTCGACCTCTCCGCCCAACGGGATGGACGCCCCTTGACGCTGCGGGGAACCGTCGGCCCGGTGACGGCCGAGCGGATCGACCTGGACCTGACCGCCAACGCGCTGGATCTGGCCCGCGCCGCGGTGTCCGGCGCGCTTCGGAACCCGACCGACGCCCCGACGCTGGACGCCTTAATCTCGGTGGAACCGTTCGACCCGCGCAAGCTGGCCGAGGCGGTCGGGGTTTCCTTTCCCGCGCAAACCGCCGATCCGGCGGCGCTGGGACGGCTCGGCTTCTCCGGCAAAGTTCGGGGCGGTCCGAAATCCCTGCGGGTGGATAACGGCGAACTGATCCTGGACGAAACCACCGCCCAATTCCAAATGAACGCCGCCGCCTTCTCTCCGCCGAACCTCACCGTCAATCTGGGACTTGACCGGATCAATCTCGACCGATATCTTCCGCCAAGCCGGAAATCCGGCGCGGAATCCGCGGAGAAGAAAACCGAAGACGGATCGGACGCCCCTCCCGCCGCCATCGATTACGATCCGTTGCGCCGCATGCGAATCGACGGGACGTTTCGGGCCGAAGCCCTCACGATTCGGGGGCTCGATTTGACCGGTATCCGGTTGAAAATTTTCGGGGAAGAGGGCATTTTCCGACTGGACCCCTTGGACGTAAACCTGTATAGAGGGGCCATGTCGCTGGCCGGGCGGACCGACGTGAACGGCCCCGAACCGGCGTCCCGCGCCGATTTGTCGATTCGCGGAGTGGCGCTGGGACCCCTGTTGGCCGACGCCGGCGCCGGCGACCTGTTGAGCGGGAGGCTGAACGCATCGGCGAATTTCTCGGCCCAAGGCGACCAGCCGGACCGGATCACTCGGAGCCTGGACGGAACGGCCGATTTGCGGCTGTCCGACGGACGCGTCAAGGGACTGAACCTGGTCAACATGGCCCGCAACATCGAAACGGCTTTCCGGAGCGCCCGAGGCGAGGAAGCCGCCGCCGAAACCGGTACCGAATTTACGGAGCTGACCGCGGCGGCGACCGTGGAAAACGGGAGCGTCGCCATAAAAGAGGGCCGTCTGACCTCCCCGGTGCTGGAGGCGGACGCCGGCGGGAACCTGCATTTGGCGGAGCGGACGCTGGACATTCGCGTCACGCCCACCTTTATTCAGCCGGTGGGCGGCCGGAACGCCGTGGCGGTGCCCGTGGTGATCGGCGGCACCTTCGACAAGCCCACCTATCGGCCCGACCTGGAGAACCTGATCCAGATCGATCCCCGGAAAACGGTGGACGCGATCCTGAAGGACCCGAAGAAGGGCGTCAAGGACCTGCTGAAGGAACAGGAAGAGCGAATCCGCTCCATTCTGACGCCCGGCCGGGAGGAATCGCCGGCCGCCGAATCCGGTTCGCCCAAGGAGAACAGTTCTTCCTCCGAGCAAAACGGTTCTTCCGATGAACCATCGGAGGAGGACGCCAAATCAAAGCAAGAAGACAAAAAACCGTCCGCCGAAGATGCGGTGCGCAACCTGTTGCGTTCACTGCCGCTGGGAAATTGAAGCCGGATTCGCTCCGGCCAAACCTTTTGGATTCATGGTTGGATTCATGGAATGGGAAGGGGGTGGTGGCAAGCTTCGTTCCGGTTGTCTGGCAATCCTGATGGAAGATTATTCGGGCTATCTGATTCAAGGAGGAAAAAGATGAAAAAAATTATTACGCTTGCTTTGTGCTTCGGATTGCTGATGGCGGCGCCCGCGCTGGCCGTTAGCCTTTCTCCGGACGCGGCCGGCACCGTGCCGGTCAGCTACGCCGAGGTCATCGGCGGCGAAGTCGTCTACGGCGGCGTTCCGACCGCCTTCAGCCCCGACAGCCTGGACCGCATCCTGCGCGCCCACGGGCTGGAGTTGACCACCGACAAGGTGCCTTCCGTTCCTCACACCTACGCCCAGGTGAAGGGCGGCGAGATCGTGTTTCACAAGAATCCCACCGCCTACAGCCCCAAGCAGTATCATAACATCTTCACCGCCTACGGGCTGACCCTCTCCGAGGAAACCGCCGAACGGATGACCGGCCCCACAGGCCCGGTCAACTATTTCGAGATGAAGGGCGGCGAGATCATTTTCGGCAGCCAGCCCACCGCCTACAGCGGCGAAACCCTGAGCATGATCTTGTCCGCCTACGAAAAGCCCATGGCCGAAACGGCCCAGGCGGAGCCGACCCCCGAGCCCACGCCGGAGCCCGAACCCGAGCCGGACGTGGTCATCGTTGAGCCCCAGCCCGCCGAAGAGCCCGAGCCCGGCTACGAGTGCCCGGGCACCCCGGCCGGCGCCAACATCGACGAGCGCGGCTGCTGGGTTCTGGAAGCCGACTACCTCTTCGATTTCGACAAGGCCGCGGTCAAACCCCAGTACTACGCCATGCTGGACGACGTCGCCAACGTGATGGAGCAGAACCCCGGCATGCGCCTGGAGCTGCAGGGCCATACCGACAGCATCGGCACCGAGGCCTACAACATGGATCTGTCCCGCCGCCGCGCCAACGCCGTGCGGGATTATCTGGTCCGCCAGGGCATCTCCTCCGGCCGCCTTTCCACGGTCGGCTACGGCGAAACCCGCCCGGTGGCCACCAACGCCACCCCCGAGGGTCGCCAGCAAAACCGACGGGTGGAGCTGAACCCGATCTGGTAACGGGCCCGACGCGGCGCCCGATGTAGCTTCCCCATGCCTCCCCGGGACGGAACTCCGTTCCGGGGAGGCATTTTTTGATTGAAGGACCCTTTTGACGAATGGCGGACGCCCCGGAGCGATCTCGCCGCTCCGCCGCTTTTCCCGGCCGCCCTTGTCGGCGCCCCCGGACGCCCCGCGCTCCCGCCCGACGCCTCGGAAGAACCCTTCCGCGAACCGAATTCCCAACCTTAGAAAGGAGACGGATCATGGCCGTTTTCCGAAAGGCGATCCCGTTTTTGGTCGCCGCCTTTTTCATGGGTTGCGCCCCGGGGCCGCGCCCCGCGCCCACCGATTTCGAGCCGGTGGACCTGCGACCGGAGCTGGCCGTCGGCCGCTTCGCCCCGGCGGTGGACCGATACCTGATCATCCTGGACGCTTCCGGCTCCATGGGCGACCGGTATCGGGGCCGAGCCAAGCTGGAATGGGCCAAACGGGCCGCCGCCCGCCTCCACCAGGGCATGTCGGGCATTCCCATCCCCGGGGCGATCCGGACGGTGGGCAACGCCCTGTCTCCCTTCGCCGAGCGGACCGATCTGGTCTTGAGCTTTTCCGGCGGCGACGCGCCGAACGCCTTTTCCGAGGCGCTGGAGACGGTGGATTCGGCCACGGGGCGCGGCGTGATGGGTCGGGCGATCCGGGCCGCCGGCGCGGACCTGGCCGGAACCGACGGCCGAACGGCCGTCCTCCTGATTACCGACGGGCTGGCGAGCGACGATCCGGCGGAGGCGGCGTCCGACCTGAAGGAGGCCATGGGAGAGGACGTGCGAATCCACGGCATCTGGATCGGCCCCGAAGGCCACGGACTGACCAACCTGGAGGACGTGGTCCGGATCGGCGGCGGTCGAGTGGCCATGGTGGAGGCGATGGAAGCCCCGGAATCGGTGGCGGAGCGGGTGCGGGAAATTTTTCTGCGGCCGGGGCGGGGCGCGCCCGCCGCGGCCGCGAGGACGCCGGCGGACGCGGACGGCGACGGGGTGCCCGACGATCGCGATCGCCGCCCCGATTCGCCGGCGGGCGTATCGGTGGATTCGTCGGGTTTCGGCCGAATCCCGGTGGAAGCCGAAGCCCCGGCGGAAGCCCTTGTGGTGGAGACGGCGCCGGCGCGGCCCGCCGCAGCGACCGCGGATGGGACCGGCGACCGGGACGGCGACGGGGTTCCCGACGCACGGGACCGCTGCGCGGACACCCCGGCGGGCGTCCGGGTCGATCCCGCCGGTTGCTGGATCATCGAAGCCATTCTCTTCGGAATCGACCGGGCGGTCATCCGGCCGGAATATCGGGCCACCCTGGAAGAGGTGGCCGCGGCCCTGCGGGAAAACCCGAACCTTCACCTGGCGCTTCAGGGCCACACCGACAACCAGGGCGATCCCGCCTACAATTTCGACCTCTCCCGCCGCCGGGCCGAGGCGGTGGCCGACTACCTGGCCGCGGCCGGCATCGACCGGGACCGGCTGCTTCCCGTGGGCCACGGCATGGCTCGACCGGCCGCCGAAAACGGTTCGCCCGAAGGCCGGGCCCGGAATCGCCGGGTGGAAATCGAACCGCTCCAGGTCAGGGACTAGCCCCGGAGGGCCGGACGCCGGAGGGCGCTTCCGCCGGCGTCCGCATCCACCCCAGCGCCGCCAGGGAACCGGCGGCCAGCGCGGCCGCGGCCAAAAAGGGAATCCGGTAGTCCACCAGCCAGAGAAGCCCGCCAACGCCGCGGCGGCGATGTGGTTGGTGGCGAAGCCGACCGCCATGGACGGGGCGATGTCGGCCGGGTCGGCCACTTTTTGAAAATAGGCGCGGATGGCGATGGCGAAATTGGCGGACGACGGGCGGTATCCAGCGACATGCATTCCCCCTTTCCGGAATCCGGGGACCATGCCACGTCAGACCGCCGCTGGCAAATAGATCGTGAAGATCGCCCCGCCGTCGGCCGGAGATTCCAGCCCAATGGCCCCGCCGTGGTTCTTCACGGCGTTAAAGGCCCAGGAAAGGCCGAGCCCCGCCCCCCGGCCCACCGGCTTGGTGGTGAAAAACGGATCGAAAATCCGATGGCGGATGGCGAAATCGACGCCGGGCCCGTTGTCGCCCACGGAAACCGCCACGTAGGGCCCGGCGGGCAGGCGGAGACGTCGGGCGGAAGGGGCGTCCAGTTCGAGATTCCGAATGCGGAGGGCGAGGGTGCCGCCCTCGGCCATGGCCTCCCGGGCGTTGTCGCACAAATGGCACAACGCCCGCCGGATGGAGTCGGGGTTGATGGAAACCGGCCAGGGCGCGTCGGAAAAATCGGTTTCCAAATGGACGTCGGCGGGAAGCGGCTCCATCTCCTCCAGCCCCCGGGAAACGATGCGCCGGATGTCGGCGTGATCCATCCGGAAATTGCCGTTGCGGGAAAACCCGAGCAGTTTCTGGGTCAGCGTTCCTCCGGCTTCCACGTCGGCTTCGATGGCCAGCAACTTGGGATACAGCGGATCGTTGGGGTCCATCCGCATCCGCATCAGGGAAACGTTGCCCTGGATGCTCATGAGCAAGTTGTTGACGTCGTGGGCGATGCCGCCGGAAAGGGTGGCGATGGCCTCCATTTTCTGGGTGTGTCGCAGCCGCTCCTCCATCTCCCGGCGCTCTTCCGCGGCCTGCTTCAGCCGGGCGTAGGCCCGTTTCAAGCTCCGGTTCCGCCGACGCAGCCGCTCCACGAAGCCGTTGGTGCGTCGGCGAATCAGGGCGGCAATTGCGCGCATAATGCACAGGGAAACGGCGGGAGAATCCCTCACGATGCGGTGAAAATTCTTCCGGTTCACCGAGAGCAGGGAAACCTCGGTCCGCGCCACCACGCCGGCGCTGCGGGGCGCCGAATCGATCAGGGCCAGCTCGCCGAAAATGTCGCCGGGCCCGTAAACCGCCAGCCGGTCGGCCTCGGCCGCGCCGTGGTCCTTCCAGATTTCCACCTGGCCGGACCGGACGACGAAAAAACGGTCCCCCGGTTCGCCTTCCCGCAGGATCACGGCCCCCGCCGAAAACCGCTCGTCCGCGGCCGAATCGGCCATTTCCCGAATTTCGGCGTCCGACAGGTTATCAAAAAACGGCACGGACCGAAGCACCTCGAATCGCGACTTCACTGGACAAACCTCCGGTTATGGAACGTCCGACCGGACGTCCACCATCGCCATCATTCCAAAGCCGCTCGCGCCCATCAATGGGGAGCACGCGCATTCCCCGGTAGATTCCGCCTACTCCCCGGATTCGGGAACTTTTCTTTGACACCGCCTCCCGCTCTGGCATATAGTTTCGCCGCATCGTCCGGCGTCGGATTCCGGGGCGCCGTCTTTCGTCCGGAGACCAACATGATTGACGGATTCCTCCATTTTCTTCAAAGAGCCGGCCATTTTCTGAGCCGGATGAACGAGCAGTTCTTTTTCCACCTGGACGTGGAAACCAACGTGTCGTGGGCGATCATCCTCATCATGGTCGGCCTGTACAAACTGGTGGAAAAATATTTCAACGACCAGAAGCTGACCAGCGACGAGTTGCTCCAACTCCTGCTGGTCTACATCCTCGTTCTTCTGGTGATCATCGCATCCTACACCGACCTCCGCCGGCTGCTCAACGATCCCAACCGAGAATCCTCCTTCATCATGTTCGTGGTCCTGGTGCTGATGCTGGTGTTCATCATCGGGCGCCTGGGGGTTTCCACCGATCCGGCCAGAAAGAAGCGATGGCTCATCGTCACCCTCTACCTGCCCATTTTATGGATCATCCTCACCAACGGCCGCGTGCTGGAGGAACGGATGAACTCGGTGCGGGGGCTCCTGCCCCGGAGCAACGCCACCTTCGTGGCCCTGCCGGGGGAAATGATGGATTTGGAAGTGGGGGGCGCGGTGTCCGAATCCCAGCGCCGCCGCGTCCAAAGCCTGATCAACGCCCACCCGGAAGTGATCGAAAGCGGCGTGGCGGGCCGCAAGGACGTGGACGGCCTGGTCAAACTGATGGGCGTGGTGGTTTTGGAAGATCCCCGGGCCGATTCCCCCGATCTGGAGCGGGACATCATCGATTTCGTGTCCGATCGCATACGGGACGAGGCGGAAATCGAGGTCCGCCCCATCGAATCGGTGGAGGTGGCCGAACCCGGTTTCCGGTTTCCCGCGCCCAACGGCTCCCGCTTCGAATCCTATGAAATCACCCTTCGGCAACACCGAACGGTGGAAAAGGCCCTGGTGGAAGAACAGTGGGACGAACGCCGGGGCCGGAACGTTCTGGTCGGCATCGTCGAGTTGAAGCCGGGCTTCGCCGACTTGGAACCCGGGAAAATCCGGGACCTGACGGACCAGATTCGAACCTTCGCCAACGGGGAGGCCAGCCGGGTGCGGCTGTCCGAATTTCTGGTTCCCCGCTGGATCAAGTCGGTGGCTCCGGACGAGTTGCCGAAAACTTCGGACAACCAGATCGATTTCGAGAAGTTGCAAAAGGGGCAGCGGAACTGGTCGCGCCTGTTTCGGGCGCTGGATGTTCGGACCCCGGACGACGAAGAGTCGCTCTGACGGCGCGGCGTTTACAACCATTTCTCAATTTAATCCGAAAGGGAATCATGGCATCCAAGCGGACGATCGGATTCCTGCTGGTCTGGCTGTTGCTGCCCGCCGCCGGCGCGACGGCCGATTCGGCCACCTTTGAATTCAACAGCAACGATTCGGTGCTCGAAGGCCGGTTGGGGGGCGAATGGGGACTGGAGGCCAACACCTTCCACGGCGGCGTCAGCGCGGTTTACGACTCCGACGACTATGCGTTGTTCGCCCTGGACGCGGCGGTGGGCAATACGGTGCTGGGGCCGGAGACATTTTTCTACCTGGGACTCAAGGGGCTTTACGGCAACGTGGAATTCGAACCGGAGGACGCCGACGTGATGTCGGTTGGGTTCCTGTTGGGCGGGGAATTCGAGCCCTACCGGTTCCGGGACCTGCCGGTGGTGGTCACCGGACATCTGGTGGCGGCCCTGGGGCCCATGAACTTCGGCGACAACGACGGATACGTTGAATTCAAAACCACGGCGGGGGTCAATTTCCTGGCGGAACGGCGGGGCGGCGCCTTCATCGGATACCGCTACCTCAGTTTCGACTTCGAGGACGACTTCAACCAGGACGCCCTCGACAAGAGCGAAGTCTTTTTCGGAATCCGTTTCCGGTATTAGGTGAATCTTCCCCTCGATCCCTGGACGCCGCTGGCCGCGGCCGTCGCCGCCGGTCTGCTGGCCGGCCTGTTGATCGGCTGGACCTGGAGCCGGGCGGCCGCCCGGCGGGACGAGGCCGACCTTCGGGTCCGGCTTTCGGCCGCGGCCGCCGAGCGGGACGCGGCCGCGGCGGAGCGGGACCGGCTGCTGGCGGAGTGCCGGGCGGTCCGCGAGGAACGGCACGCCGCCGCGACCCAGGTCGCCCGGCTGGAGCAGGCACGCCGGGACGACGCGGAAAAGCTGGCCTGGATGGAGCGGGCCGAAACCCGCCTCCGGGAGTCCTTCGAATCCCTGGCCGGCAAATCCCTGGCCGCCAACGCCGAATCCTTTTTGCGGCAAACCCGGGAGACCAGCGACAGCCTGCTGGAGCGCCTCCGGGGCGACTGGCGAACCCAGAAGGCCGAGATGGGCCGCCTGGTCCATCCGGTGAAGGAAAGCCTTTCGACCCTGGAAGGCCACATCCGGGAGCTGGAACAAAAGCGGGAGGGGGCCTACCAGGGGCTGGAGGCCGGCATCCGGGAGTTGAGCCGGGCCCAATCGGCGCTCCATTCCGCCACCCTCGGCCTTGCTCAGGCCCTTCGGTCTCCGACGGTGCGGGGCCGGTGGGGAGAATTTCAGCTTCGGCGGGTGGTGGAAATGTCGGGCATGTCCCGACACGTGGCCTTCTCCGAGCAAAAGGCCGGGGAAAACGGGCGTCCCGATCTGCTGGTGCACCTCCCCGGCGAAGGGGTTCTGCCGGTGGACGCCAAAGCCCCGCTGGAGGCCTACCTGGACGCGGCGGAGGCGGAATCCGAAGCCGACCGTCGCCGCCGGATGGCCGATCACGTCCGAGCGATGCAGGCCCGGGTTCGGGAGCTGGCCGGAAAGCGGTACTGGGCCCAGTTTGAAC
The DNA here is from genome assembly GCA_046541515.1 of Desulfococcaceae bacterium. Lineage (GTDB taxonomy): Bacteria > Desulfobacterota > Desulfobacteria > Desulfobacterales > Desulfococcaceae > CAYFVR01. Next base: position 21,058 of record JBKHDD010000030.1, read on the forward strand.
AAGCTCCGGATTTCGTGGTGATGTTCGTGCCCAGCGAAGCGTGCCTGGGCGCGGCTTTCGAGGCCGAGCCGGGGCTGCTGGAATTCGCCGTGGAACAGCGGGTCCTGATCGCGTCTCCCGTCACGTTGATCGCCCTGTTGCGGTCGGTGGCCTGGGGCTGGCAACAGCATCGAATGACGGAAAACGCCCGCCGGGTGGCCGCCGAGGGCCGGGAACTCTACCGTCGGCTGGCCACCTTCAACGAACGAATGGCCGAGTTGGGCCGGCTGCTCAACCGAGCCGTGGGCGGATACAACAAGGCCGTCGGTTCCCTGGAACACCGGCTGACGCCCTCGGCCCGCCGGTTGGGTGAAATGGGGTTGGGGGACGCCGAACCGGACGGACCCGACGGGGTGGCGATTCTGGCCCGCCCCCTGGTCTCCGCCCCCGGGGAAACGGGGACCGAGGATCGGGCGACGGAGGAACCGGCGGAATCTTGCGGAAACCCCGCGCCGTCCATCGAGGAAGCGGAAAATGGTCGTGTATCTTCTGTTGGGGATCGGTCTGTTGCTGGCGCTGACCATCTGGGGGGTTCAAATCGTCCCCCAGAGTGAGCGGCGGGTGGTGGAGCGGCTCGGAAAGTTCCAGAAAGTAATGGAGCCCGGGATGAATTTCATGGTCCCGGTGATCGAACGGGTCCGGGACAAGGTGTCCACCATGGATCAGCAGATCGACATTCCCTCCCAGAGCGTCATCACCCAGGACTACGCCCAGCTCAAAATCAACGCCATCGCCTTCATTCGGGTGACCGATCCCCAGAAGGTGGTCTACAAAACGCTCAATTTTCGCGAAGCGGTTTCCAGCCTGATTCAGACCGGCCTGCGCAGCGTGGTGGCCAACATGGACCTGAACCAGGCGGTGAGCAACCGGGAGGAAATCAAAAACCGGGTCTCCAACAAATTGATCGAGGACCTCTCCGGCTGGGGCATCAGCCTGATGACCGTGGAAATCAAGGACGTGGAGCCGGACGAGGAAATCGCCAAGGCCATGAACGAGCGGGCGGCGGCGGAACGACGGAAGGAGGCCACCATCACCCAGGCCAAGGCCCGGAAAAAAGCCGCCATCCAGGAAGCCCAGGGCGAGCTGGAGGCGGCCCGACTGCGGGCCGATTCCGAAACCGTTCTGGCGGAGGCCACGGAGCGGATTCTCCGCAAATTGCAGGACGCCGTCGGGGACAACCCCTTCCCGGCCGAATTCATGCTGGGCAAGCAGTACATCGAAACCCTGCAAAATCTTTCCGCCTCGGATAACGCCAAACTGGTGGTCCTGCCGCCCGACATTCTCAAATCCATTCAAAGCATCCTGTCCAAATCGTAATGCGAGCCTTCTGGAATTACATCAAATCCTGGTTTTTTCATCTGTACGCCTCCCTGGTCTCCATTCGTCCCGCCACCATCAATTGGCTGGTGCGGTGGGGCAAACCGGCGCTGGCGGTGGAGTTGCTGGAAGGGAAGTTCGATCAACTGGCCCCGCGGGAGGAGCGAATCGTCGGCAACGACTGGTTCAGAAAAAAATGGGCCTTTCCCCAGGCCGCCCAGTTTCTGGTTCGCTGCAAAACCACCGCGGCCGCGGCGGTGATCCACGCCTACGCCAATCATCCGGAAAAGAGTTTCAAGGCCGGTGTTTTCGTGGAACTGCTGTTGACCCTGCCCATGATTTCCAACGATCCGGAAAAGTACGAGAAAGTCAACGAAATCCTGAGCCTGGTGGCCCGGGTCAATCAGGGGCTGATGGGAAAGGTTCTGGAAAACGGCCAGGCCAAGCCGGCCTACGAGCTGGTTTCCCGGGTCAAGGAAAAGGAAGTGCCCAAGGCCCTGCGGTTCACCCCGGTGGAAACCGGCGCCTACCTGCTGCGAAAACTCCGCGCGGAGGATCCGGGGTATTACGAGGTGTTCGAAGGCAAACTTCACGCCGAATACGCCGAGAAGATCAAAACCTACTTGCACCGGGACGAATTCCGCCGGAGAAACGGCCGGGGATGGGAGCACGCCCCGCCGCCCATAAAATCCGACGAATCGGAACCGGAACAAATCGAATCCGACGCGGGGAAAAGACCCGAGGAGCCGCCGGAATGAAATTGCGCCGCCGTTTCCACCCTCCGCTCGCGGCCGTCCGGCTGGTGGTTGGCCTTTTCCTTTTGGCGGGCTGCGCCGCCATCGACGACATCGACGAGGTGCCCCTGACGGATCAGGACTTCCGCCAGCTTCAGCAGGTGGAAGAGCAAATGCTTCAGGGCTATTCGCCGGAAGTGGAAATCGACCGGCGCATCTCCGAAGCCGTCCGGCAGATGGTGGCCACCCTGCGGCCGGAGTACAAACGGAACGACGGCGAAAAGCACCGCATGGGATTTCTGGAAATTTCGGACATCGACCGCCGCACCGTCAGCCGGTTCCACCATTACGTCACCGAAAAGACCCTCACCTTCACCTTTTTGCAGAAGGACATCGCCGCCAATTTCAACATTGTGGAGCGGTTCCTGCTCAAGGACGTGCTGGAAGAGCTACGCCTGCAGAACGTCCGGAATCCCCGGGTCATCGACAGCCACCTGGCCAAATACCTGGGCCACCTGTACGACATCGACATCATCGAAACCGGCGTGGTGACCGACGGCGGCGATTACGTGGACATCAACCTGCGAATGATCGAAACCCAGCGGGGCCGCATCGTGGCGGTGGGATCGGCCAAAATCGAGGCCAACCGAATGGTGCGCACCTGGCTTCGGGAGCGTGTGGAGCGCGCCGTGGGCTGGCCGGAACTCCCCGCGAGGCGCCGATGACCCCCCGAAAATGGCCCCGCGACGCCGGGAGCGCCAAAGCCAAGGTGGGGCTAACAATGCTCGTTGGGATTCTTTTGTGGGTATTGTATGCCATGCTCATTGATGGCGACTCCACGACCGTTCTCACCAATCCCTTCGATCAAAACGATTCGGCCAGCCAAAACGGAGAACCCGGCAGGCCGGGCGGCGATTCATCCGCCAGACGGGAAGAGGGGGGCAAACCCGAAACCGATTCCAATCGGACGGACCGCGAATTCGATCCCGAACGCGCGGCGGCGGCGAGGGAAGAGTTGGAGGAGGGCGGAAAAAGGGCGCCCGCCCGGGGCGTCGGCCTGACGCCGCTTTCCCCCGGCGGCCCCGACGGAAGCGGCGCGGAAAGCCGCGGAGCGGAGAAAGCCGAAAAAAAATCGCCGGAGGAATTGTTGAAGGCCGAACTTCAGCCGGTTCGGGCCGAACTGCGAGAACTTGGCGACGCCATGCTCCAGGCCACCCGGTCCCTGGACGCCCGTTTGGACCAGTTGGAACGGGACCAGGACGCCATGAACCGGAGACTAAATCGAATGAACACCGCTCTGGAGGCCATGGAACGGCGGGTGTTCGAGCATCGGGCCACCATCGCGCGGCTGGAGCGGGATATTCGCCAACCCGGCGGGCGATTCGACATGGGCGATCCGGTGGCGCTTGCCCCCCGACGGCTGTACCGAAACGCGCCGCTCAAACTGTTCGAGGGGCAGGTGCTGATTCACCTCACCGGATTCCACGCCCGGGATGCCGGGTTTCCGGCGGCCAATTTCGAAATCACCCTGCCCATGCTGGACTTGATCGTGCTGGACGACGTGGGCATCGGCGACCGCCGGGTTTTCCACTACGCCGGCCGAGAGTTTTTCCTGGAAGTGCTGGGAACCGACGGCCAAACCTGGGCCCGGGTGGTCATCACCCGCAAGCTGCCCGATTAAAAACGGCGGCTTGGAACCGGATTTCCGGTCCGAAGCCGCCGCGTTTTCATCCGGCACCGCTCATCTTTCGGATTTCACTCAGATCATCTCCACCGCGCAGGCCATGCTCACACCGCCGCCGCCGCACAGGGTGGCCAGTCCCAAGCTTTTTCCCCGCTTCTTCAGCACGTGCAGCAACGTCACCATGATCCGGCAGCCGGTGGCGCCGATGGGATGGCCCAGGCCGATCCCGGAGCCGTTGACGTTGGCGATCTCCCGGTTGAGGCCCAGCTCCCGCTCGCACCCGATGTACTGGGCCGCGAACGCCTCGTTCACCTCCACCGCCTCGAAATCCCCCACCTTCAGGCCGCTCCGCTTCATCAGTTCCCGAACCGCCGGCACCGGCGAAAGGCCCATGATGGACGGATGACAGGCCCCCTTGCCCACCGCCTTGATCCGCGCCAGCGGCGCCACGCCCAACTCCTTCGCCTTCTCGGCCGACATGATGACCATGCCCGCGGAACCGTCGTTGATGCCGCTGGCGTTGCCGGCGGTCACCTTTCCGGTTTTTGGCACGAAGGCGGGCGGCAGACTGGAGAGCTTTTCCAGCGTAATGCCGGGTCGGAAATGCTCGTCCTTGTCGAAGACGATGGGGTCCTTCTTGCGCCGGGGCGCCTCCACCGGAACGATCTCCTCCGCGAAATCGCCTTCCTTCGTCGCCCGCTCCGCGTTGTTGTGGCTGCGAAGGGCCACCTCGTCCATCTCCTCCCGGGAAATGTCCAGGTGCTGGGCCACGAACTCGGCGGTATGGCCCATGATGTAGGGCTTGCCCACGAAATGGCTCAGCGGCGCTTCCTCCGCGTTCACCGGTCCGGTTTCCGGGTGGGGCAGCAGGTGGGAGCCACAGTGCAGGGCCCGCATCATGCTGTCCACAACGGCGTTGTCCTGAAGTCGATAGCCCCATCGGGCGCCGGGCAGCTCGTAGGGAGTGCCCGACATCTGCTCGGTTCCGCCGGCCAGCACCACGTCGGCCATCCCCGCCTGGATCATGGCCATGCCGGAGATGACCGCCTCCATGCCCGAAATGCAGACCCGATTGATGGTGACCGCGGGCGCCGCGTCCGGAAGCCCGGCCAAAAGCGCCGCCACCCGGGCCACGTTCAGGGAATCGGCCGGTTCCAGACAGCAACCGTAGCGAATGTCGTCGATGGTTTCGGGATCGATGCCGGCCCGTTCCACGGCGGCCTTCATGGTCGTCGCCGCCAGATTGGCCGCGTGAATATCCTTGAGAGTCCCGCCGAAGGCGCCGATGGCCGTGCGGCAGGCGGACGCAATCACAACCTCTTTCATGATTCCCTCCTCCGATTCAGTGTGTCGCATTCGATGATTTCAAAGGCCACCCGGCGGTCGATCAGGTCCCGAGCGTCATCGGTTCCAATGCCAAGGATGGTTTCCGAGAATCCCCGCCCCACCGCCAGGGATCGGGCCGTCGCCTCCGGAAAATGGGGCTTCAGCAAACGCTGAATGCGCAAGGCCCTTTCCAGGGAAAGCCGCGCGTTGAAGGTTTCGGGACCGGTTCGGCTGCAATGGCCTTCGATGAGCAGGCAGGGGTCCGGACGTTCCCGAAAATAGCCGCCCAACCGTTCCAGCCAGAGATCGTACTGTCGGCGCAGCTCCGGGTCGGGCCAGAATTCGGTGGAATTGACCTGGAAGAGAAACTTGATGGTCAACACGCCATAGCGTTCCACGCTCACCGCGATCAGCCGGTCGAACGCATGGATCATCGCCTCGGTCTGGCCCAGCCGGCGGTGGGCGCTGTACATTCCCGACCAGGCCTTCATCAGGGGTCCGGCATCCGCCGCCACGATTTGGCGGAGCCGGTCCAACGCCCCGGCGTAATCCCCCGTTCCGTATTTTTCCTCGGCCTCCGCCAAAAGCGCCGCCGCCCGCAATCCGTCCACGTATTCGGGGCCGGACCGGGCCGATCGGGGCAGATGATGAAAAAAGACCGGGCTGTCCCGGTGGATGGCGATGGGCTCGACGGCCAGCTCTTGGTCGGCCACCCAAACCTCCGCTTCCGCCGCCACCTTCCCGTCCGTCAAGTCCACCAGCGTGGCCTGAATGCGCCAATAGGGCTCCGTTTCCTCCCGTCCGGGAACCCGGTAGTCCGCCTGAAACATCCGCCCGTTGAGGGCGTAATCGGCCTCTCGCAAGTTGGCGGGGCTCATTCGCCGCACCCGGACGCCGGCGTCGGCGGCGTCCATCAGCAAGGTTTCGACGCGACGGCTGACGCGGGGCGCCTCTCCGGTCTCCCGAAGGTAAAACGGGTCGATGATCACCAACGGGGAATCGAGCCCATCGCGCCAGGGTCGCGCGGCTTCGGGGTAAAGAGACTTGGCCAGAAACCGAACCGCGGCCGGCAGCGGAAGCGGGTACCGATTGCTGAGGCGTTCCGGGGCGGTGGCGCAGGCGGCCAAAAAAACGGACGACAGCAGCGCGACGGGAGCGCGAAACCGACGCCAGGGGCGGAAAAGCCGAGCATACCCAACGATTCGCGAGAGAAGGGCCGACCGAAAAGCGGCGTTCCTCGAACGGTTCGCGGGACGAAATCCAAGGGCGGACGAAGGGCCGGCGTTATTCATCCGAAGCCTCCGGCGGACCAAAACCGGTCCCCAACGATTCCCGGATCAAGGTGTCGGTATCAAAGCCGCCGGCCGGTCCCTTCCCTTGGCCGGGTCGGGCCTCCTCCGACGCCTTTTCCGCTTCGGGCGGGCGCTTGGCGGCGGTGGGGGACGGAGCGGTGGCGCCCCCGGACGCCGGCTCTTCCCCCGGGGCGGGCGGATCGGGCGACAGGGGCGGCGTCTCCGGAGCATTCTTGAGGATGGCGGATTCCGGCGGAACCGACGGCGCGGCCATGCGATCCCGCAATCGTTCCAGGGAGGCCCAAAGCCGGGCCAAATGGGCGGAATCGGGGTTGACCCGATCCAGGATCGCCAGGTGCCGCCGCGCCTCCCCCGGCTCCCCCCGTTTCAGCGCCGTTTCCGTCCGGGCGATGAAATGTTGCTCAATCCGGCGCAGGCCGCTTCTGGCTTCCATATTGTCGGGAACATGGCGCAACACTTCCCGATAACAATCCAAGGCGTTTCCCGCCTCTCGGTTGGTCAACTCGCCGTCCTGAAGAAACCGGCGGCACCGATCCAGCAGCGCGATGATATCTCCTCTCAAGGATGGCGTTTCCACGCCCACGCTTTCCCCGGCCGGTTCCGCTTGGGAGGCGTCCGGCGGGGTGGGGGCGGAAGCGCGGGGAATGACCGCGGAGGGGTCCGGGTTCCGGGAAACCAGAAAAACCGTCGCGCCGCCAACCATCACGAGGATCGGGAGCAACAGGAGAAACGGTCGGACGATCCGCGGCCGGGCTTCCGTGTCTCCGTCGTATGCAGAGTCTCCCGAGGCGGAACGAACTTCGTCCTCCATGGCCGGCGGTTCGGCGTGGCCCAGCCGTTCCAGCCGCTCCAGGCAAATTCGACGATTCTCTCCCAACGCGGCGGTTTCCGCCGGCGTGGGGGTTTCGGAATCGAATTCCACCTGCCAGTAGCCTTTTTCCGGGAAATGGGTCCACGGCAGCGCTCGGGCTTCGGGAAAAATCCGAAGAAAATGATCGTGATCTTCTGGCGTCAGGAAAAGCCGGGAACGGGCCATGGAAGTATCCGGGACGCCGAGGCGCCGAACGGGGTGAGTGGAAAAATATCAAAACTGTACGGGAGGGGAAGGGGCATGTCAACCGGTATCGCCGGAGGGCGTTCTCCAGGCGCGAACCGTGAAATGTTCCCCGTCGGTGACCATTTCCACCGCGCCGTTCAAATCGGTCCGAAACAGGCGGCATTCGCGGGCCCGATACCGTTCCCAAACCTCCGGCGCCGGACAGCCGAAGCGGTTGGCGTATCCCGCCGAAGCGACCACGATCTCCGGCGCGGCCCGACGGACGAAGGGTGGGCTGCTGGACGTTTTCGATCCGTGGTGGGGGGCCAGCAACACCGTGCTTCGGAGCCGGTTCCCGGCGCCGGCGACCAGGCTCTCTTCCGCCTCGGCTTCGACGTCCCCGGGCAGGAGGAAGGAGACTTCGCCCAGCGCGACGCGGAGAACCAGGGAGCGGTTGTTGTCCGACGCGCCCCAGCCCGAGGCGAAGGCCGGGTCCGCCGACCAGTCCGGCGGCGGGTGAAGGATCTCCAGGCTCGCGTTTCCCATTTCGCGCCGCCGAGGAAGGTCGGAAAAGGGCGGCGCGGGAATTTTGCGCCGGTCAAGAATGTCCCGCAGCCGGTTCATGGCCCAGCCCTCCGCCGCCAAGTCCGGCGTCCAGAATTCCCGCACCCGGAACCGTTCCAGAACGAAGAGCAACCCGTTGAGATGATCCGCGTCCGCATGGCTCAGGACCACCAAGTCCAAGGTGAGAATCCGCTTCCGGTAGAGCAACGGGGCCACCACGTAGCGGCCCAGGTCGAAGATCCGGTTGTCGTAAAACCCGCCGCCGTCCACCAGGGCGGTTTTCCCGCCGGGGAATTCCAGCAGCGTCGCCGTGCCTTGGCCCACGTCCAGGGCGGTGACCCGCAGCTCGGACCGGCCGAACCGGTGGTGGACCCACCAGGCGGCGTCCGCCGTCAGGAGCAGAATTCCGGCCAGCGCGGCGCGCCCGGCCACTTTTCGGAGTTGGGGCCGGTCCCGGGGATCGGTCGTCCAAAAGACCAGCGCCCCGGCGAGGACGGCGTAGTAGAGCGCAATTTCCAGCAGCGTGGGCGTGAAGGTCCGGAACGATCCCAAGGGAAGATCGGCGAAAATGGAGATGAGCGGGAGCCCGGCGGAAATCAAAAAGGCGGCGATGTGGAAAAAAAATTCCCCGGCGGCCGGGGAGACCAAAAACAAAACCGCTCCGGCCAGCCCTGTGGAAACGGCCCCAACGCCGATGAGCGGAATGAAGAGGAAATTGGCGATCAGCCCGATGAAAACCGCTTGGTTGAAATACCGCATGGTCAACGGCAGGGTGCCCAGAATGGCGAAAAGGGAGACCAGGGCGGTGCCGATCAGCCATCGGCGAAGCCATGGCCAGAGCCCTTGTTCTCGGCGAGAACGGTCCGACGGGTTTCTTTGTCCGGCGCCCCCCATGCCCAGCAGGATGGCCCCCACCGCCGCGAAGGAAAGTTGAAAGCCGATGGAAAAGAGGGCCGGCGGATTGAAAGCGATGAGCAGGAAGGCGATCAGCGCCAGCAGATTGGCCGGGTCGGGCGGGCGACGGACGAAAAGGGCGACCAAAATCAGAACGGCGGTTCCCGCGGCTCGAAGGGTGGACGGCGACCCGCCGGAAAGGAGCCCGTAGGCCAGGACCGGGACCAACGCGAGAAGAAGAGCGGCCCGGGAAACCCAGCCCCGCCGGACCAGAGCGGGAACCCAGACCAGAATCAAGCGGAAAAAGGCGTAGGCGAGGCCGCCCACGATGGCGATATGCAGGCCGGAAATGGCCAGCAGATGGGCAACACCGGCCTGGGCGAAGCGGTCCCGGAGGTCATGGGCAATTCCGCTTTTATCGCCCACGACCAGAGCCCGAAGGACCGCGCCCGGCTCTCCCGGCGCCGCCTTTGAGATGGCCGTTGAAATCCGGGTTCGAATCCGGGCGATCCGGTTCGCCGGAGAAACCGCCTGGTCGTTGGGCTGGATTCGGAGCGTTCCGGCCCGTGCCCAGGCGGAGGCGTACAGCCCCTGGAAGGCCACGAACCGTTCGTAGTCGAAGTCGCCGGGGTTCCGGAAGCTTCGAATCCGTTTGAGTCGCCCGGCAAGAACTACGCGGTCTCCGGCGCGAGGACGGGGCGATTCCGCGTCCGCCCCGATTCGAACACGGCCCGACACCGGTCGGCCGCCCACCCGGACCTGCGTCAGGACGAACCGAAAGCCGCCGAAGCGATCCTCCGGCGCGCCGGCCAGCCGACCGGAAATCCGATGATATTCGCCGTCGGCGGCGTGAACGATGTGGTCTTTGGGAAAGCGGGGCGCGGCCCAGGGCTGGATGGCCAGATAGCCCAGGGCGGCGAAGAGGAGAAGCGGGGAAAAACGGAAGAATTGACCGGTCCGCCATCGGACGAAAAAAAAGAGGGCGACGGAAAGGACGATCGCCCATCCCGCCGCCCGAAAGCCGGGCAGGGCGTCGCCGCAAACGATCCCGGCGGCGAAGGCCAGGACCAGCGGAATCAGCGGCCGGAGAAAAACGCGGGGATGGGCGCGTCCCTCCGGCGAGTCGGCCGGCGGTTCGGCCGACGGATCATCGGACGGCCAATCAAAAGTATCAGCGGACCCGCTCGATGGCGGCGCCCAGGGCGGCAAATTTCTTTTCGATGGCATGATAGCCGCGGTCCAGATGATAGACCCGGTTTACCTCGGTGCGGCCGGTGGCGACCAGACCCGCCAGGATCAGGGACGCGCTGGCCCGCAGGTCGGTGGCCATGACCGGGGCGCCGGAGAGATGGGGCACGCCGTTGATCACCGCCGCGTTGCCGGAAACCCGGATGTCGGCCCCCAGGCGGCGCAGCTCGCTGACGTGGATGAACCGGTTCTCGAAAATGGTTTCGGAAATCACGCTCATGCCGTCGGCCACCGACATCAGCACCATGAACTGGGCCTGCATGTCCGTCGGGAATCCGGGATAGGGCAGGGTTTTCAAATCCACGCTGGCCACCCGTTCCGGTCCAACGGCCCGGATGGCGCTTCCGTCCACCTCGATCCCGACGCCGGCCAGCCGCAACTTGTTGAGCACGGCCCGGAGATGGTCGGGCTCGCAATGGGTCAACGTCACCTCTCCCCGGGTGAGGGCGGCCGAAACCAGAAAGGTGCCCGCCTCGATCCGGTCGGGGATGATGGTCACGTCGGCCGGATGAAGGGTGGGCACGCCTTGGATGGTGATCACCGAGGTTCCCGCGTCCCTCACGTCGCCGCCCATGGCGTTGATGGCGTCGGCCAGGGCGATGATTTCCGGCTCCCGGGCCGCGTTTCGCAGCACGGTTTTGCCGTCCGCCAGGGCCGCGGCCATCATCAGGTTTTCGGTGCCGGTGACGGTGGGCAGGTCCAGATAGATGTCGGCGCCGGCAAGCCGGTCGGCCTTGGCCTCCACGTAGCCGTGTTCCAGGGTGATCTCGGCGCCCATCAGGGAAAGACCCTTGAGATGCAAATTGATGGGCCGGGCCCCGATGGCGCAACCGCCGGGCAGGGAGACCCGGGCTTTTTTCAGGCGGGCCACCAGCGGACCCAACACCAGGATGGACGCCCGCATTTTCCGGACCAGATCGTAGGGGGCTTCGGTGCGGTGCAGCCCGTTGGCCTTGACGCGGATGGTTTCCCCCTCGCAATCGACCTGTGCGCCGAGGTACTGGAGCATTTCGCAAATGCTTTGGATGTCGTGCAGTTCGGGAACGTTCCGGAAGGTATTCCAGCCGTGATCGGTGAGAAGCGAGGCGGCGAGAATGGGGAGGGCGGCGTTTTTGGCGCCGCTGATGCGCACGAGGCCGTTGAGGGGACGTCCCCCCTCCACGAGAATTTTGTCCATAAAGGTGGCGATCCGATCCAGGGGAAAACCGGGATTTCCCGGGTTGCGGGTGCGGCGGCGCAAACGTTCTTCGCGGGGACCGATTCCCGGCGACGAACCCGGCCCGGTCTCGCGTCCTCCCCGGCCGGTGGAAAGGACGGATCGGCCGGATCGACATAGGAAGGCCGGGAATGGCCGCGCGTTCGGAGGGTCTTTATCAGATCGAAGAAAGGCGGGCAAGGCGGGAAAACCGAAAAAAACGCGGGAAGGAAGGTTCTTTTTCCTGTCCGAGAATCCCGACGGCGACGCCGGGGCGGACAAAAAAGATGAATCGGTGCGTTTGGGCTGCGGATTGGAATGAATCGCCGGAAGTTGTTGCTTTCCCCCGGCGAAGACCGGGATGATTGGGAAAACCAGCGGGCGAGGGGAGCGTCTTTCCGTTTCGGGGGGGTGTGGGGCGGCCCTGAAAAGGTCCGGAGAAAGGCGCGGCGTTATCGGTATCGCGTCAATGGAATCGACGGACCGTCACGTTCCCCTGTTGGACCCAGTGGTCAAACCGGCGGCGGAGGAATCGTTTGAAATGGAACCGGGAGGGCGGAAACAGAAGCAGCAGGCCGACGATGTCGGTGAAAAAACCGGGCGTGAGCAGGACGATCCCGGCGCCGAAGATGATGAGGGCGTCGATCAGCTCTTCGGCCGGCATGATGCCGTTGTCGAGGTTTCGGCGAACCCGCATCATGGTTTCCAGTCCCTGCATTTTGGCGAGCCAGGCCCCGGCGAAGCCGCTGAGGATGACAAGAGCGAAGGTGTTCAATGTTCCGATGGATTTCCCGATCTCGATGAAGAGAAAAATCTCCAGCGCCGGGATCAGGGTAAACGCGAGAAACAGTTTGACAAGCATGATCTCTCCAGAAAAGGTATTGGGAAATAATCGGCATTGAGGGGCGGGATGTCAAATGGTTGCGGGTCGTTCGCCGCAGTGGCCGGTCGGGCCGGCCGCGCGTGGGCGGACGGCATTCTCGGTCCAGACGACTTTCATTCGGGAAGTCCAAATGCCCGCCGGACTTCGCCGACATCCTGGACCCTTCCGGCGTCGGCGTCCCGGATTCCCGCCTCAATCATCTGCCGAACATAAATCTGTTGCATCAGGTCTTCCCAGGTGGCTTCATCGGGCAGATGATCCAATATTTGTTTGGCTTGGGCTTTCACGGTATCCATTTCACACTCCCTTTTTCAAAGTTTTCGGTCGAAGGGGCAAATGCCGGCTGGCATAATCCGGACCACATAACGCGGAGGCATCATTCCCGGCGAGGGGAATGTGTCGAAAATCGTAATCCAATTCTCGCCCCACCACAATCGTTTATCGAGGAAACCACATGGTTCACCCCCGTTTTTCGCTGATCGTCCCCGCCTACAACGAGGCGGCGTTTTTGCCGCGCCTGCTGCGGTCGGCCCATTTGGCCCGACGGCGGTATCGGGACGGCGTGAACGAGATCGAGATCGTGGTGGCGGACAACCGATCCGAGGACGAGACGGCGGAGATCGCCCGGCGGATGGGTTGCCGGGTGGCGACGGAGGAAAAACGGAACATCGCGGCGGTGCGCAACGCCGGGGCGAAGGCGGCGCGGGGGGAGGTGTTCGTGTTCACGGACGCCGACGGGTGGATTCATCCGGAAACATTCAATGTGATTGACGCCGCAGTTCGCTCCGGGCGGGTTGTCGGCGGAGCGACCGGGGTGCGGCTGGAGCGGAATTCCATGGGGTTGGCGATGACCATTGCGGTGGCGTGGCCGTTGCTGTGGCTGACAAAATTCGATTCCGGCGCGGTGTTTTGCCGGCGGGAGGATTTCGAGGCGGTGGGCGGATACCGGGAATCCCATGCCTTTGCGGAGGACATCGCCTTTTTGACCGATTTGGCGGCCCTTGGACGGCGTGGCGGGCGGCGGCTGGCGCGGCTAACCTCGGCCAAGGCGATGGCCTCCACCCGGAAATTCGACAAGCACGGGGATTGGCACTATTTCGATTTGGCGTTCAAGTGGGCGGTGGGGTCGATTTTGGGAAAGGGGTGGATGGATCGGGTGGCGGAGACGTATTGGTATGGGCGGCAACGGGAGCCGTGGGCGTGAGGGGGGATTATTCCGGTTCGGGCGGGGGGTCGAGCAGGTCGCGGCCGGTTTTGGCGAAGCGTTCACGGGCTTCGGCGATGGCGGCGGAGCGGATGGATTCGGGGTCGGCCTCGACGGCCTGGAAGGCTTCCGGCGGAAGCTGGGATTGGATTTGCTCCAGGGCGGCGGCGTATTGGGCAGCTTGTCGGGGATTGCCGATTTGGGCGAGAAGGTCCCGTAGGAGCATCAGGACCGCCAGAAAGGGCATGATTTCATTGGCGTTTTGCCAGATTCCAAGCTGCAATTGCAGGGTGATGGACTGGCCGAACCGGTCGCCGATTTTGCGGCCGATGTCCAGCGAGGCTTCGGCCAGCAGCAGGGCCTGATCCGCCGCGTTCGCGGCGTTTGCGGTGCGGGCGAGGTAGCCGAGGGCGGCTTGTTGGCCCAGCCCATCTTGGATGGATTCGAAAATCGCCCGGACTTCCAGAAACTTTCTGAACGCTTCCACCGGCTTTCCTTCGATCAAAACCAACAGTCCTTGGGATTGCAGGCAGTTGGCCTCGCCCAGCC
>JBKHDD010000031.1:0-34676 GCA_046541515.1 Desulfococcaceae bacterium
GTTCCGGTGGACGAGTCGCTGTTTCTCCACTACGCCGTCAACATCACCGATCAAAAAGCCCGGGAAGTCGAGCTGAAGGCGGCGCGCCGGGCCGCCGAAAAGGCCGGCCGGGCCAAAAGCCATTTTCTGGCCAAAATGAGCCACGAAATTCGAAAGCCCATGAACACGGTCATCGGCATGATCGAACTGGCCCTGGACGACGAACTGTCGCCCCGTCCCCGGGACATGCTGGAAACCGCGCGGACTTCCGCCGAAGATCTGCGGGCCCTGCTGGACGATATCCTGGATCTGTCCAAAATCGAGGCGGGACAACTGGCGCTGGAAATCGCCGAGTTTGATCCGGCCCGGCTGGTCGCCGACGTGGCGCGCGCCCTGGAGCCCCGGGCGCGAAAGAAAGGGCTGGGCCTGCGAACCGTTTTGGCCCCCGATCTGCCCGAGCGCTTCCGGGGCGCCCCTCGTCGACTTCGCCAAGTGCTGAATAATTTGGTGGAAAACGCCCTCAAATTCACCCGGACCGGCGGCGTGACGGTGACCGCCGGCCCGGACGCCGAGGCCAAATCCAATCCGGAGGGTTGGACCGCGCTTCGGTTCGCCGTTTGCGATACCGGACCGGGCATTCCGGCGGATCAACTGGACCGGGTCTTCGACGCCTTTTCCCGGGGGGACGACGCCGACCACCGACGTTTCGAGGGCGCCGGGCTGGGCGCGACCATTTCCCGGGAACTGGTGGCGGCCATGGGCGGCGAGTTGACGGTGGAAAGCCGCCTGGGAGAGGGGGCGACCTTCGTCTTCACCGTCCGGGGCGAGGCCCTCGCCCCTTCCGGCGCCGACTCCACCGACGCGGCGGCGCCGGTCGATGTTCCCGAAGACGCAGGTCCCTTGCGAATTCTTCTGGCGGAAGACAACCCCATGAACCAAAAGCTGGTGGAAAGCCTGCTGGTTCCCCGGGGGCACGCCGTGGACATCGCATCCGACGGGAAGGCGGCATTGGAACGGCTGGGCGAGGCCGCCTACGACCTGGTGCTCATGGACATCCAGATGCCCGGCATGGACGGGCTGGAAGCCACCCGCCGCCTGCGGACTTGGGAGTCGGACCGGGGATCGCGTGTCCCGGTGTACGCCCTGGGCGCGCGTGTGCTTAACGGCGAGCGGGAGCAATGCATCGCCGCCGGCATGGACGGGTTCATCCCCAAGCCCATTCGCCGGGAAGATTTGTTCCGCGTGCTGGCGGGCCTTTCTCCGTCCCGGGCCGCCTCGGCTTCTTCGGCGCCGTCCCCCGCCCCAAAAAGCGGCGAGCCCCCGCTGGACCGGGAGGGCCTTTTGGACATCGTGGGCGGCCTGCCCCGGATCGCCCGGGAGCTGATCCGGCTGTATCGCCAGAACTGCCCGGAACTGGTCGAAAAGGTGCGACGGGCCGTGGAAGCCGCCGACGCCCGGAAATTAAAAGAATCGGCCCATGCCCTCAAGGGCATGAGCCTCAACCTTTCCGCCGGCCCGGTGGCGGAGGCCTCCTTGCGGCTGGAGCGGTTGGGCCGGTCCGAAGACCTGACCCACGCCGCCCGGGAATTCCAGACGCTGGAAGAAGAAGTGGCCCGGCTGAAGAAAGAACTGGATATTTTTCTTGAGGCGCTGGAACCGGATTGATACAGTTCCCCGTCCGCCGGATATCCATTTTTTCCGCGAGAACCAACGCCAACCCGATTGAAAGCGCCCATGACGCCTCCCGCATTTCATGCGCCGAGCGAAGATTCCCCGGCTTCTCCCGCAACCGCCCCGGAGACGGAACCCGCACGCCTCCGGGAACGGCTGGACCTGGTCCTCCGGGCGGCCGGGCTGGCCTGGTGGGATTGGAACCTGGAAACCGGAACGGTGGATTTCAGCCCCCGGAAGCTGGAAATGCTGGGCTTCGCGCCCGGGGACGTCGCGCCCACCGCGGACGCGTTCATCGACCTGATTCATCCGGAAGACGCCGACGCGGCCAAGACCGCCATGCGGGAGCATTTGGACGGAAGACGGCCGATGTACGATGTTCGCTATCGGCTTCGGACCCGGGACGGCGGATGGAAGTGGCTTCGGGATCGGGGACGCGTGGTGGCCCGGGACGTCGACGGCCGGCCCCTGCGGGTGGCCGGCGCCGTTCAGGACATCGATGAAATCAAAATGGCCGAGGCGGAGCGGGACTGGCTGTTCAATCTTTCCTCGGATCTCTTCGCCGTCTGCGATCTGGAGGGAAGATTTCGGCAGGCGAATCCCGCCTGGTCCTGGATTCTGGGCTGGACCGCCGAAGAACTCGTCGGGAGGCCCTGGTCCGAACTCATCCATCCCGAAGACCGCGAAGCCGGCGACGCGGCGCTGAAACGGCTGAAGGGCGGGCGACCGCTTTCGGAGTTGGAACTCCGCCACCGCCACCGGGGCGGCGGCTGGCGCTGGCTTTCCTGGAACGCCGAGCCCCGCCCCGCGGAGGGGCGAATCTATGGCGCCGCCCGGGACATCACCGAGCAAAAGATCCGTGAAGCGGATTTGGAAAGCCACCGGAATCATCTGGAAGAGTTGGTGGAGCGGCGCACCGCGGAGCTGACCGAAATCAACAATCGGCTGGCCCTGGAGGTGGGGGAGCGCCGCCGGGCCGAAGCCCGGCTGAGAAGACGCTCCGAGGCGCTGGCCCGCTCCAACGCCGATCTGGAGCAGTTCGCCTACATCGCCTCCCACGATCTCCAGGAGCCGCTGCGAAAAGTTCGGGCCTTCGGCGATCGGCTGGAGACCAAATACGGCCATGTGCTGGAGGACCGGGGAAGGGACTATCTGGAGCGGATGCGCTCCGCCGCCGAGCGGATGCAGACCATGGTCAACGAACTGCTGACCCTTTCCCGGGTTTCCACCCGGGGACGGGCCTTCGTTGAAACCGATCTGGACGGACTTCTCGCCGAGGTGCTCTCGGACCTGGAACTCCAGATCGAGCGGACCGGCGGCCGCGTGACCGCCGACCCGTTGCCTCGCCTTTCCGCGGACCCGGCCCAGATTCGCCAGGTGTTCGCCAATCTGATCGGCAACGCCCTCAAGTTTCATCGAAAAGACGTTCCGCCGGAAGTGCGGATCGCCGCGTCGCCCGATCCGGGAGACCCGCCGCCGGCCTGGCGCATTCGAGTTTCCGACAACGGCATCGGCTTCGAAGAATCCCAGGCGGAGCGGATTTTTCAGCCTTTTCAGCGGCTGCACGGTCGGGGCGAATACGAAGGCAGCGGCATCGGTCTGGCCATCTGTCGGAAAATCGTGGAACGCCACGGCGGCCTCTTGACGGCGAAAAGTCGTCCGGGCGAAGGGGCCGCCTTCGAAATCCGCCTGCCCGTCCACACCCCAACCGGAAGGGCCGAATCATGAAACCGGAACAAAATCCCCGCCCCGTAACGATTCTCATGGCCGACGACGATCCCGACGACCGCCTGATGGCCCGGGAGGCTTTCGAGGAAAGCCGGCTGGCCAACCGACTCTTTTTCGTCCACGACGGAGAGGAATTGATGGACTACCTGTTTCGCCGGGGGGATTTCGCCGACCCCGCCCGCTCTCCCCGACCGGGCGTCATTCTTCTGGACCTGAACATGCCCCGGAAGGACGGGCGCGAGGCGCTGGGGGAAATCAAGACCGATCCGGACCTGCGGCGGATTCCCATCGTCATTCTCACCACCTCCAAGGCCGAGGAGGACATCCTGCGCTCCTACGATCTGGGCGCCAACAGCTTTATCACCAAGCCGGTGACTTTCGAATCTCTCTTGAACGTGGTTCGGACCATCAGCAGTTACTGGTTCGAAATCGTGGAACTTCCCCGGGTGGACTGACCGCCCGGATCGCGGTGCGGAACAAATTATGAATGTTGACGGGTTGGAAACCGACCGGGATGTCCGGGTGCTGCTCATCGAGGACGACGAGGACGACTACCTGCTGACCCGGGAGATGCTCGACGAGGTCCCGTTCGTCCGGTACCGAATTGACTGGGCGGCCGCATTTGAAAAAGGGCTCGACCTTCTTTGTTCGAATCCTTACGATGTTTGTCTGATCGATTTCCGCCTCGGCCAATACGACGGACTGGATCTGTTGCGGGCGGCGGTCTTCCGGGGCGTCCACACGCCGATGATCATTCTGACCGGTCAGGGCGATCGGGAAACCGACATGCGGGCCATGACGGCCGGCGCCGCCGATTTTCTGGTGAAGGCTCGGCTGGACAGCGACGCCCTGGAGCGGTCGATCCGCTACGCCATCGAACGGGCCCGTCTTCAGCGGGCCCTGCGGGACGGCGAACGGCGGACCCGCCACGTCATCGAAAAAACGCCCATCGGCATCTGCGTCACCGACGAATTCGGCCGGTTCGAGTTCGTCAATCCGTCCTTTCGCCGCCTTTACCAGTACAAATCCTCGGAGCTGATCGGAAACCATTTCACCATGATCGTTCCCGAGCCCGAGCGGAAGCTGCTGACCGATCTCCACGACGAATTCATCGCCACCGGAGGGGAAACCAGTATCCGGGGGGAATGGGAGGTGGTTCCCCGCCATGGCGGCCATCTGACGATTCTGGCCGACGCCGCCCGGATCCTCGGCGCGGACGGGCGACCCAAAAAAGTCACCTACGTCATCGACATTACCAAGCGCAAACGGATGGAGCGGGAGCTGGCCGAGGCCAAGGAGGCGGCGGAGACCGCCAACCGGGCCAAAAGCGATTTCCTGGCCCGGATGAGCCACGAGATCCGGACGCCCATGAACGCCATCATCGGGATGACGGACGTGCTGGGCCAGACGGACTTGAAGGCCAATCAGCGGGAATACGTGGAAACCGTGAGGGACGCCGGAGACCATCTGCTGGCCTTGATCAACGACATTCTGGATCTCTCCAAAATCGAGGCGGGGAAGCTGACCCTGGACGTGGTGGACTTCGACGTGGAAACGGCCATCCAGTCCGCCGTCCGCCCCTTGCGGGTTCAGGCCGAAGGCGCGGGGCTGACCCTGAAGACCCGGGTGGACCCGGCCGTTCCCGGTTGCCTGCGCGGAGACCCGGTGCGGCTGCGGCAGATTCTGCTGAACCTGGCCGGGAACGCCGTGAAATTCACCGAAGAGGGCGGGGTGGAAATCGGGGTGGCCCCCGCGTCTTCCGAACCGGCGACGGGTTCGGAAATCCGGCTGGAATTCCGGGTGACCGACACCGGCGTGGGCGTTCCGCCGGAACAGCAGTCCCGCATTTTCGATCGGTTCGCCCAGGGAGACGCGCCCGGGATTTCCGAGCGGGGCGCCGGCCTGGGCCTTTCCATCTGCCGTCACCTGGTGGAGATGATGGGCGGCCGAATTTGGGTGGAAAGCGTCCCCGGCCGGGGCAGCGTCTTCCGTTTCACCGCGGGATTCCAGGCGGGGGATCCCCGCCGGCTCCCGGTTTCGGAGACGCCGGCCCGGGATGGCGGCGAATTGCCCAAACTGCGCGTGCTGGTGGCCGAAGACAACGAACTGAACCGGAAGCTGGCCCGGATCATGCTGGAACAGCTTGGTCATTCGGTGATTTCGGTGCGGGACGGCGGGGAGGCCCTTTCCCGGCTGCGGACCATTCCCGTGGACCTGGTGCTCATGGACCTGGAGATGGCCGGCATGGACGGCTACGCCGCCACCCGCCGAATCCGGGCCGGGGACGCCGGCGAATCGGCCCGGAATCTTCCCGTCATCGCCTTGACCGCCCACGCCTTCGGGGAATACCGGGATCGGGCCGGCGAGGCCGGCATGGACGGATACCTGACCAAACCCATACGAGCCGCTGAACTGCGGGAGGCCATCATGCGCCATTTACCCCCGAAGAACGAAAAGCCCGCCGACCCGTCCGACCCGTCCGACCCGGGCGGGCGGGTGGTCGCCGCGCCGCCCGACGCCACGATTTTCGACTGGCCGGAGTTCGTGCGTCGGGTGGGCGGCAACGAAACCCTCTGTCGAGAGCTGGTCGGCGTCTTTCTGGACCGGATGCCGGTCCAGCGGGACCGGCTGATCGAAGCCATGGCGACGGGCGATCTGGAAAAAATCCGGTCCGAGGCCCACGCGGTCAAGGGGATGGCGGCCAATATCTCCGCGCCCCGGCTTCGGGACGTGGCCGCCGAGGCCGAGCGGCGGGCCGCCGAAGGCGATCCCGACGGCGCGGCCCGGGCGGTGCGCCGCCTGGCCGAGGCTTGCGAACGGCTGGGGGAGGAGGTGCGACGGTGGCAAAGCCAGTGACGGGGATCGGCGGGCCAAACCGGAGACGTCGCCGGAACGGTCGCTCGCCTCCGCCCGCGGCCGATTCTGCCGCCCCGGAGGTTTGGATCCGCAGGGAGCCTTTTTCGGTCTGCGTCGAGGGTAGGCCGGCTTGTGAAACCCCTTCCGCGCGATATGGATTTCATCGATGACCCCAGCCGATTTCCGCCAACCCTCCGAAGATTCTTTCGGGGCGCGACCGAAGCCGGAAACGCTTCGGGTGGTTCTGATCGAGGACGATCCCGACGACCTGCTGATTCTGGGGGAGGCGCTGGCCCAGGCGACCGATCCTTCCATCTCTCTGGTCCATGAAAGCCGGCTGGACGCGGGCGTCCGGCGGCTCCTGAAGGAGGATTGTTCCCTGGTGCTGCTGGACCTTTCGCTGCCCGACGTGGGCGGTTTGGAAACCCTGCGGCGACTGCGGGACGCCCGGCCCGATCTGCCGGTGGTGGTGCTGACCGGCACCGACGACGAAGAGACCGCCATCGAGGCGGTTCGGGCCGGCGCCCAGGACTACTTGGTCAAGGGGCGGTTCGGTGACGACACCCTGTTGCGGGCGATCCGGTACGCCGTGGAGCGCCACCAGCTCAAGGTTCGGCTGGAGGCGGCCCGCCAGCGGGAGCGACGGGAGCGAGAACTTCGGGAGCTGGAGCGGCTCGCCCCCCGGGAATCGCTGGAACTGGCCGACGAAGGTCCCCTGGAGCGTCGCGCCCCGGACGTCCATCGGTCCCTGGTTCGGGCCTACGACCGACTGCTTTCCGACGCCCTGGAAACCCAGCTTTTTCGAACGGAGTCGGACCTGGCGCTCGGCGCCCGGGAAATCAGCGAACGGCTTTGCGCCTTGGGCGCCCGGGCAAGGGACGTGGTCAATTTGCACGCCGCGGTAATCCAGGAGCGGACCCGACGGGAAAATCCAGAAAAGGGCCGGGCCTGCCTGACCGAGGGGCGGATGCTCCTGATGCGGCTGCTGGGATACCTGGCCGATTGCTATCGCCAACGAAGCAACGAAAGACCGGCGGACCATCCGGAAAAGGGGAAGGCCCCGTGAAAGAATATCTGCTGAAGCTGTTCGTCACCGGACGAACCACCCGATCGGAACGGGCCATCGCCAACCTCCGGCGCCTGTGCGACCGGGAGCTGGCGGGTCGGTACGAGTTGTTGGTGGTGGACATTTTGGAGCGGCCGCATCTGGCCGAGGAGGAACGGATCATGGCGACCCCGACCCTGGTCCGGGTGATGCCCCAGCCGGTTCGCCGGGTCGTGGGCGACCTGTCGGATGAAACCCAGGTGCGCGCCGGGCTGGATATTCCGGGCGGCGGCCGGCCTTCGGAGGACGAATAACGTGCACGGAAATACGATCGAAAAACTCCCCACCGGCATTGCCGGTTTTGACGAACTCTCCCGCGGCGGGCTGCCCAAACGTCGCACCACCCTCTTGTCCGGCACCGCCGGTTGCGGCAAGACGATTTTCGCGGTGCAGTTCCTGGCCCAGGGCATTCGGAGCACGGGGGAAACCGGGGTCTTCGTCACCTTCGAAGAGGCGCCCGCGGACATCCGCCGGAACGTGCTCGGCTTCGGCTGGGACCTGGACGGCTGGGAAACCGAGGGCAAGCTGCGTTTCGTGGACGGATCGCCGGACCTGGGCGACGAAACCCTTTTCAGCGGCGGGTACGACCTGGGCGCCCTCCTGGCCCGGATCACCTACGCCGTGAGAACCATCGACGCCCGCCGGGTGACCATGGACTCCCTGGGGGCCCTGTTCAGCCGGTATGAAAATCCGGCTCTGGTGCGCAATGAATTGTTCCGCATCGGCGCCACGCTGAAGGAGATGGGCGTCACCTCCCTGGTCACCTCGGAACGGACCGAGGACTATGGCGAAATTTCCCGATACGGAGTGGAGGAGTTCGTCTCCGACAACGTGGTGGTGATGCGGAACCTGTTGGAGGAGGAACGGCGGCTCCGAACCATCGAGATTCTCAAATTTCGCGGGGCGGACCATGATCGGGGGGAGGCGCCCTACACCATTTCCGGCGGCGAGGGCATCGTGGTGGTGCCGCTCTGCCAGGCCGCCCTGGACCACGGCTCGCCGTCCGAACGCATCAGTTCGGGGAACGAGGAATTGGATCGGATGTGCGGAGACGGCTTTTACAGCGACGCCGCCATCCTGGTGTCCGGGGCCACGGGAACCGGAAAAACCCTGATGGTCACCGAGTTCATGTCCGCCGCCGCCGAAACCGAGGAGCGGGCGTTGCTGGTGGCCTTCGAGGAGGGGCCGGAACAGATTTTCCGGAACGCGGCCGGGTGGGGCTACGATTTCGCCAAACTTCGGGGCGACGGGCGCCTAAAGGTGATCTGCGCATACCCGGAATCGGCATCCATGGAAGAACATTTTCTCTGGATTCAGGCGGCCATCGCCGAATTTCGGCCCCACCGCATCGCGGTGGACAGCCTTTCGGCCCTGGAGCGGGTGGCCAACGTCAAGCGATTCCGGGAATTTATGATTGGCCTGACCGGCTTCCTCAAGCAGCGGGGGATCGCCGCCATGTTCACCGCCACCACGCCCGCGCTTCTCGGCGGCGTCTCCATTACCGAAGCCCATATTTCCACCATCACCGACGCCATCATCCTGCTGCGGTACGTGGAGCTGTTCGGCGAGATGCACCGCGGGCTCACCGTCCTCAAAATGCGGGGGTCTCGTCACGACAAGGAAATCCGGAGCTTCGCCATCGACGGCGGAGGGATGCACATCGGCAGGGCCTTCCGCAACGTGGGCGGCATCATCGAGGGCCGGCCCGTGCATGTGGCCGGCGGTGAAATCGAACGGATTCAGGACCTTTTTCAATGACCAGGCGCGACCGAAAACGGTTCGCCGCGCGCGAGGGCGTCCGCAATTGGGCCGAGGAGACCGGTTCGTGGAACTGATTGGAAAGATGCCGTCCGTCCTGGTGGTGGACGACGACCGCAGCCAGCGGTTTATTTTGCGCACCCACCTGGAGGGGACCGGCCTGACGGTCTGGGAAGCCGGCAACGGCGTGGAGGCGCTGGAGCGTCTGGCCGAGGATAACGACATCCGGTTTTTGGTGACCGACCTGCTCATGCCCGAAATGGACGGCTTCGAGCTAATCGAACGGGTGCGCCGCCGGGGACTTCGCTATATCTACGTGATCGTGATGACCTCCATGGAGGACCGGAAGTCGCTAATTCAGGCGCTCTCCGCCGGCGCGGACGATTATCTCAACAAACCGATATTTCCCGACGAGCTGCGGCTGCGGCTGCAAAGCGGACTGCGGGTGCTTCGCCTGGAGGGACAGGAAGAGTTGATCCTTTCCATGGCGGAGCTTTCCGAGTTCCGAAGCGAGGAAACCGGCTATCATCTCAAGCGGGTTTCCCATTACACCCGCATTTTGGCCCGGGACGTGGCGGACCATTATCCGGAGTACGAGCTGACCAGAAGCGGGGCCGAGGAAATCTCCCTGGTCAGCCCCCTTCACGACATCGGGAAGGTGGCGATTCCCGACCGGATTCTGCACAAGCCGGGCAAGCTGACCGCCGAGGAATGGGAAATCATGAAAACCCATGCGACCATCGGCGGCAACCTGTTGCGGAAAATCTACGATAAAACCGGCTCCCCATATCTGTGGTTCGCCCACCAGATCGCCATGTACCATCATGAACGCTGGGACGGAAACGGCTATCCCGAAGGGCTAAGGGGGGAGGCCATCCCCATGCCCGCCCGGATCATGGCCGTGGCGGACGTTTACGACGCCCTGACCAGCGAGCGTTGCTACAAGGCGGCGTTCTCCCACGAAAAGGCCCGATCCATTCTTCTGGAAGGGGCCGGCGACCATTTCGATCCCAAACTTATCGACGCCTTTCAGCGCCAGGAAAAAGCCTGGCTGGAAATCAAGGAACGCTTTCGGGACTGACCGCCGGAAGACCATTGAGGTTTTCCGGCTTTTTTCCACCCATCCGAAGGAGGCGGGATGAAAAAATTATTGGGCTATCTTGTCATTCTTTTTCTGGCGGCGACCGTACCGGTTTTGCCCTTGGGCGCGGCCGACCCCGTCTATTTCGAGGGGGAAGGCTACGTTTTCCCCACCGAAAAATCCCGGGCCGGGCTGGAGACCGGTTTTCGGCTGCGGCAGGGCGAGCCCGCCGAATCCGCGGTTCGGATTTCGGTGGTCAGCGCGGATTTTCCCGACATCGAGGTTCTGGCCACGGTCCTGGACGCCAACGGGCTTCCCGTGACCGGGTTGACCGAGGCCGATTTTTCCGTGCTGGAACAGTCCGAGCTGGAAGGCGTCCCCGCGGAGCAGGGCTTGACCTGTTTCGAAGAGGTGGTTTCCGGCGGGAACGGCGTTTCTTTCGCCATGACGTTCGATGTCAGCCAAAGCATGAATTTTAACAACCGGCTTCCCGACGCCAAGGTCGCGGCGACCGACTTTTTGGCGGCGACCGATCCCGCCGACCGCGGCTCTCTGGTCTCTTTTTCGGGCTGTGACGAGGGCGGGGTCGTCGTTCCTCTGACGACGGTTGGAACCGATGGGGACGGCGACGGGACGCCCGATCTCGCGGCGGGAATAAATGGGCTGGCGCCCATCAGGCTGACGGCGCTGTTCGACGGCATCGGCGACGCGTTGGACACGCTCGAAGGGGCTTCCTCCCCCAAAGGCGTGATTGTTTTTACCGACGGCCAGTCCAACGCCGACTGCCGGTATTCCATGGACGCGGTCATCCAAAAGGCCCAGGCGGCCGGCACGCCGGTGTACACGATCGGGTTGGCGCTGGACCCGGGAAGCCCGGCCGAAGATCAATTGATCCAGATCGCCCAGGAAACCGGCGGGACCTACGCGGCCGCGCCCACCGCCGCCGACATGACGCAGATATACCAAGACGTCGCGGATACCATTCGCAGCCAGTATCGCCTATGCTACACCAGCCACAATCCCGCCTTCGACGGAACGGAGCGTTTCGTCACCGTCACCGCGGACGGCATTTCCGGCGAGGGGAGCTACGACGTGGGGACGACGGCGGAAAACCGGCCTCCGGAGGTGATTCACGCCCCGGCGACCACCGCCATGGAAGGCCAGTCCATCGCCATTTCGGCCACCGCCGCCGATCCGGACGCGGGCGATTCGGTGGTTTCCATGACGCTGTTTTATCGAACCCAAGGCGGAGATCCCGATGGGCCATACGAAGACGAGCCCATGACGCCGGGAGAAGGCGCCGATTGGACCGGCCAGATTCCTGGAACGGCGGTGACTGTTGAGGGAGTGGAATATTATCTCCGTGCCCAAGATACCCAGATGGCCCAGGGGTTTTCCGGAAGCGCCTTGAATCCCTTTTCGGTAAACGTTGCGGCCGCCGTCCCCGTTGCCGATGCCGGACCCGACCAGAGCGTCGCCGAAGGCGAGACCGTTTCGTTAAGCGGCGGGGCCTCCGCCACGCCCCTTCCGGACGGGTTTCTTTCCTACTCCTGGATGCAGGTGGCGGGCGAGCCGGCCGTGGCGCTGACCGGCGCCGACACCGCCTCCCCGACCTTCGTCGCGCCCGATGTGGGACCCGTCGGCCAGGTGTTTGTCTTTTCGTTGTCGGTGACCGATTCCCTCGGTCGAACCGATTCCGATACCGTGTCCGTCACCGTGAACGACACCCAAGCGCCGGTGCCTGGTTTCACCTTCTCCCCGGCCGCTCCCGTCGCGGGCGAACCGGTTCGGTTCACGGACGAATCCACCCCCGGAGACGCGGCGATAACGGAATGGCTCTGGAATTTCGGCGACCTCGGAACCCGTGCCGAACCCAATCCCGCCTTCACTTTTCCCGATCCCGGCACTTACACCGTCTCCCTGGCCGTCACCGACGCCAACGGAGCCATTGGATCGTCGTCCCGGTCAATCGTTGTCGCCGAGCCGCCTTGCGTCGAGGCCGATTGCGGCGGCGGCGGCGGATGTTTTCTCCGGTCGATTTCGGAGGATTCTTCCGGGATGTCGGCGATTCGCATATTCCGGCGATGGATGGAGCGGTAACGAAGCGACCAATCCGGGCCGTCCTTCCGGGCGGCCCGCTTCGGGCCAAAATGGTCCAGGGGAGAACAGGGATGAAAATTCGAAGGAAATCGAGGTTTTTGAACGGGTTGGTCGTTCCGGCGTTTGTTTTGGCGCTGTTGCCGGCCGCGGCGACCGCCGAGGAACGGGCGGGCGCCGGCAGCTTCAGCACCCAGGGCGGCGTTTACGTGTTCGACCATCGGCAGGACCTGGAAATGGACGCGGTGGGCACCTTGGGCGTGGGGTACAATTTCACCGACCGGCTCGCCGCCGAGATCGTGGGCGGGGTGGGCCATTTCGATCACAAGTATTTTAACGAGGACGAATGTTGCTGCGCCGAGGACAACGCCACCGCCTACATGCTCCGCGGCGAGGCCCTGTATCACTTTCGGCCCAAGGCCAAGCTGGCGCCATACTTGGCCGCGGGCGCGGGGGGCGTCTGGTTGCGAGGCGAAAACCGATCCGACGAGGAGTACGCCACGCTCAACTACGGGGCCGGCGTCAAATATTATCTCACCGACAACATCGCCTTTCGGGGCGACGCCCGACACATTTACGGGGTCGAGGATTCCCACAACAATTTTTCCGCCACGGTGGGGCTCCACTTCAATTTCGGCGCCCAGCCCAAAGCGGCGCCCCCCGCCCCTGCGGCCGTCGCCCCCATTCGGCCCAAGCCGATTCTGGTGGCCGAGGAGAAGGCGCCGGGCGAGGTGACCGTCCGGCCCGTGGAGATCGGCGAATTCGGCGGTCGGCCGCCCGAAAACGGGGAAAAACTGTCCATCGACATGAAGCTCCAGTTTGGCCTGGATTCCGCCGGCATTCGGCCGGAGGACCGGCCCAAGCTGGACAAGCTGGGGCGGTTCATGGCCGAGTATCCCGAAACCCACGCGGTGGTGGAGGGGCACACCTGCAACCTGGGCAGCGCAAGCTACAATTTCGAGCTGTCCTGGCGGCGGGCAAGGGCGGTGAAGGAATATCTGGAGGAAAATTTCGACATTGATCCGGTACGGCTTCAGGCCCGAGGCTACGGCCTGACCCAGCCCATCGCCGACAACGGCGCCGAGGCCGGCAGAAGGAAAAATCGCCGGGTGCTGGTGGTGGTTTCCAACGGCGGCGCCTTGGAAGTGCCGGAAGGCTTGAGTCGGGCGCCCGGGGAAACCGGGGGCGACCCCGCCGCGAGAACGGCCAAATCCGGCGAACGGGTTTTGCGCCGAATCGACATCGACGACGCGAAGGACGCCCTCGCCGTGGACTTGGTGGCCGACGGACCGGTGGAGAATTTCAAGGTGTTCGCGCTGGAAGGCCCGAACCGGCTGGTGGTTGACCTGGCGGGAGACTGGCGGGGACCGGAACGGAAGGAAATTCCGGTGGACCGGAAAGGGGTGGCCCGGGTCCGCATGGGGCGCCACCCGGACCATTACCGGGTGGTCGTCGACTTTTCGGACGCGGTGGCGGCCCGGCCTCGGGTGGCGCCTTCCGAGTCCGGCGTACGGATTGAGCTTCCGGAAGCGGCCATCATTTCCTCCGCCGCGCCCTGACCCGCTTTCTCGGCAATTCTCCGCGAACCGGTCGGCTTCCAACGAAGCGGCCGGTTCGTTTTTTTGGCCCGTCCGGGCCCCGAATCGACGGGCGCAAATTGCCGTTTCCCGGGCCGGCATGGATATTTCCGCAAATCGCAGAACGTCTCGGAGCGAAGGAAGGCGCGGTCAAGAGCGACGCCGTTCATCCATCCCCAAAAAGGGGCCGGCGACGCATGGCCAAGATGGACGCCCTGGTCAAGGACGGACTTTCCATGCGGGGGCCGTATCGCATACGCCCTTGGCCAATCCAGCGCCGCCGTCCGTTTGAATCGCCAAGGGGAACGGCGTTTCGCCTAAAGAATCGCCTCCCGCCAGGCGTCCAGCCAGGCTTCCCGATTTTTCTCGATTTTCTCCGGCGGAAGCGTCGCGGTCGCCTCGGTTCGTCCGGCCTGGCGTTGGAATTCCGGGGGGAGGTCCACGGTGTTTCGAACCGGGAACACGTACATTTGTCGGGGAATGTCCGCCTGGAAACGATGGCTCAGCATGAAGTCCGCCAGGCGACGGGCCAGTTCCGGATTTCCCGCGTTCCGAAGGACGCCGGCGAATTCGATCTGCCGGAAGGACATCTGGTCGCCGCCCATGACCGCCACGCCGGGGGGGGCCGCCGGGCTGGCGCCGTAGCCGATCAAAATTGGCCGGTCGCCCCGGCCGGTGGCCGAAAAATGGCCCCAGTAGGCCTCTCGCCAGCCGCGGGCGATGTGTACGGCGTTGTCCCGAAGACCCCGCCAAAAATCCAGATAGGCCGGATCGCCGAACCGGGCCACGGTGGCGAGAAGAAAGGCGAATCCGGGGGAAGAGACGGCCGGATCGGGAACCACCGTCAGGCCCAGGTATTCCGGGCGGGTCAGATCCGACAGCTCGCAGGGCGGCTTCAGCCCCCGATCCGCGAACCAGTTTCGATCGTAGACCACGGTCACGTCGCCGAAGCCCACCGGAAGCAGGCGGTTTTGGGGGTCCAGTTGGAATTGTTTCGGAATCGCGTCCAGCTCCGGCGATCGATAGGGCGCGAAGATTCCGGCGCCCAGCGCCCGGGCCATGTGGGCGTTGTCCACGCCGAACAGGACGTCCGCCACCGGGCGGCCGGCGTGGTTGAGGGCGTGTTCCAGCACCGCTTTGGCGTCGCCGGCCTTGAGGAAGCGGACGCTGGCGTCGTGTTTCCGCTCAAATTCGCTGATCAGCTCCGGACGGATGTCGAAGCTGTCGTGGGTCAAAAGGGTGACCACGCGGGACTCGTCCCGAGGCAACGCGAAATGCGCGCCCAGGCTCCCGCAGACGGTCAGATAAATCGCGATCAGGCAAGCATACGATCGCATATCATCTCCAACGCTTCGCCCTTGCGAGACAAGCGAGTTCAATTTTTCGACAACGGGTTCCGGTACGATTTCACATCCCGGACGGGATGATTTCACCCGGTGATGGGGAATTTTTCATGAATGTCGAGTAAACGGCGGATTAATAACGATTTTGGATCGGCGTGTCAATGGTTTGGAGCGGCGGAAAAGGGCCTGCCTGGATTTTCGCGGCGCCGGGAGCGGAAGAAAGGGGGGATGGGGCTTCGAACGGCGGTTTGGGGTCGCCCAAGGCGACCGATTCGGAGGGGGCCGGAGTCCCGGTTTGGAAAGCGGCGGGCGGGAAACGCCGTCCCGCCCGCCGCTGAAAGCCGGATTCAGACCACGCCGTAGCTCGGCCCTTCGCCGCCCTCGGGGCAGGTCCAGGTGATGTTGCCGTAGGGGTCTTTGATGTCGCAGGTTTTGCAGTGGAGGCAGTTGGAGGGATTCAGCCGCAACTCCCGTCCGGCGGTTTCCGTCTCGACCATTTCGTACACCTGGCCCGGGCAGAATTCCGTGCAAGGGCTGCCGTAGGTGGGGTGGCAGGTGTTCACGCACAAATCGAAGTTGTGGACGATCAGGTGGGAGGGCTGATCCTCCCGGTGGACCGTCTTGGACAGGTAGACGCCGGTCAGCTTGTCCACGAACAGGGTTCCGTCCAGCGATTTGGGGTCCACCTCCGGAAGTTCCGCCACGGCGGAGACCGGTTTCAGGGCGCCGGCGTCCGGTTCCGTGGGCATGGCGTCGCGAATCCCCCGCCCGCCCGTGACATACTGGGCCCCCAGGTGGATCAGCTTGGCCAGCCCCTTTTTGGCCAGCCCTTGGGCGAAATTCCGGCCTTCGTACATCTCGGCCCGGGCCCAGCTTTCCTCGAACCGCCGGGGATATTCGGCCAAGGTTTCGGCGTCGGTCTTGCCGGCCGTCGCGGCCTCGAAGGCGGTTTCCGCCGCCAGCATGCCCGATTTCATGGCGATGTGGATGCCCTTGAGCCCCGGCGTGTTCTGCATGGCCGCCGCGCCGCCCACCATCATGGCGCCGTCCACCGCCAGCTTGGGCATGGTGAAATAACCGCCGGTGCAGACGGTCCGCGCCCCCTGCTCCACCACTTTTCCGTCCCGGATAATGTTCGCCACGAAGGGGTGCTGTTTGAAGCGGAGGAATTCGTCGTAGGGGTCCAGCAGCGGATGTTCGTAGCAGAGCGCCGCCAGATAGCCGATGGCGATCCGGTTTTCGGCCATTTCGTAGATGAAGCCGCCGCCCGGGGTGTTGAAGCCCAGCGGGTAGCCCATCAGGTGGATGTCGTTGTAGGGGCTGGCGGCGAAGAAGCCTTCTTGGGGAAGCTGGATGACCTCCTTGATGCCCACTTCGAAGACCTGGGGCATTCGGTTGTCGTACAGGCCCAGTTGGCCCGCCGCCTGGCCCATGAGGCTGCCGCGCGCGCCTTCCCCCAGAATGGTGACGCCCGCCACCAGGTCGAA
This sequence comes from Desulfococcaceae bacterium, assembly GCA_046541515.1. Classification (GTDB taxonomy): domain Bacteria; phylum Desulfobacterota; class Desulfobacteria; order Desulfobacterales; family Desulfococcaceae; genus CAYFVR01. The sequence goes on from JBKHDD010000031.1 coordinate 16,683, forward strand.
GCCCGGCTCGAAATTGCCCTTGGGTTTGCCGTCCTTGTCCAGCCCCTTGTCGCCGGTGCGGACGCCGGCCACGGTTTTTCCGTCCTCGGCGAAGAGCAGCTCGGTCCCGGCGAATCCGGGGAAGATGTTGACGCCCATTTCCTCGGCGATTTCCCCCATCCAGCGGGCGAGCCGGGAGAGGCTGACCACGTAGTTGCCGCGGTTCCGCATGAATTTGGGCGTCATGGGCAGTTTGAAATGGCGGTTCTCGGTCAGGTAGAAAAAGGCGTCGTCCCGGACCGCGGTTTCCACCGGGCAGCCCTTTTCCATGTGGTCGGGCAGCAACTCCTTGAGCGCCGCCGGGTTCAGAATCGCCCCGCTGACCGCGTGGGCCCCGATTTCGGCTCCCTTTTCGATCAGGGCCACTTCCAGTTCTTTGCCGTTTTCCTGGGCGAGCTGCATCAGCCGGATGGCGCCGGCCAGACAGGCCGGTCCGCCGCCGACGAAGAGAACGTCGAAGTCAATCCGTTCGTGTTCCGTGGTCATCCTTCCTCACCTTGCCGTGGGTATGCGCAGAAGCCGGAGAAAAAACGATCTCCGGCCGGTTTCCGCCAGTTCAGGCGCCTTGCAAAATTGGGAAGTGCCTTCGGCCGCCGCGCCAGGGGACAAGTTCCCCGGCTGATTCCGAATAAGCCGGCTGAAGCGGGCTCCCACCGCTCGTTGGGTTCTGAAGGCGAGCGCTCTTTTGGATGTTTTCCGAGACGAGCCGGGGGCATTCATTGATCCGTCGCAAAAACGGTATGGTCATCCCGGAAAACCGCTTCAGAGGAGAAGCCGCCCTTTCCCTCCGCCGAGAGCCGCTATCCCATTGGAAATCGCAAACGGAACGCCATTGGATTTAAACGATGGGAATTTTTATCCAAAACCGGCCGAACAAGACAAGGAAAAAGTGGAAATGGTTTGAATTCCGGGCCGATTTTTGATGGAATGGAATTTTGGGTCCTCCTTTTCCAAAGGCGGGAACCAACGTGTCGACCAGATGGTGGAGCGGGATATACGATTTCAACCGATCTCGGGATTGCAGCGAAAACGCCTTCCGCATCGGTGGGAAGGTCGTTGCCCCGTTCTCAACCGCTTCCAGTGATCCATTGCCCGCTGTCCATTATCCATTGTCAACCGACCGTCAACCAAGGGGGATGCCGTGGCAGACAACTACGCCGAGATCGTGCGCAACAATATCGAAGGAATTTTCCGAAGGCGGGACGCGGCCGGACGGCTGGCCAAACTGTTGCCCGGGGAACTGGTGGACGAGGCGACGGTGCGCTTTTCGGCTTTTGGGGAGGACTGCCGCTTGAGCCCGGAGGGGATTTTTCTGGGCGAGGAGAAAAAGGAAGACCCCATGGGGATCGTGATTTCCCTGTACGCCATGCACATCCGGAACATTTTCTGCATTCTGGAGCCGCTGAAGGCGTTTAAAGATTTTCCCAACAGCACCCCCTTCGCCGGGGCGTTTGTCACGCACACCCAGAACATTCTGGTGGACCATGTGGACCGGATTCAGGAGAAACAGGGCGAGATTATCCGCCGGATGGACGGCCGCAACATTCCCACCAACGTGGGCGGGGATTTCTCCCTGCTGGTCTACCCGCTGCCCAAAATCGCGCTGTCCTACATCTTCTACGAAGCCGACGAAGATTTCCCGGCCTCGGCCACCTGCCTGTTTTCCGCCAACGCCGATGAATTTTTGCCGATTGATGGGCTGGCGGATTTGGGGGAGTATACTTCGAGGGCGATTTTGGGGATGGCGGGGTAGGAAAATTGCTTTGACGCCGTCAATTTTCATGGTTGAATTCGATGTTGTTCCAGTAGGGAAGTTGACAATCGGCACACATTGGCATAGTTTTGGTATATGAAGCGGTTCGACTGGAACGATGAGAAGAATGAATGGCTCAAACGCCTCCGGGGGTTGAGTTTTGAGCAAGCGGTTTTTTGCCTGACGAACGGTGGTCTACTGGACGTTTACGATCATCCGAACACAGAGCGGTATGAGGGACAGAGGGTTTTCGTGGTCAAGATCGAGGCGTACGCGTATCTCGTGCCGTTCGTAGAAGACGACGAGGTGGTGTTCCTGAAAACGATCATCCCCAGCAGAAAGATGACGAAGAGGTATCTTAGCGATGGATAATCAAAAATTAACGACGGAAGAACGGGATTTGCTCGATTCGGTCGAAAGGGGCGAATGGCATCGGACTCCGGATTTTAAGAAGGAAGCCAAGCGGTATGCGGAGTATGGTCGTGCGACGTTCCGCAAAGACAAGCGGATTAACATCCGGATCAGTGAGCGCGATTTGGTCAAATTGCAGCAGCGGGCACTTGAAGAGGGCATTCCATACCAGACTCTTGTGTCAAGTGTGCTTCACAAGTATCTGACCGGACGGATGGTCGAGAAGCAGGTGTAAAACTATAGTGCGAAATCGGACGAGGTCCTGCGCTGGTTCAGCTTCAAGGACCGGTGACGGGGTTGTTACGCAAGACGGACCAGATAGTTTACCCTCTACCCGCTGCCCAAAATCGCGCTGTCTGACATTTCCCACGAAGCCGACGAAGATTTCCCGGCCTCGGCCACCTGCCTGTTTTCCGCCAACGCCGATGAATTTTTGCCGGTTGATGGGTTGGCGGATTTGGGGGAGTATACTTCGAGGGCGATTTTGGGGGGGGTGGGGTAGGGGAGTCGATGGGGCGTCCACGGTTGTAAAAAGCCGAAAACCGGCTATTTTTATAAAAGGCACAGGCTGGCCTCGAAAATAATGTCGTGACGGCCAAACCGCCATAAAGCAAAGTTCATTCCTAAGATATTTTGCAACACTTCCCATAGCCGTGGCACACGTCGTTCGGGACGGTCGGCGCCAAAAAGCCGTTTCGTCGTCTACCTTTCGGAATGGCAGGTCATAAAAGAGGAGGGAGAAGAAATGCCACAAAGCATTATTGCCGTTTATGAAGACGGAATTTTACGCCCTTTAGAACCGTTACGTCTACCCGAGAAGCAGAGGGTCAGGATTCGTGTTGACCTTGAAAAACAGATGGATTCAGCAGAAAATGTTTTTCATTCTCTGTTGGATATCGGGTGGTTGAAACCGCCATCCGGTAGGTCGGACGTTCCGGCCGTGTCTTTAATGGAACGAATTCGTGTCGCAAATATCCTTGGACAGGCCGCCATGAAACCGGTTTCGGAAATGATAATTGATGACCGGGGAGAATTTTGAAAACCTACTTTTTCGATACAAGCGCTCTTGTGAAAAGATATGTCTCCGAAATCGGTTCAGATTGGGTGAGGACGGTGACCGATCCAGAGGAAGGCAATGGGATCATCCTTGCCAGAATAACATGGGTTGAGATGATAAGCGCATATTCAAGATTGAAACGCGAAAGCAACATTGATGAAACGGCCTTGAATATTGCGCTGTGGGCATTTGAGTATGACTGGGAAACGCAGTATCATATTGTTGAGTTTGACAGAACGTTGGCCGAACTGGCGGGTGAACTCGTCAAAAACTATCCTTTACGCGCTTATGACAGCGTTCAGTTGGCCTCGGCATTGAGAATCCATAGAGTACACGCTCAGGTCGCACCCGGACTTTTCGTATTTGTCTCATCTGACAACAGATTATTGCATGTTGCGAAAAGTGAGAATATGAGTGTAGAAAATCCTCTGGAGCATACGACTGCATGAAAAGGATTCCAAGTGGTTTTGGGGGTGGTGGGGTAGGAGAATCGATGGAGCCTCCAGGGTTCTAAAAAGGCCGAAAACCGGCTATCTTAAAAAAGGCGCAGGTTGGCCTCGAAACCAATGCCGTGACGGACAAACCGCCAAGCAGCAATGGCCATTCATTAAGATTTTTTGCAACGCCTTCCATAGCCGTGGAACAACTTGTTCAATACGGGCACCGTAAAAACCGCGCCGCCATTTAACTCCCCGATTATGCTCTTGACCCGACAGGCGTTTATATGTACAGCAAATCTGTACGTTTTAACTTGGAGGTTGCCATGCCAACCGTGACGACATACACAAATGCCAGGGCAACGCTGGCGGCCCTTTGCGAGGAGGTCGCCTCCACCCGCGAACCAGTGATCATCAAGCGTCGCAACGCGCCGGATGTCGCGCTTGTTTCCGCCGATGAACTGGAAAGCCTGATCGAGACCGCACACCTCATGAGGTCTCCGAAGAACGCCCAACTTCTCCTTGCCGCCCTGAATCGAGCCCAGGCAGGGGAGCTTCCGCCGTCAACCGTGGAGGAACTCCGGAAAGAGCTTGGCCTTGTCCAAGAAGAAGCGGAGTAGCTCCGGGGCTTCGACACGCCACCGTGATTGGGTGGTGGTGTTCCAACCGGAATTTGTCGACGATCTCAAATGTTGGGTGAAGACCAACCGGAAGAAATCGCTCCGGGCGCTCGATCTCGTGGAGGCCGTGTTGCGCGATCCCTTCCGCGGAATCGGGAAGCCCGAGCCTCTCAAGTATCTTCCCAGCGGAACCTGGTCACGACGGCTGACCGAGGAGCATCGAATCGTCTACCTTGTCGGGGACGGCCGGATCGATTTCCTGCAGGCGAGGTATCACTATTGACCCACTTGTCGCCTCCCGGTGTTACAGCGCATGAAACGGCCACGGCAATGAACCGCCTCGGAAAACCCGGTCGCCACTGAAGGCGTTCAAGGATTTCCCCAACAGCATGTCCTCTGCCGGGGCGTTCGTCACCCACACCCAGAACATCCTGGTGGACCATGTGTAGGGTGTCTAAAAAGGCCGAAAATCGCCCCCTATTCATTGTCCGGTTTTTGGCCCTTCTAAATCCTCATGAAGCAGCATTTGGCAACCGTTTAGCTGAAAAACGGTGGGGCCAAAAACTGGGCAAATTTTCAGAGCCGATTTAGACGGCCTAGACCATGTGGACCGGATTCAGGAGAAACAGGGCGAGATCACCCGCCGGATGGACGGCAACAACATCCCCGCCAACGTGGGCGGGGGTGTTTCCCTGCTGGTCTACCCGCTGCCCAAAATCGCGCTGTCCTACATCTTCTACGAAGCCGACGAAGATTTCCCGGCCTCGGCCACCTGCCTGTTTTCCGCCAACGCCGATGAATTTTTGCCGATTGATGGGCTGGCGGATTTGGGGGAGTATACTTCGAGGGCGATGTTGGGGATGGCGGGGCAGGGGAGTCAATGGGGCCTTCCAGGGTTCTGCCTAAATTGATCGATTTTTATCTTAAAACTCAGAAAGAGCTTGATATTAATGGTTCAATTTATTTTTCAATTTCCGTCCATTGGGTAAAAACTGGAAAGTCACTAATGTTTTAGTTTTAATAAATAATATTTTAGCTTTGGAATCGCTCGATTTAGGTTCCAAAAAGTCCGAAAACCGGCTATCTTTAAATTTTAAAAAGGACGCAGGTTGATTTTCAACAAGCTCCCGATCCCCAAAATAAAGATACGCCGTGGACCCTTGGCGCCGCTCCTTCAAAAAATCCCCCAATTCGGCGATTGGCTCCCCCGGATCGCCGTCGCCCACGCGGACGCCGCAGGGCGGGTCGGAGACAATCACGCAATTTTCCAGCCCTTCCAATTCCCGAAACCGCGACCTTCGAAGCGTCGCCTTCTCCCCGCCGGGAAGCTGCTTCAGATTCGCCCGGACCGCCGCCACCGTTCAAGCGGCCAGGCAGAGCTTGTGGTGATTGACACCTGATACGCGACGGGTTACATTGCCAACATGATCCGGAGCTTCGGGCATAAAGGCCAAGGCGCTTTTTCGAAACGGGAAGCGTCTCTGAAATTCAGGCATCTCGCGCCAAGAGGCTCCGTCTCGTCCTTGGCCGACCTCGGGCCGCAAGGCGTTTGCAGGACATGAACCTTCCCGGTTTAGGGCTTCACGAGCTGAAGGGAAATCGAGCGGGCGCCTGGGTCGTGAATGTGGGCGGAAGCTGGCGAATTGCTTTCCGGTTTCAAGGCGAAGATGCCGAGGTCGTGGACTACGAAGACTACCATTGAGGTGTTTCCATGCGCATGCATAATCCGCCACACCCGGGAGAGATCATTCGGGAGCTTTGTCTTGAACCGCTTGGCCTTTCGGTCACCCAGGCCGCGGAAGCCTTGGGCGTTAGCCGAAAGACCCTGAGCGCCATCCTGAACGGCCGGTCCGGCATTAGCCCCGAAATGGCGATTCGTCTGTCGATCGCCTTTGACACCACAGCCGAAAGCTGGCTCGACCAACAGACCCAGTACGATCTTTGGCAGGCCGAACGGCGTCGGGAAGATCTTCGGGTGAAACGCCTGGTTCCAGCGTGATGTCTCTGGGAGAAAAAAATGACAACGCTTGAAGTTGCCAAGAAAAAAATTAAGCAATTATCTCCAAGCGAACTGTCCAAATTTCGCCAATGGGTTGCTCAATACGACGCGGATATTTGAGACGCGCAGATTGAGTCCGATGCGGCGGCTGGGAAGCTTGACGAATTGGCAAAGGAAGCACCCGAAGAACATGAGGCCGGAATTGGGAGCCATGCCGAGCATGGCAGACTTTTAGGCTGAACTGGCGCTCCGAAAAACACCGATCCTTTGTCAGTCAGAGGCCGAATCTTTTGACGGTTTCGCTCAATAGATTTCATACTTTTTGAAGGATGGCCATGAAACCCAGCTTGCTGATCATTGAAGACGAAACCGCCTTGGCCAAACAGCTCAAATGGGGGCTGGCGGAAGAATATGAAGTGATGACCGCCGGAAACGTGGAAAAGGCCCGAAGCCTGCTGGGTTCCGGGGCCTTTCCCGTGGCCACCCTGGACCTGGGGCTGCCGCCCGCCCCGGATTCCCCCCGCGAAGGATTCCGCTTGCTGGAGGAGTTGCCCCAGCTTTCCCCCCACGCCAAGGTCATCGTCATCACCGGAAACGCCGAGCGGGAAAACGCGCTGCGGGCCGTGGCCTTGGGCGCGGTGGATTTTTATTCCAAACCGCTGGATCTGGACGTGCTGCGGGTGATCCTGGCCCGGACCTTCCGCATGGCGGAGCTGGAGTCGGCCAATCGCCAGCTTCGGGAAGAGAGAGGGGAAAGCGCCTCCTTTTGCGGCATGATGGGCGCCGCGCCGTGCATGCAGGAGCTTTTCGACCGGATTCGGCAGGTCGCCGGCACCGATTATCCCGTGTTGATCCGGGGGGAGAGCGGAACGGGAAAGGAAATGGTGGCCCGGGCCCTCCACGCCAAAAGCCCCCGCGCCAAGGAAAGGTTGATCATCATCAACTGCGGCGCGATTCCGGAAAACCTGCTGGAAAGCGAGCTGTTCGGCCACGAAAAAGGCGCCTTTACCGGCGCCGCGGCCAAGCGGGCGGGGCGGCTGGAACAGGCGGACGGCGGCACGGTCTTCCTGGACGAAATCGGCGACATGCCGCTGGCGCTCCAGGTGAAGCTGCTCCGCTTTCTGCAAGAGGGCACCCTGGAGCGGGTGGGCGGGAACAAGACGCTGGAACTGGACGTCCGGATCGTGGCCGCCACCCACGTGGATTTGGACCAGGCCATCGCGGACGGCCGATTCCGGGAGGATCTTTACTACCGGCTCAACGTGGTGCCGCTGGCCGTTCCGCCGTTGCGGGAGCGGCCCGAGGACATTCTGCTGTTGGCCCGCCATTTCATCAACGAGGAGACGGCCCGGCTAAATCGGGGGAAGATGGGATTGAGCCCCGCCGCCGTCGCCGCTTTGGCCGATCATGCCTGGCCGGGGAACGTGCGGGAGCTGAAAAACGCGGTGTGCCGTGCGCTGGCCATCTGTTCCGGCAAGAAAATCCAGCCCATCGACCTGGGGATTCCCGTGGGAGGCAAAGCCCAGCCGGCGGAGGAGGGGCGGCTGATGACCATCCGCGAGGCCCGGGACGGCGCCGAACTCCAGGCCCTTCGCCAAGCCCTGGCCGCCACCGACGGCAACATCACCCAGGCCGCCAAGCTTTTGGAAGTCAGCCGGCCGACGCTGCACGATCTGATCAAAAAGCATGGGGTGGAGGACGGGTAAAGAGCAGATGGTCGAAAATCTTAACGGTTTTTGTTTATAAACTACGCTTAACCAAGGTCCGGGTTTTGAATGGAAGGTGGAAAAAAATTTGGTGTGAATCGCAAGTATTTCGAATCTTAGGGTAAACCGGAATCGACAGAAAAAAATGGAATCCGGTTGGATTTTTTTACGCCTCTGATTGTCCCCGGATTCAAGGCTCGCTGAAAAAGGATGGGCGACGTGGGAACGGCCATTCCCAAAATCAAAACGCCCGGCCCCGGGTTCCAGAGAACCCGGGGCCGGGCGTTTGTTTTGCGGGGGAAAATTCGGGACCGGCTACTTCATCTGGTTCTTCCGGCGATAGGCGGCCAGACCCACCAGGCCCAGACCCAGCAGGGCGATGGTGCCGGGCTCGGGGACGGGAGCGCCTTCGAAACCGGCCACGGCGAAATCTTTGAAGGCTTCCTCGTCGGCGAAGAAGGTGATGCTATCCAGATTCATGCCCAAGGACAAGATGAAGTCCCCACTGTTGTTGCCCGGCCCAAATTCCATGGTCGGTGCATTCACGCCATTCACCTTGGTTACGTAGCGCCCTGTTTCTCCGGTCTTTTCCTGGGGAAAAAGATCGACAATGTAGAATTCCTCAATGTAGACGGTCTCGGAAAACTGGAAACGGAGCCGCTCCAGGTTCCATTGAACTCCGCCCATATATCCTCCGCTGACTTCATCGTCGCCGATTCCGATGCCATTATCCGTTTGGTCCCAGGTGAGGGGACCATTGTTGTAGGCATAAATCGTCATATCGACATCGCCGAGGATATTTTCGACCAAGTAGGAATTGCCGCCGATATCGTCGTAGTCAAAGATGATTTGGGTCGCGGAAGCGGAGCCCATGCCCAGAGCCAGGAAAACCGCCAGTGCAACGATTAAAAATGAATATTTTTTCATGATTTCCTCCATATAAAAGTTAAATGTTAATCATCCCTAAAGCAAATATGGTGCCAATTTAAATATAAATATATATTTCAGTGCATTGTGCCGATCCTATTCCGATATGGGCACTTGAGCGTTAAAAAAACCGACTGAAAAAGTGCGATTAGGCGATGGAAGGCTTGCCCATAGAAAGTTCCAGCGAAAACAACGCGCCACCTTCCTCGCCGTTTGCGACCGACAATTCTCCGCCCAGCGCCCCGGCCAGCCGGCGCGCCTGCCACAGCCCCACCCCCGTTCCGGTGGATTTGGTGGTGCGGAACGGTTCGAAGAGGCCGTCGGGAAGCAGTTCCTCGGGGATGCCGGGGCCGTTGTCCGCGACGGAAAGAACCGGCCCCGAACCGTCAAAATTTTCGACGGCGACCCGGATGTCGGTCGCCCCCGCCTCCATGGCGTTGATCGTCAAATTTTCCAGAATCGTGCTCAGGATGTCCGGGTCGGTGCGGAGTTTCCATCCTTCCGGACAATTCACCTGGATGCTCGCGCCCTGAAGCCGCCGCTTCAGCCGGGCGCATTCCTCGGAAAGCCATCGCTCCATATCCAGGATTTTCCAGTCGGGGGACACCTCCTGCTTCAGGGCGTCCAGTCGGTTTCGAACCTTGTCCATCCGGGCCAGGGCGTGGTCGATGGATTCCAGCAGGTCGGCCTGGAATTCCGGGTCGTCCATGTGGCTGGGCGCGTTCTGGCGGATGAGAGACAACATGCTGGCGGCGTTTTTCACGTCGTGGAGGATGAAGGCCGACATCACGTCCCAGGCCTCCTGGCGCCGGGCTTCCGCCAGGGCCTGGGCGGACCGGGCCGAGGACAACGCGGAGGCCGCCTGGGTGCCCAGCGCCTCCAGCAGGTCGAAATCGTCCGGTCCGTAGCGGCCGCCCGTGAACTCCGGACCGACGCCCACCAGCCCCACCAGCTCCTCCCCCGCGGAAAAGGGCGCGAAGAGCACCAGACCGGTTTCGGAAAGCGGGGCCGGAAGGGCCGGTCCCTCCGTTTCGCTTTCGTCCCCTCCGTCCGGGCCGAACTGGAGGCACCGGTTTTGACCGAGGCGGACGATCAAGGGATCGTCCGCCGGCAAGGCCAACGCCTCGGGGGCTTTCACCCGGATGCCCCGGCGCAGGGCCATTCGGTAGCCCCGGCGGGAGTCGCCGGTCCAGATGGCGATGGCGTTGGTGAACAGACTTCGGGAGAGAATCCGGTGAAAGGCGTCCACCACCTCGCTTTCGGTTCGGGCGTCCTGCAAGCGGCGGGAAAAGGCCAGCCATTCGTCCCGGTACTCGTACTTGTTGTTGTAAAAATGGGTGCTGACGAAATACTTGACGGCGTGGCGAACCTTGCCCGAAACCGCCATCATCAGCAGAAACACCGCGCCGCCGGCCACCAGAAACCATTGAAGAACAAAAGAGAAGGGCAGGCCGAACCGGCGGATGAAAAAGGCGATGAGGCCCAACACCATCAGGTAAATGCCGAAGGCCAGGGGCGCCACCGAGGCGTAGACCACCTTTCGGGAGACAAAAAGGCGGCGGTTGAGCAGCCGGTGCCGCATCACCGCGTAGCCCATCAGCAGCCAGGCCAGCAGCAGCAGGCTGCCGACGAGGCGAAGATGATCGGGGTGCATCAAATGGTAGGTCAGGCGGTGGGAGACGATCCAGGTGTACAGCGCGCTGACCAGAAACGCGCCGACCACCAGCCCCTTGTGCTCCCATCGCTGCTTGGGGGAAAGGCGGCGCCAGAACACTTCCAGGCAGAGGGCCGCGGCCAGGGCGGAAATCAGCTTCGTGAGACTGAAAAAAAGAAAGACGGTATTTTCCGGAAAGCGGATCGCACTTTCGACGGTCAGGAGCACGGGGAGTCGGTCCGGCCACATCCATCCCATGGCCAGTACGCCGATCTCCAAGACCGCCTCCACCAGGGGCAGGCGGCGATCCGGCGGCAGGCTGCCCTTGCCCCGGGAGAGAATCCGCACCCAAAGGCCAAAGTGAACCCACATCAGGGCGAAGACCAGCTCCATCAGAACGAGTGCGCCGAGGGGTTCCTCGGCGAGATGGGTGGCGCCGTACAAATAGGTTGCGGCCAGCAACGGCAGGGCCGCCAGAATTCGGAGCAGCATCAGCGAAAAAGCCGCTTCGGTCCGGCGAAAAAAACAGACCGAAAGGCCGGCCAGCACCAGCGCGCCGGCGACGAGAAATAAGGTGGTCATTCGCCCATACCTTGTCCATTTTTTCACGGCATCGGGTTTTGCACGGCACCGGCCGCCCCGCCGGAAGGTCCGCCGAATCTTGTTCCCGGGGGATTTTTCCGGCCGGGATTTCCCTTGCGAATCCCCGCGATCGAGGGTACAACCCGCAAGATACGTTTCAAACTCCCGTATCGGGTCGGCGACGGACACCCTTCGCCCGTCGCGGCGCCGGGCATTTCCGGCTTTTTACGCGGGTTTTTTTCGGCGGGAGCTTACGGAACGGACGCGAAATCCCTCCGGTGGTTTTCGGGCGCTCCCAACGCCCGGCCGTTCCGCCGGCTTCCCGCGGGGCCATCGGCCCTTTCGCCGGGTTCGCCCCACCGGGCCGGCGCTCTCACCGGATTCCCGGAAAGGAGACCAGTTTGATCCACGAATTTGATTCCGTCATCGTCGGGGCCGGCGGCGCGGGGCTCTACGCCGCGCTGGAGGCCGGCAAGACCGCCCGAACCGCCGTGCTGTCCAAGGTCTACGCCATCCGCAGCCACACCGGCGCGGCCCAGGGGGGCATCAGCGCCGCGCTGGGCAACGTGGAGGAGGACAAGCCGGAATGGCACGCCTTCGACACCGTTAAAGGCGGCGACTACCTGGTGGACCAGGGGGCCGCGCTGACCATGGCCGAGGAGGCGGTCCAGGCGGTATACGATCTGGAAAACCGGGGCCTTCCGTTTAACCGCACCCCCGAGGGCCGCATCGACCAGCGCCGGTTCGGCGGCCACACCCGAAACTTCGGCGAGGCGGCGGTGCGCCGGGCCTGCTACGCGGCGGATCGCACCGGCCACATGATCCTTCAGACCCTGTACCAGCAGTGCATCAAAAACGAGGTACGGTTCTTCGACGAATACCAGGTGGTGGACGTCCTGATCGACGACAATCGCTGCGCCGGCGTGGTGGTGGTGGAGCTGGCCACCGGCGAGGTCCACGTTTTCCGCGCCAAGGCGGTGCTGTTTGCCACCGGCGGCTTTGGCCGGATGTTTAAAATCACGTCCAACGCCTACGCCAACACCGGCGACGGGCCGGCGGTGCTGGCCCGACGGGGCATTCCGCTGGAGGACATGGAGTTCTACCAGTTCCACCCCACCGGCATCCGGGGGATGGGCATCCTCATCTCCGAGGCGGTGCGGGGCGAGGGCGGCCGGCTTTTCAACAAGCAGGGCGAGCGGTTCATGGAGCGGTACGCCCCCACGCTGTTGGACCTGGCGCCCCGCGACATGGTTTCCCGGGCCATCATGACCGAGATTCAGGAAGGCCGGGGCATGCGCGGCGACAAGCAGATCGACGACTACGTCCACCTGGACGCCTCCCACATCGGCCGCGAGACAATTATGGCCAAACTGCCGGATATCACCGAGTTCTGCAAGACTTATCTGGGCGTGGACCCCGCCGAGGAGCCGATCCCGGTGCAGCCCACGGCCCACTACGCCATGGGCGGCATTCCCACCGACGTCCACGGCCGGGTGATCCGGGACGGGGCGGGGACCATCGTGGAGGGGCTCTACGCCGCCGGGGAATGCGCCTGCGTCTCCGTCCACGGGGCCAACCGGCTGGGCACCAACAGCCTTTTGGATCTGGTGGTCTTCGGCCGTCGCGCCGGGATTCACGTGGCCGACTATGTCCGGAACGCCGATCTGCCCGCGCTGGCCGCCGACGCCGCCGACCCCGCCAAGGAGCGGATGGCGGAGCTGATGGACGGAACCACCGGCCCCGAGGCCGGCGAGTTGCGCCAGACCATGCAGTCGGAAATGATGGCCAAGGTGGGCGTGTACCGCAAGGAGGACGACATGGCGGCCGCCGTGGAGACCCTCAAGGATCTGCGGGAGAAATACCGGGCCGTTCGGGTGCGGGACGCGAGCAAATCTTTCAACACCGATCTGCTGGAAACCCTGGAGCTGGGAAATCTGTTGGACCTGAGCCTGGTGACCGCCGCTTCGGCCCTCAACCGCAAGGAAAGCCGGGGCGCCCATTCCCGGGAGGACTATCCCGACCGGGACGACGCCAACTGGCTGGTCCACACCCTGGCCTATATGGAAAACGACGACGTCCGGATGGACACCAAGCCGGTGGATACCTCCCGCTGGACCCCCAAGCCCCGGACGTATTAAGCCGGAATGCCGGAACGGGCGGGGCGGCCGAACGCCGGTCCCGCCCCGAATTCGGAAAACCGGATTCGCCACCCCGGATTCCATACGCCCGGATTTTATACGCAAGGAGTCATGAATGAAGATCGTTTTGAAGATACGGCGGTTCAATCCGGAGACCGACGACGCGCCCCGTTACCAGGAATATCCGGTGACGGTGGAACCCAGGGACCGGCTGCTGGACGCCCTGATGCAGGTGAAGCGGCGCCAGGACGGCAGCCTGGGGCTTCGGAAGAGTTGCGCCCACGGCGTGTGCGGCTCCGACGCCATGCGCATCAACGGCAAGGATCGGCTGGCCTGCAAAACCTTGGTTCGCGACGTGGCGGAAAACGACGGCGACACGGTGACGGTGGAGCCGCTCCGCTATTTTTCCGTGCAGCGGGACCTGATCGTGGACCAAGGCCCGTTTTTCGAAAAATACCGCTCGGTCAACCCCTTTCTTATCAACGAGGAGCCGGTGGCGGAAAAGGAGCGGGTGCAGTCCCCGGAAGAGCGAAAGGCGTTCGACGACCCCACCAACTGCATTCTCTGCGCCGCCTGTTTTTCGGCCTGTCCCATCCCGGAGGAAAATCCCCGGTTTTTGGGCCCGGCCGCCATCGGCCAGGCCGTTCGTTTCAACGACGACAGCCGGGACAGAGGCTGGGAGGAGCGGCTGCCGGTCCTGGACGCTCCGGACGGGGTGTGGCCCTGCCAGAGCCATTTTGAATGCACCAAAGCCTGCCCCCGCGGCATCAAGCTGACCAAGCTGATCAACCAGACCAAGCGCCGCATCGCCAAGTTCAAGGAAGAAGAGGGGCGGGAATAAACGGCCCGTATCCGTTCGCCGGGAATCGTCCGGCGGACGGTCCACCCACAACCTGAATCAGCGCGAGGAGGAAACTATCGATGGCGGAGATTCTTGTGGCCTACGACAGCAAAACCGGCCGAACCCGAAAAATGGCCGAATTGATCGCCGAAGGCGTTCGGCAGGCGGGCGCCGGCGCGGAGACCAAATCCATCGAGGAGATCAAGGGCCCGGACGATCTGAAGGGGTTTGACGGCTACATATTCGGTTGCCCCACCTATTTCCGCGACATGACCGAAGAGATGAAGAAATTCCTCTTCGTCGCCAAGGCGGCCGGCCTCAAGGGCAAGGTCGGCGGGGCCTTCGGCTCCTACACCCACCTGGGCGACGCGGCCAAGCTGATTCACGAAACCATGCAGTACGTGTTCGAAATGGACATGGCCGACATGGGCTCGTTCAACGTCAAGGAGCGGATCATCGACGACGGCCGGGCCGCCGACCCCTGCGGCGCCTTCGGAAAGGGCATCGCCGATCGGGTGAAATAGGGTCGAACCGGCCCCGCGGGGGAGCATGGCCGGCAAGCCCGTCCCGGAGCGGAACCCATTCCGCTCATTTCGGCGCAATGTCGCAGGGGCGTATCGCATACGTTCCTGGCCAGCCGGATTCCATCGTCCGTTCCCAATCCGAAGTGAACGGGCTTGGGACCCGCACCGGAAATTTTTCCGGGGCACAAAAAAAGGATTGACAATCCCGGCCGGTTTTTTTATAAGGCTCTTCGTTTTCGCGAGTCGCAAAGCGCCGGCGGAAACGCGTAGCGCCCCGATCCCCAGTAGCTCAGTCGGTAGAGCAGGTGGCTGTTAACCACCTTGTCCGTGGTTCGAGTCCGCGCTGGGGAGCCAAACATTCCCGTCGATTTCGACGGTTTTCAATTCCGCGAAACCCCGAAGGATTCATCCTTCGGGGTTTCGTCGTTGGGAAGGCCGGCCGAAGCCGGATCGATCGGCCCGCTCCCCTTTCTCCGGGCCGACATCGCGCCCCCGGCATCGCCATGGAACGGCGGATTTTCCGCCCCGCCTTATTCCCTCGAACCCCCCCCGTCCAGCACCTCCCGGATTTTCCCCGCAAGATTTCGCACCGTAAAGGGTTTCTGGATGAAGTTAACGTCTTTCGGGATGACGCCCTGTTGGGCGATGGCCTCGTCCGCGTAGCCGGACATGTACAACACCCGCGTGTCCGGTCGAAGCTCGGAGACCCGTTGAAAAAGCTGTATTCCGTTCATGTCCGGCATGACCACGTCGGCAAGCAGCAGGTGAACCGGTCCGTCATGTCGTTCCAGTGCGGCCAGCGCTTCGGTTCCGTTGGCGGTGGAGATCGCCCCGTAGCCCTGGTGATTGAGAATTTTGCGGATGAGTTTTCGCACGGCGGGGTCGTCTTCCGCCACCAGCACCGTTTCGCGGCCGCGGGAATCCCCGGCGGAACGCGGACGGGGCTCCATGGGGAACGACTCGGGTTTTCCTGCCGCGGCGGGCAGTTCGATTCGGAAGGCGGTCCCCGCGTCGGGTTCGCTGTCCACCTGAATTGTTCCGCCATGTTGTTGAACGATGCCGTACACCGTCGCCAAGCCCAGCCCGGTTCCCTTGCCCACCGCCTTGGTGGTGAAGAACGGTTCAAACAGTCGCGCCCGGGTTTCGGCGTCCATTCCCATGCCGGTGTCCCGCACCCAGAAAAGGACGTGGGTCGCCGGTTCTTCCGGATGGGTTTCGTCGCCGGTTCTTTTCGCCACTTCGGTTTCCAGAATCAGGAGGCCGCCGTCCGGCATGGCGTCCTGGGCGTTGACGGCCAGATTCATGACCACCTGCTCCAATTGGCCCATGTCGCCCCGGATAAAGGTCGGAGCGGCAGACAGCCGGGTTTCCAGGGCGATGTCTTCCCGGAGGGTTCGACGCAACAGTTTTTCAAAATTCTGGAGGAGTCGGTTCAGGTTCAACGTCCGAAATTTTACCGGCTGTTTTCGGCTGAAGGTCAGCAATTGCCGAACCAGGTCGCGGGCCCGAATGCCCGCCTTTTCGATCTCTTCCAAAATGGCGGCGGCGGGGGCGTCCTCCGGCGTTTCCAGGATCAGCATTTCGGAATAGCCCAAAATGGGGGAGAGCAGATTGTTGAGATCGTGGGCCACGCCGCCGGCCAGCCGTCCGATGGATTCCATTTTCTGGGCCTGATGCACCTGGGCTTCCAGACGGGCGTTTTCTTCTTCCGCCTGAATCTGCTCGGTAATGTCGATGACCACCCCGTTCCAGACGATGGACCCGTCGTCCATCAGGGAGGGGATGGAAGCGGCCTTGATCCATCGGATATCCCCCGGCCGGGGAATCACCCGGTGGACGAGATTGTAGGGCGTCAGGTTTTCGACGGAAACGGACAGATGACTCTCCAACATGGGGCGGTCCTCCGGATGGACCGTCTCCAAGACGGCGGCGATGTCGGCCGCCGCCGCTTCCGGGCTGACGCCGAAAATGTCCAGCGCGCCCCGGCTCATGAAGGGAAAGTCGAATTCTCCGTTGGTTTTCAGGCGAAACTGGTAGATCACGCCGGGAAGAGCGGCGGCGATGTGACGGAACCGTTCCTCGCTTTCCCGCCGCCGTTGTTCCGCCTCCTTCCGGGGGGTGATGTCCTCGGAAACGCCGATGATGTGGGTCAGGTTGCCGTTTTCGTCGAAAATGGGGGCGCAATTGGCGTGAACCGGAAAGGCGGTCCCGTCGCGGCGGCGGGCAAGGTATTCGCCGGACCAGTTTTTTCCGGTTTGAAGTCGGGCCATGATTTCCTCGCCCATCCGCCGGCTGTCCGCATGACTGATCAGTTCGATGGTGGTGCGACCATGGGCTTCTTCGGCCGACCATCCGTACATGGTTTCCGCGAAGGGGTTCCAATAGACGACCCGGCCCCGGGTGTCGGCGACCACGACCGATTGACTCACGGCTTCCAGGAGGCGTGCCTGAAACCGCAGCCGATCTTCGGCGGATTTCCGGTCGGTCACGTCCCGAACGATGAACAGAATCCGGTTTTCCCCGAACGGAAAGGCTCGGCGCTCAAAGTGTCGGACGGCGTCGCCGACGGACAGAGGGTATTCGGCGGCGGGGGGAAGCGTCCCCGCCCGGACTTGCCCGATTTCCGCCATGATTTCTTCGGGAAGCGGTTCCGGGAGGACCGCTTCGATGCGGAGACCGATGAATTGCCCCGGCGGAAGGTAGAGTAATTCATCCGATGGCGCGTGATATTCCAGGAAGGTCCCGTCCCCGTCGCAGATGAAAATCAGGTCCGGCAGTCCCGCCACCAGCCGGCGGTATCGTTCTTCCTTCTCCCGGGAGGATTCTTCCGCCCGTTTGCGATCGGTGACGTCCACGCCGTGGATCACCGTTCCGGTGATTTCCCCGTCCGTTTCCCGGTGGGGGGTATAGCTTACCCGCATCCAGCGCGGCCCTTTGTTCGGGAAGGGGATTTGAAGCTCGAATTCTTGCGCCTCGCCCGCCAGGCAGCGGTCCAACCGGGGCCGAATTTCCCGGTCGATGAACGACGGGTCGAAAAAATCGGTGATGAGTTTGCCGGTGATTTCCGGCCGGTCCCGGCCCAGCAGGTCGGCGTAGGCCCGGTTCACGAGCCGGTAGCGGCCTTCCCGGGAAATCAGCGCCATGGGTTGCGGGGTGGCCTGAACCATCTGGGAGAAGATGCGGCGCTCTTTGGCGAGGCGGGACGGTTCTGTCTTGCTCGGTTCGGTCATCGGCGATCCTGGCCAAATCAGCGGACGGTCCTTTCCGGGAACGGCTTTTTTCGGGGTCGATCCGGAAAATTTTGGG
>JBKHDD010000032.1:0-34649 GCA_046541515.1 Desulfococcaceae bacterium
CCGCACGGCCACGGTCTTGACGACGTATAAGGAATCCGCCAGAATTCCCATTGACAATGAAAAAACGGATTGAACTCCGAATGATTATGGTAGGGGCGCTGCTTGCCGCGCCCCGGTCCCAGCGGGCACAGGAAATCCAATTCCGCCTATGCAGCCATCGGGACGAACCCCGCATTGCGGTTTCGTGGTGAATCGGCCAATTTCGTCCACGCACCGGGGCGCGGCAAGCAGCGCCCCTACCATTCCAGTTCCCGTAGCAACGGAAATTTTGGCGCATAATCAAGGCTCGCAAAGGAATCCGTAACGACCTCACCGGTTGAATTCGGCGCTTTCCGCCACGAACCAAGGCGCAAACCCAACGTCCGATCAATCGACAATCCAATTCCAAAATTCATAAGGAGACCACCCCATGCCCATGTCCCAGGAATTCAAGGACCGCCTCTTCCCGGTCCTGGACGCCATCGCCGACCACTTCGGCACGCCCTTCCACATCTACGACGAAGCCGGCATTCGAGCCACCGGCCAGGCGCTGCGCGACGCCTTCTCCGACCTGGAAGACTTCCGGGAATACTACGCCGTCAAGGCCCTGCCCAATCCCGCCATTCTGGAAATCATGGGCGACATGGGCTACGGCTACGATTGCAGCTCCGTCACCGAGCTGCTCCTTTCCCGTCGCGTCGGCGGCCGGGGGGAGGACATCATGTTCACCTCCAACAACACCAGCAAGGAGGAATTCGAGCTGGCCGCGGCCGACGGCGGTTGCATTCTCAACCTGGACGACATCTCCCTCGTCCCCAAAGTCCCCGAATTCCCGGAGCTGATCTGCTTCCGGTACAACCCCGGCCCTCGGCGCGGCGGCAACGCCATCATCGGCAACCCGGTGGAGGCCAAATACGGCGTCAGCCACGACCAGATTCTGGACGCCTATCGCCAGGCCATGGACCGTGGCGCGAAGCGGTTCGGGTTGCACACCATGCTCGCCTCCAACGAGCGCGACTACACCTACATGGTCGAAACCGCCCGGATGTTGCTGGAAGTCGCCGCCTGGATCGGCAAAACCCTGGACATTCGTTTCGAATTCCTCAACATCGGCGGCGGGCTGGGAATTCCCTACCGGCCGGAGGATCAGCCGCTCAACCTTGCCGCCCTCGGCCGCGAGGTCGCCGCCCTCTTCCACGATTTCGGAAAGAAACAGGGCTACATTCCGGCCCTTTGCATGGAAAGCGGCCGCTTCATGACCGGCCCCCACGGCGTCCTGGTGGCCACCGCCATCAACCGCAAGGAAATCTATCGCACCTATGTCGGCCTGGACGCCTGCATGTCGGCCCTTATGCGGCCGGGGATGTACGGCGCCTATCACCACATCGAAGTCCCGGCGCGGCAAGACGGCAAGGAAGTGGAAGTGGTGGACGTGGTCGGTTCGCTCTGCGAGAACAACGACAAATTCGCCGTCCAGCGGGAGCTGCCCCGGATTTACGACGGCGACCGGGTGGTCATCGAAGACACCGGCGCCCACGGCCACGCCATGGGGTTCACCTACAACGGCAAGTTGCGTCCCCAGGAACTTCTGTTGCGGGCCGACGGCTCCGCGGAGCTGATCCGCCGCCGGGAAACGCCGGAAGACTACTTCGCGACACTGGAATTCCCGCCGGACACCTTCACCCCCTGATTCCTCGTCGACAAAACGGGGCGAAACGCAAAAAAAACCGGCGGCCCTCTCCTCCCGGACCGCCGGGTTTCCCCCACTTTTCTCCGACAAAAGCCTTTTCCCCGCCGTCCGCCTGTGGTAGTGCCTTCCCCTTTTGCAACCCGATCCCGTCGCGAACGTCCGGGATCTTCGCCTTTTTTGGAGGATTTCATCCATGAATCTGGAAAAAGTCAGTCAGCGCATCGCGTCGCTGATGGAGAAAAAGCAGATATCGCTGCAAGAACTGGCGGCCCGGACCGGGTTGGACATCCACTTCCTGGAGCGCGTCAAAAACGACGACGTCTATCCGTCCCTCGGTCCCCTGCTCAAAATCGCTCGGGCCCTGGGCGTCCGCCTCGGCACCTTTTTGGACGACCAGGTCAGCGAGGACCCGCTCATCATTCGGCTGGAGGAGCGAAAAACCGAACTGAGCATGCTGCGGGACAAAGACCAGCCCGTATCCCATCGGTTTTACTCCTTGGGGCGCGGCAAAACCGACCGCCACATGGAGCCTTTTTTCGTGGAACTGCTGCCGGAATCGGGCAAGGAAAAGACCCGTTCCTCCCACGAAGGCGAGGAATTCATCGTGGTGGTTTCCGGGGAAATTGAAATCCTGCACGGCACGGAAACCCACACCCTCAAGGCCGGGGACAGCATCTACTACAATTCAATCGTTCCCCACCACGTCGGCTGCGCCGGCCCGGAACCCGCCGGCATCTACGCCGTCCTGTATTTTCCAGAGTAAACCCGACAAAAAAATTCCAGGAGTTCCAAGCCGCAGATCCTCCGGGCTTTCCTTGGCGTGTCCGTCCGCGTTTTCTTTGATTCTGCAGGGTTTTTGGCGCCGCAGGAATCACCATGAAGCCCGAATCTGCGCCCCAGCAACCGTCCGTACCCGTCCGTGTACAGCCACTAACAGCAAAGCCCCAGGAACTCCCCAAAAACCGGAGATACCTACACCCCATGACCGACCAAAACCTCAAAAACCTCACCCTGGGCCAACTTCTGGACCAGGCCGTTTCCACCCATCCCGATCGGGAGGCCGTGGTCTACGTGGATCGCGACTACCGGCTGACTTATCTGGAATTCAACGAGGTGGTGGACCGATTGGCCCGGGGCCTCATGGCGCTGGGCGTTCAAAAAGGCGAGAAGGTCGCCGTCTGGGCCACCAACGTGCCCCACTGGGTGGCGCTTCAGTTCGCCACCGCCCGCGTCGGAGCGGTTCTGCTGACCGTCAACACCAACTACCGAAGCCACGAACTGGCCTATCTGCTTCGCCAGTCCGAGGCGGAGAACATCTTCCTCATCGACGGCTTTCGGGACGTCGATTACGTCCAAACCCTCTACGAGCTGATTCCCGAGCTTCGGGAACAGGAGCGGGGCTATCTCCAAAGCCCGGAATTTCCCCACCTCAAGCGGGTCTTCTTTCTGGGCCACGACAAGCACCGGGGCATGTACAGCCTGCCGGAGCTTCTGGCGCTGGCGCCCATGACCGCTCCATCCGACTATCAGGCCCGCCAAGATTCCCTCGATCCCCACGACGTGGTCAACATGCAGTACACCAGCGGGACCACCGGATTTCCCAAAGGCGTCATGCTGACCCACCACAACATCGCCAACAACGGGTTTTGGATCGGGGAAAACCAGCGCTTCACGCCGGAGGATCGGGTCTGCATTCCCGTGCCGCTGTTCCACTGTTTCGGCTGCGTGTTGGGGGTGCTGGCGGCGGTTTCCCACGCATCCACCATGGTGATTCTGGAGGGGTTTGATCCGGTGCAGGTGATGGATTCGGTGGAGCGGGAGCGATGCACGGCCCTCTACGGCGTGCCCACCATGTTCATCGCCGTGTTGGGCCACAGGCTGTTTCCCAAGTTCGACTTTTCCAGCCTGCGCACCGGCATCATGGCCGGATCGCCCTGCCCCATCGAGGTCATGCGCCAGGTCATCGACCGGATGCACATGTCGGAAATCACCATCTGCTACGGACTCACCGAGGCGTCGCCGGTGATGACCCAGACTCGGGCCGACGACGAGATCCGGCTTCGGGTGGAATCCGTGGGTCGGGCCATGCCGGAGATTGAAGTGCGGGTGGTGGACCCGGAAACGGGCGTTCCGGTTCCGCCGGGGACCCAGGGCGAGGTTTGCTGCCGGGGCTACAACGTGATGAAGGGCTACTACGGCGATCCCCAGGCCACGGCGGAAACCATCGACGCCGACGGCTGGCTCCATTCCGGCGACCTGGGCGTGATGGATGAAAACGGCTATCTGGCCATCACCGGGCGGCACAAGGACATGATCATCCGGGGCGGGGAAAATATTTATCCCCGGGAGATCGAGGAGTTTTTATTCGGGCTGGAAGGGATCGCCGACGCCCAGGTGGTGGGCGTTCCCAGCGAAAAATACGGAGAGGAAGTGGGGGCGTTCATCGTCCTCAAGGAGGGCTTCGACTACCGCCCCGAGGATGTCCGGGATTTTTGTCGCGGCAGGATCAGCCGCTACAAAATCCCCAAATACGTGACCTTCGTGAACGACTATCCCATGACCGCCAGCGGCAAAGTTCAGAAATTCAAGTTGCGGGATATGTCGGTGGAGCTGTTCCCGGACCGCGTGTAAAGGAGCGCCAGATGCGACGGACAGAAGGGCGACAACGTCCATTTCGCCGGCATTTTTGCAGGGGCGTTTCACAAGGGCCCTTGGTCAATCAAACTCCATCGTTCCCTTGGAAATCCAATGTGAACGCGGTTCGGCTGGAGGCGGGGACCTGACGAGGCGGACGGAACGAAACTACCCGGGAATCAGAATCAGCACGCCGGACGTGGGATCGTCCGCCGTTGGAGGCACGGGGACGCAATCCACGGAAAACCGCGTGCTCCCGATGGCGCAGTCCCGAAGGGTTTTGGGGTTGCCGGTGGCGATGGCCACGGAAACCCGGCCGCTGATGTTGTCGGGAAAGAATTCGAACAGCATTCGGCCGGGAGAGATCCCGCCGGTGAGGGTGCGGGCCCGCCGGTTGGCCAGGGTGACCCGGCCCAAATGGTCCACCGCGATCACCGGAAGCGGGATATGCTCCAGAACTTTGTGCTGAATGCCGCCAACCCGTTGGGAGGCGTGGCCGAAATCGGAGACGGATTCGGAAACTTCGGATCGGTTTTCGGACCATTCATCGGAATGCGTCGGGGTGGAAAGCTGGTCGATCATCGCAAATCTCCCGTGAAAAAAAGCCATAGGATAAGTTATCCTATTTCACGAGGCCGTTCGGCACAATGGGGAGATTGCCGAAAAAGCGGAGTAGGAAAAAGATACCGATAAAATTTCGTTTTATATCAAATTGTTACGATGGCGCGGAGGCCGCCCGGAACGGCGGGCAAGGGTTCCGGACGGCCGGGCGTTCGGGGGGCGCAATCAGAAGGTGAACAGTTTGGATTCCTCGGCGAGGTCGATCAGCTCGTAGCCGGTGGCCATCCGGAAGTTCGGCGGCAGGTCGTCCTCGCCGATTTCGCGGGCCGCCGCGCAGGGCGTGCAAACGAGGATCGGCACCTGTTTTTCCTGGAGAAATTTCCAGTAGGTGGCCAACTCGTCGCCGGTGGGCGCCTTGATCCGTTCCGCCAGACCGAGGTTGCTCAGGTAAACCGCGTCGTCGATCAGAAACACTTTGACGTCGTGGCCTTTTTCGGCGGCAATTTTGGCGAACTGAAAACAGCGAACCCCGCGAGTGGGGTCTTCGGGGCCTCGGGACAGAACAAAAAAGAATTTGCTCATCATCACGCTCCTTTTCGAAAACGGTTTACGAGATTGCTCGCACTTTGATCAGAAATCTCTGACCTTGTCAACGTTGGATTCCCAATGCATGGAAGGAGAATGGATGACGGAAGGCGAAGGCGAAAAAAGGGATCGAAAAGCGCCGGAATCCCATGTGGATGCCTTGGAGGAATGGATTTCCGACCTGTGGACCGGATACGAGGAAGAGCTTCGTCGTTCCCGGGATTCATGGGATCGGGAAAAACCGGGAGTCCTCCGACGAGCGGAAAAACCCGGAATAAAAACCGGTCAAACGAGGGACTTGGGCAACCGCCACACCGCGATCATGCCCACGAGGCCGACGATCGCGCCAAGGGTGAAGGCGGTGGAAAGGTCGGCAAGGTCGCCCAGCCAGCCGGTGAGCAGGGTGGCGAAGGCGGTGGAGAGGAAATTAAAGCCCATGTACAGGCCGTTGGCGGTGGATCGGTGTTCGCCGGCCACGTCCTGAACCAAGGCCATGTTGACCGGCGTGATGGCGAACAGGGTCATGCCCAGGCCAATCAGCGCCGGGAAAAGGCTCCAAGACGGTCCATGGGCCAGCAACAACATCAGCAACGCGGCCCCGGGAACGGCCACCGCCAGCACGCCCCGCCGGCCGATTCGGTCGCTGAGGGTACCGCCGGTCAGACTGCCCAGGGTGCCCACGCCCTGCAGCACCGCCATCGCGACCCCGCCCAAAAAGATGGAGCGCCCGCCGCCCACCACATAGGTCGGCAAAAAGGCCACCAGACAACCGGTGAGGAAGGAGCGGGCGAACACCAGACCCGCCAGCGGAAAGGCCGCGGGCCGCAACCCTTGCCACGCCGCCCGAAAGCCGCCCTCCGGCGGCGGCGGCGCCGAGACGTCTTTCCGGCCCAGCCGAACGTGAAGCAGGAGGGAGGCGGCGATTCCCAGCGTCGCCACGGGATACAGCGATCCAAGCCCCAACAGGGCCACCGCGCCCACCGCCAGCAGCGGCGCCAACGATCGCGCCAGTTCGCCCGAGGTCATCCACCAGCTCATGCCTCGCCCCACCCGTTCGCCGCTGGCCCGGGCCACCAGCACGGGACCCACCACATGAAAAACCGCGGCGCTGATCCCGGCCAACAGCAACAGGGCGCACAGCACGGAATAGTGGGGGGCGGCCCCAAGGAGACTCATGGCGACGGCCGTGAGCGCCGGCGCCCAGGCCGCGGCCAGCCGGAGGTCGAATCGATCCGCGACCAGGCCGAAAAACGGATTGAGGGCGGAAGGAAGCCGAAGAAACAGGGTCAGACTTCCGGCCAGAAACAGGCTGAGGCCGAAGCGGTCGATGAGCAGGGGGAGGAGAACCGGCAGAAAGCCCGAAAAAA
Organism: Desulfococcaceae bacterium; assembly: GCA_046541515.1. Taxonomy (GTDB): domain Bacteria; phylum Desulfobacterota; class Desulfobacteria; order Desulfobacterales; family Desulfococcaceae; genus CAYFVR01. The sequence continues at coordinate 6,817 of JBKHDD010000032.1, forward strand.
CGTCGTGGACCAGATGGCCGCCGGTGATGGTCAGGACGTTGCCCACATGGAAACCTTCTTGCGAAGGGGTTTCCGATGCGGGCGCCGCGGCAGGCTGGCTCATTTTCGGGGAGGCCGAGGTCAAGACTTCCGGAGGCCGCGGGCGAAAATATCGAAGGCCATGCGGAGGGTTTCCTTGAGATAGTCTTTCTGGCCGTTCAAAATTTTCTTGCTGGATTCCCAGAGGATCACGCCGGAAAACAGGGACCAGAAAATATCGGCCAGGGCGATGGGATGCTCTTCGATGAACTCTCCGGCCTCGATGCCTTCCTTGAAAATGGCGGCGATGGCCCCCAGGGATTTTCGGGAAAGGTCTTCGATTTCCCGCAAGAGATCCTCGGAAAGATTTTTGAGGGTTTCGCTGGACTGGAGGTGGAACATGTTGATGATGATATGCGGATCGAAATCGTAGACGTCGAACATGGCGTCGATCAAGGCGTCCACCTTTTCGGTGGGACCCAACTCGGCGTTGGCGTTGACATGCTCCAGCCGGATAATTAAATACTGCAGAATCCGGAGCGAAAGGGACGCGTACAATTCGTCCTTGTTTTTAAAATACAGGTAGAGCGTTCCCGGACTCAGTTCCGCCTCCCGGGCGATGTCCTCCATGGTCGCCTTGTTGAACCCCCGATCGGAGAACACCCGTTTGGCCGCCACGATGATCTGCTGGCGCCGTCGTTCTCGTTCCCGCTCTTTCCGCTCTCGAATTCCCATGATGAACCAATCCACTCTATGAACAATGTTTAGAAGAAAAGCCGATATATATTTTGTTTTGACCGTTTGGTCAAGTTGAAATCATAGCCATTCCTTCCGCCAAAGCAAGCCCTCCCTTGCGTTTCCCAACGCCTCGACCCGCCTTTTTCCGATTTGGGCCCGGATCGATCCCGAAAAATTTGTTTCTGGATTTTTCTCTTTTCAATCTGGTTTTTTCATGGTAATGGTATATAACACATAAACCAGTGGGGTCGGATTGGCGCGAAGGGGCGATCGCCCCAGCCGCCGGCCCGGTTTTTTTCATACCATGGATTGAGGAATCCCCATGACCACCATCAGCATTGCAAGCGGCAAGGGCGGAACGGGAAAAACCACCGTCGCCGTCAGCCTGGCACTGTCCCGATCCGGCGGCCAGTTGCTGGACTGCGACGTGGAAGCCCCCAACGCCCATTTGTTTTTGCATCCGAAAATCGAGTTTTCCGAACCGGTCTACACGCCCGTCCCCCTCGTCGACGAGGACCGTTGCACCCTTTGCGGGGCCTGCGCGGACCTTTGCCAGTTCAAGGCCATCGCCGTGCTGCCGGAAGCCATCCTCACCTTTCCCGAGCTTTGCCACGGTTGCGGCGGCTGCATGGCCGTCTGCCCGGAAGGCGTCATCCAAGAAACCGGGCGGGAGCTGGGCGTCGTGGAACGGGGGCGGCGTGGCGATCTCGCCTTTCTCCACGGGCGAATGCGCGTGGGGGAGGCCATGGCGCCGCCCTTGATCAAAAAGGTGCGCGAAGCCGCCGCCCCGGACCTCGATACGGTGATCGACGCCCCGCCGGGCGCCTCCTGCCCCGTAATGGCCGCCATTCACGGCACCGACGTGGTGGTGCTGGTGACGGAGCCGACGCCCTTCGGGCTCAACGACCTGGAGCTGGCAGTCGGGGCGGTCCGCACGCTGAACATTCCGCACGGCATCGTCATCAACCGGGCCGATCTGGGCGACCGGAGGGTTTGGGAATTCGCCGACCGGGAAGAAATCCCGATCCTGCTGGAAATCCCTTTCGATCGGGAAATCGCCGAGGCCTATTCCCGGGGCGACGCCCTGGTTGCTGCGCGACCGGAATATCTGGAAAAATTTCAAGAGCTGGGGGAGCGGGCCGAAGCGCTGGCGCGGGGAGGGGTCCGATGAAAGAACTGGTCGTCATCAGCGGAAAGGGCGGAACGGGAAAAACCAGCATAGTTTCGGCGTTTTCCCATCTGGCGAACAATGCCGTCTTCTGCGACGCGGACGTGGACGCGGCCGATCTTCACCTCATTTTGTCCCCCCGCTACCGGGAGCGTCATCCCTTCCAGGCCGGCCGCCAGGCACGCATAGACGCGGACGCCTGCGTCCAATGCGGCGATTGCCGGGACCGCTGCCGATTTGGCGCGGTGACCGAGGATTTCCGGATCGATCCGGTGGCCTGCGAGGGTTGCGGCGTCTGCGCCCATTTTTGTCCCGAAGGCGCGGTCCGGATGGAGCCCAATCTCTGCGGGGAATGGTTCGTCTCCGACACTCGCTTCGGGCCGCTGGTCCACGCCCGGCTGGGCATCGCCGAGGAAAATTCCGGAAAGCTGGTCGCCCGGGTTCGGACCCGGGCCCGGGAGCTGGCCGAGACGGAAAACCGGCCTCTGTTGCTGACCGACGGCCCGCCGGGGGTGGGCTGCCCGGTCATCGCGGCGGTGGGCGGGGCCGACGCGGTCCTCATCGTCACGGAGCCGACCGTTTCGGGACGGCACGACATGGCTCGGGTCGCGGAACTTGCCGCCTTTTTTTCCGTTCCGGCGCTGTTGCTCGTCAACAAATATGACCTGAATCCGGAAACCGGCGAGGAAATGGAAGCCTTCGCCCGGGAAAAGGGAATTCGCCCCATCGGCCGCCTGCCCTTCGACCCGGCGTTTACCCGCGCCATGTTGGCCGGAAAGACCCTTTTTGAATACGGCCAGGCGCCCTGGATGGAGGAAAAGCTCCGGAAAACCTGGCGAACCGTCATGGATTGGGTGGAAGCGCCCTGACCCCCTTTCCCGCGGGGGACGATCCGGTCTAAAAACAATACCGTTCATTTACCGAAAAAAGCAGGGGCGTATCGCGCACGCCCTTGGTCAATCTGGCGCCATTGACCCACAGAAATCCCAAAGTGAACGGTATTGGGTCTAAAAAAATAACGGCTTTACAATTGGGAGATGGCTTTGGCTCCCTGCGGCCATCTCCCACCCGCCGCGCCCGTTGAAGGGTTCCGTGAAGCCGCGTCCCATTTCCCACATCGGCCTGCTCCTTTTCTCGATGGTCATCGGCCTGGCCGCCGGCGCCCCCCGTTTTCGATGGCCCATCGAATATTTCCGCGGCCTTTTTTGGGGACCGGATCCCTTCATGGAGCAGGTGGCGGGCGCGCCTGTTTGGACGAAATTGGCCGCGCCGGCCTTGGCGGGGCTGGTCGCCGGGCTGATCATCCCTTTCTTCGCACCGGAGGGCCGGGGGTTCCGGAAGTCTTTGTTTCGGTGGTCTCCCGCCAAAGCGCCATTCGCCATCGGGTCACCTTTTTCAAGGCCCTGGCCTTCAGCCTTCTCATCGGCGTCGGCGCGTCGGCGGGCCGGGAATGTCCCATCGGCCAGATCGGCGCCTCGGCGGGTTCCTCCCTTGCCGCGGGGGCGGCTTTGGGAGTGGCCGTCGGCGCCGGAATGGATGGATGGGTTTCCGATTTTGCGTTGAACCCCGCCCATTGCGCCCTCACGGGAATGGGGGCGGTGGCGGCGGGGAACACTCTCGCGCCGATCACGGCCGTCGTCGCCATCTCGGAACTCGCCCTGAACGAGCTGGTCATTCTGCCGGTGATGGTGGCTTCCATCGCCGGCATGGCGGTGGTTCGCCTGGTGCGGGGCCATTCGGTGGTCCGCGAGGCCCGGCTGCCGCCTCAGGGATACGACGTCGCCGAGGCCACGACGTGGGCCTTTTTCGTCACCTCGCCGCGGCCGATTTCATGAGGCGGGAGTTCCAAACGCTGGATCAGACCACGCCCCCGGGCCGGATCATGGACCGGATTCTGACCGTCAAATACCCCCATTTCGTGGTGCGGGACGGAGAGGGAAAGCTCGCCGGATTCCTGTCCATTCAAAATGTGCGCGAGATGTTGGCGGAATACGACATGTTGCGAAACCTGGTCATCGCGGCGGACATTATTTTCCGTTCGGTGGTCACCATCGCGGAAACCGAAAGCCTGGAAACCTCCTTCCATCGGTTCGAAGACCACCCGTTCTCCTGCCTCCCGGTCGCCGCCGCGAACGATTCCCGCGGGGTGGCGCGCCTCCTCGAAAAAAGAAGATATCCTTCGCGCCTGCCACGATCGCGTGTTGCGGGATAGAATGCTGTCGGCGCCGATTCGGTAGGTTTCCCGATCCCCCCGGAGGACGGGAAGGCGTTTCTTCGATCGAAATTTAATGCATTCGGTGATCGATATTTTGGAAGCGCCGTGATATGGATTTTGTCCAATTGTTTTTGGCGTGGATTCCTTCCCGTTTTTTTCTTTTTCTTCCGGGGGCAAATGGCGTGAAACGGCGATTCGCAAGAGTTTCGGGGAAAGTGGGCGCGGGCCTTGGGCATGGCCTGATTCCGGCGCTGTGTTGGCTCGTCCTGCTGGGGTGCCGGGGCGGAACGCCCGTTGCCGAACCAACTTCTCCTCCACCCCGGCCCCCCTGCGAAACCAAGACCCATTATTCGGCGGGAGGGAGGACCATCACGCGGTGGGCATATGGAAACGGCGATCGGACGATTCTGGTGTTGGCGGGCATTCGCGGCGATGAGCGGGCGGGATACGACCTGGCGCGGGCCTTGGGCGGTCATTTGAAAACCCAAGCGGGCGCGCTGGAAGGCCGCCGCGTGGTCATTCTGCCGGAACTGAACCCCGATGGCATCCGGACCCGAACCGCCTTCAACGCCAACGGAAAAGACATCAACCGCGATTTTAAGGCAAAATCCCAACCCGAAACCATCGCGCTTCTGGCGATATTGCGATGTTACAAGCCGGAATGGATCATCGCGCTTCGGGATTTTGAGCAAATCGACTATGATCCTTCGCCCAGGAGCCCAAGCCCATCCGTTCGCTCGATCGGCCGCCTGGCCCAGGCCATCGCAAGGGAAATCGGAGCGCGGGCCGCGGGGCTTTCGGTGAAGCGAATGTTTGCCGGCCGGAACCCAGCCGAGGATTCCACTTTGGGTCTCTACTCCGGAAATGTGCTGAAAATTCCCGTTGTTTCCGTCGGGCTTCATTCGGACGCCAAGGGCATGAGCGCCCGGGCGCTGTGGCATCGATACAAGGAGCCGCTCCTTGCCGGAATTCAATTCCGTCCTTCTCCGGAGATGGCTCGCCCCCCGATTGCCCTCCCCTCCCTTCCCGCCCAAGAAACCGTCTCATCCCCGTCCAATCCTTCCACGGCCGAGAAAACTGCGAACCAGACCGGCGTGAGAACCGCTCCCCCGGTTGAAGAAACCCCTTCGAACCAAATCTCCGGCGAGGACGTATTGTCCGTTCCCGAGTCTCCGGAAGAAAGTTCCCCGATGGAAGCCCCCTCCGACCGCGATTCATCGGGACGGGATCTATCCAGGCCCGAGCAGGATGGGCCCGACCTGGAAAGAGCCATTTCCCTCTTCGAGGCGGGCCGTTACCCCGAAGCCAGAGGCGCTTTTGAAGCCTTTTCAGATTGCGAAGCCTGTCCGAGGTGGATCGAAAAAAGCGTGGCCGCAAAACAGGCCGCGGAATCCGCACGGGCGGCCCGATCGGATCGGAATTGGCTCGGCCTGGCGACGTCGAGTCAGGCGCTTCTGCGGCTCAACCCCCAGGATCCTCAGGCGGGCGAATGGCGCGATTTGGCCTTTGAAGGACTGCTGGACATCTCCCGCGAGGATTTTCGGGCGGGCCGTTATGCCGCCGCAGGGGAACTCTTTGCGCCGCTGGAAAGTTTGGCGGAATGCCCGGAGTGCGAGACTTTGGCGGAGGAAGCCCGGAACGCGCTGGAAATTCGGCGGGAGGGCGACACGGCCATGGACGAAGGCCGGTTGTCCGAGGCCGAGGTGTTTTTTCAGTCCCTCATTGCCATCAATCCCGCGGATGAAAACGCCCAGGCGCGGTTGGCGGCCATCGAAGAACGCCGCCAGACCAACGGCAGGGCATCGGAGCTGCTGGACGCCGGGAAGGCATTTTGCGACGCGGGGAATTGGAGGGACGGAATACCGTCCCTGGAGGAATCGCTGGCCCTGAAGCCGGATTGCGAGTCGTGCCGGACCGCCCTGGAATCCTGTCTGGATGCCCGGGATGAGCATTTTTATCGGAGCGGGCTGACAAAATTTCAGGGAGAAGACACCGCCGGCGCCATCACCGACTGGGCCAGGGTTCGTTCCGGTTACAAGGTCGTGGACGATCTATTGAAACGGGCCTGCCAACTGCTCGCGGGGAAAGGCGAAGAACATCCCGCCTGCGGTTCCTGACGAACCGGCGGCGGGCGCTTCGATTATTGGATTTGGGATTCCATTAAGTTTCCCATGAATCGGGCCAGGTCCGTTCGCCCGTACAGGTGGGAAAAGCCTCTGCGAAGATCTTCCAGCGCCTCCACCATCTCGCCGGCGCTCTGGAAGCGCCGATGGGACTCTTTTTCCAGCGCTTTCATGACGATGGCTTCCAGCTCCTCCGGGGTGTCCGGAAACCCATCCCGAACCGGTGGAATGGTCGTGGTTTCCATGAACCGATAGGCCTCTTCCATGGTCTTGCAGTTGGAGAGCGGGCGGCCGGTCAGCAGTTCGTAGCCAATGACGCCCAGTGAATAGATGTCGGACCGGTGATCCACCGCATGACGTTCCCCCCGCAGTTGTTCCGGCGCCGCGTACTGAAACTTACCCATGAAGGCGCCGGGCTGGGTTAACCCCGCGTCGGGCCCGATGCGGGCGATGCCGAAATCGCTGATTTTTACCTCGCCCTCCATGGACACCATGATGTTTTGGGGGCTTACGTCCCGATGAACGATCCACAGCGGCCTTCCCGTTTCTTCGTCCTTCTTTGCGTGGGAATAGTGGAGGCCGCTTCCGATTTGCAGCAGGAAAAAAACGGCCTGCTCCACCGGGTGGGGTTTCCCAAATCGTTTCTGAATATCTGCCAGATTCAGCCCCCGCACGTACTCCATCACGATGATGGCTCCTTTTTCCAATTCCTGAAAATCCCATGTCCGGACAATATTGGGGTGTTCCAGCATGGCGGCCAGACGGGCCTCCTGCCGAAAGCGCCGGGCAAATTCCCGATCGTCGATCAGATGGGGATGAATTCGCTTCAAGGCCAGCCGTTTTCGAAAGCTGTCGCGGACGTTTTCCGCCAGATAGAGTTCGGCCATTCCGCCGCGACCCAGCCGTCTGATCAGACGGTACGGACCCCATTGTCCTTCTTCCGGGCCCACATTGGCCGGCGATTTGGATCGGCGGGCCTCCCGTATGCCCTTTTTGGCCCAAGTCCCGATGGAAGCGGCAAGAGAAACAAGGCCCGTCCCCAGGAGACAAAGCAGAAAAATGGAAACCGGAGCGCCGAGAAGTGCCCAGGCCAGCAAAAGCGGGGTCAACTTTCCGGCCGGATGCTCTCCAAAATTCCCAGTCAGCGGAAAGAGTCCGCTGATTCTGCCCACGCGTTGCCCGTCATGAACGATGGGTACCGTTGAAGACACCGACAGAGGACGGGAAAACCGCAAGAAGGCGGATTCAATTCCTTCCGGCGTGGGCAGGGGAAGCTCTTTTCCCGGAAGAAACGGCGGTTCGGCGGGAAAACGGGCCATGGTTTGAGTGGAACCGTCCAGGTCTCGTGAAATGGCCTCAAGAAAAAAAGGCTTCGGTTCCTTGGCCGCTTGAATGGCCATTCGAAGGCGCTCTCTTGTCTCTTCGTCGAAAAACGGCGCCAAGGCCGCGAAAGACTTCAAATCGGGTTCGAGCCCAAGGAGAATTTCGGCCGGTCCGTTTTTTTGGGACAGAGAGGTTCCCGCTTGTTCCAAAACCCGTTTTTCCCAGCCGGCGACGACGGTTTCGTACCATCCGTATCCGGCCAAAACGGCCCCGGTCCATAAGACCAGAAAAACAATGCCATACAAAATCGGTCGTTTTCGAACCCATGCGGGCGTCAACAGACCCCGGGCTTTTCGGACAACAATTCGAAGCGTGGTCATGCGCCGAAACCAGACGATCGTGGCGGAAGCCATTGAGGGGAGGGCCATGGCATCTCTTCCCGTAGCAAGAGGTGGCATTCCGTCGCAGGGGCCGAATCGGGGGCCCATCGGACGGAAATGAATGTTTTTTTTGGGGGGAGTTTGTGTCGGGGTTTGGAAGAAAGTAGGCCAAAATCGGCGGAAATTCAATAAGGAAAAAAAATTATGCTGGGCGCGCCAATTTCGGGGTTTTCTTCAGATACTTTTTCGGATGCCGCTTTTCACGGGCTCGCCTTTCTCCTTTGTCGCGTCCGGGGAGACTTGGTCTTTGGGGAAGTTCGTCCGGGCGAAAACCGAGAAATCAGGCGCCGCTCTCGACGTCGCCGCTGGAGAACCGGCCCCGCAGCCATTCCGTCGTCACGGATCGGGGCCGGATGATGGGTTGCATGAGCGCGCGGGCGAGGATGAGCTGGGCGCAGAGACCGATGGACTGCGCCGTGGAGAACATTGCCGTGAGAAAGCCCGGATCCTCCATGCCGAAGTGGCGCAGCAACACCCCGGTCACGGCGTCCACGTTGGGATGGGGCATTTTGACTTTCCCTGCTTGCCGAAGAATGGGCGTCGCCACCCGTTCCAGCGCCTGGACCATCCGGAAGCCGGGGTCCTCGGGGCACAATTTTTCCCCCCGTTCCCTCAGAATTTCATATCGGGGATCCGGTCCACGCAGCGCGGCATGGCCGAAGCCGGGGATGACTTTTTTCTCCGCGAGCATATCCGCGACGTGGCGAGCCAGGGTTTCGTCGTCGGGAGAAGGCCCGTACCGTTCCCGGAGGGAATCGATGAATTCCAGGCTGGTTTGGCTGGCCAAGCCGTGCAAAGGACCCGCGAGCCCGTTCATGGCCGCCGACAGGCTGCCGTAAAGGTCCGCGTGGGTGGAATGGACCACCCGGGCCGCCAGCACGGAGGCATTTGCGCCTTCATGGTCGCTGTGCACCACGATATACGGACGAAGAAAGTCCACGAATCCGTCCACCGACTCCAGCCCGAGCATACGCGCCCAGTTTTCCGCGGCGTCCAGCGTCTCCGAAGGCGGAATCGGCGGCTTCCCCAGACATTTGATCCGATACATCCCGGCCGAAAGAACGGGAAGTCGCGCGATGATATCCAAGGATTCCTCCAGCACCCGTTCCCACAAATCCTCCCGAGGGACCGATCCCGATTCCGACCCTGAAGCGGCGGCGAGTCCGCCGAGCGCAAGGGTGGCCATGCTGAACATTTGCATGGGCGAAAGGCCGTCCGGAAGGTTTTCGATCCACTCCCAAATTTGCGGAGGAACGGGGCGACGGCTTCTCACGGATTCCTTCAGCTCGACCAAGGTTTCCGCGTCGGGGCGTTCCCCCGTGCACATCAGAAAAAACAGCGCCTCGCTTTCCCAGTCCGCAAGCTTGCGAACCGGAATTCCCCGAATGAGGAGGCCCTCGTGGGGATCAACGACGGATGTGTCGCAGAGCACCGCCCGGACGTCTCGGAGTCCGCCCAACAATCGGGAAAGGGTCGTCGAGGAAACCGGCGCGTTTCCGTGAAGTCGGGTCATCTCGCGGAGTTCCGACCGCCAGACCGGAATGTTTCGCCTCAGGATTTTGCGCAGCCGGGTCATTCCCGGGCCTCCCTTCGGGCCGCCCGAACGGCCTGGCGGATGGCGCGGAGGCTGGAGAGGGCCATTTCCCGCCGCCGGTCGTAAATTTTGGCGGCAAAACGCTGGATGACCGGACGGGCCGTTTCCAGATCGGGCATTCCGGGATAAGTGCGCAAATCGTAATCTTCCAGTTTTACGGGGGAAAAGGCCATGCCCCGATCCAAGCCGAAGCCGTCGGCGAAATGGCCGCCGCCCCCCGTGACGGCTTCCCGGGCGGGGTCCTGGGTCCGAAATTGTTTGGCCGCGCGCAGCACCTGACTCGGAGACCGGTTCCGGTTGAGCGCGGCGATTTCCTCGTTGAGGAGACGGACAATGGCTTCAATGAGGCGGTAGGAGACGGCCTCGTCTTGGTTTTCCCCGGGCGAATCGGTTTCCGTTTCGCCCATGTAGCCGACCGAAGCCTTGCGGAGCCCTTCATAGGCGGTTTCCACCAATTTGACGTAGCCGCCGCGAGGGGTAAAGGCGGTGGGAAGCCGTTCCGGCAAAACGTCCGAAGGCACGCCGGCTTCCGGAGGAAATGCGTCCGACGTTATGCCGAGCTTGCGCAACAACTCCCGGCCTTTTTCCGGCGTGGTCGTGGACCGGTGGAACAAGCGGGCGTGGTCTTCGACGGATTTCCCCCGCCGACGAAGTTCTTCCACCAGTTGATCCAGCACCGCCAGTCGCGCCTCCATTCGACGGCGGTCGCCAAAAAAGGAGCCGGCCATTTCGGTCATCAATTCTTCGGCAAGGATGTCCGAAACATCGTCTGGGGGGGACATGTTCATTTCCTCCGGCGGTGGGTTTCTAAAGGCGTTCGGAAACGCTCTTTCTACCATAAGCGACCCCCGAGGGCCAGAGGCGGTCGCCGAAAAGCGGGACGGTTTTTCCGGAAAATTCGGAATCCTTTCGGTTTTCCGGTGCCAATGGCCGCAACGGGCGGCATAAGGTGGTTGATTTCCAAGAGATTAACGGATAGAATTCAAAAATTTTTACTCTTGCCCCTTTGAGCCGCCATGGAATCCGCCGAGACCGCTCATCCCAAACGTTCCCGTTTTCCCCACCGATTCAGCCGGACCAACCGGATGGTGTACGCCGGTTTGTTGCTGGCCGCATTGTCGTGGCTGCTGGCGGCCATTCTGGACGTTTTTCTAAACGCCAACACGAGCCTGATGGAACAGGTCTTCAACCCGGAACCTTCCCAGATCGCGCTGCGGGTGATCGTGGTTTGTCTTTTCATGATTTTTGGTTCCCACGCACAGTTTATCATTGATCAGCGGAACCAGGCCGAGGTGGCCCTTCGGGAAAGCGAAGAGAAGTATCGCAAAATCATCCGGGAAATCGACGACGGCTATTATGAGCTGAACCTGGAAGGTCGGATCGTTTTTTTCAACGACGCCCTCCAGCGAATCGTCGGCTATCCCCGACAGGAGCTTCAGGGACTCCCCTGGCGGCGGCTGACCGACGAGGCCAATGCGCGCCGCCTGACGGCCGCGCTGCGAAACGTTCGGGATGGCAAGGACGCCTATCCGACGGCCAGCTGGGAAATTATCCGAATGGACGGGGAAACCCGGATCGTGGAATCCTCCATTTCCCTGGTGCGAGACGCCGAAGGGACGGTGGCCGGCTTTCGGGGAATCCTTCGGGATGTCACCCAGCGCAAACGGGAGGAGGCGCTGGAGCAGGCCAAACTGGCCGCGGAGGTGGCCAATCGGGCCAAAAGCGAGTTTCTGGCCAACATGAGCCATGAAATCCGGACGCCGCTCAATTCCATCATCGGCCTCATTGAAATGGTGCTGGAAACCGATCTCACATCCCAGCAGCGGGAGGATCTGGACGTGGTGATTTCCGCCGCCTACGCCCTGCTCTCCGTCATCAACGACATCCTGGATTTTTCCAAAATCGAGGCCGGCAAGCTGGAGCTGGAAGCGGTGGAATTCAACCTGCGGGATTTTCTGGGCGAGGCCCTTCGGATCATGTCGGCCAAAGCCCACGAAAAGGGCCTGGAACTGGCCTATCGGGTGCTTGCCGACGTGCCCGATCGACTGGCGGGGGATTCCTCCCGGTTCCGCCAAGTGGTGTTGAACCTTGTGGGCAACGCGGTCAAGTTTACGGAAAGTGGCCAGGTGATCGTGACGGTCCGCCGCGTGGCCCAGGAAGGCGCGGAAGTCACGTTGGAGGTGGCGGTTCAGGACACCGGGATCGGCATACCCCGGGACAAGCAGCCGACCATTTTCAACGCCTTTGAACAGGCCGACGGCAGTACATCGCGCCGGTTTGGCGGGACGGGATTGGGGCTGGCCATTTCGGCCCAGCTGACCCGGCTCATGGGCGGCGAAATCTGGCTGGAAAGCGTGCCGGACGAAGGCAGCGCCTTTTTCTTCACCGCCCGCTTTCAGTCCCGGTCCGAAACCGCCTACGCAAACGAACTCCTGATGGACATCGACCTTCGGGGCACGCGGGTTCTGGTGGTGGACGACAACGAGGCCAGTCGCTCCATTCTGCTGGAAATGCTGGAAAGCTGGGAGATGAACGCCGACGCGGTCCCGGACGCCTCGGGCGCCCGGGAGCGGCTGGTGGGCGCCGCCGGGGTGGGAAAGCCCTACGCGGTGAGCATCGTTGATTCCGATATGCCCCGCTCCGACGCCTCGGGGCTGGTTCGCTGGTTGGGCGGCCGATCCGAACTGCAAACCCGGGTGATCATGATGTTGACCGCCGAAACGGCCCGGCGCAGAGACGGCTTTTTGAAAATGGGCGTGCCCGCCACGGTGGTCAAACCGGTGCGCCCCTCGGACCTGCTGGACGCCATTATTCTGGCCCTGGATTTGGGACTCCCTCGGGCGGCGGACCCGGCGCCTGCGTCCGAAAGTCCCGAAGGGTTTCGCCCGCTTCGGATTCTGGTGGCCGAGGATACGCCCTTCAACCAGAAATATATCCTCCGGCTGCTTTCCCGGTGGGGGCACCAAACGGTCATCGCGGAAAACGGCTTGACCGCTTTGCGGATTCTCCAGCGGGAGACCTTCGATCTGGTGCTGATGGACGTCCAGATGCCCGAAATGGACGGATTGGAGGCCACCGCCGCCATCCGGAAGATGGAACGGGACGGCCGGAGCCAACCCATTCCCATCATCGCCATGACGGCCCACGCCATGAAGGGGGACCGGGAGCGATGCATCGAGGCGGGCATGGACGACTATGTTTCCAAACCCATTTCATCGGACGCCCTGCTCAAGGCCATCCAGCGTTTGCTGCCGGCCGAAGGGCCGGACACCGAAGACCGGGAAGCGGAAGAAACCTCTCCGCCGCTCCCGGACCGGGCCGTCCTGCTCTCCTCTTTTGACAATGACTGGGATTTTTTCAAGGACTGCGTTCACATGTTCCGGGAGGACTATCCGGCCATGCTGTCCGCCATCCAAGAAACCATCGGAACCGGAGACGCCCCCGGACTTCGCCGTTCGGCCCATGCGCTCAAGGGAATGGTGGGCAATTTCGGCGCTCGGGCCATCGCGCGCACCGCTTTTGTTTTGGAGGAAATGGGGCGGCGGGCCGAACTGTCCCAGGGAGAGGCAATCTGCCAGCAACTCGCCGAAGAGTTGTCCGGGTTGGAGAAAACGCTGCAGGCGATTCTCGAGGAGCCGGAACGTTGAATATTGTGGTGGCGGAAGACGACAAACTGACGCGGACCCGGCTGGTCCGGTTTTTGGAAAAATGGGGCCACGAGGTGACGGCCGCGGAGAACGGTCGGGAGGCCTTGCACGCATTTGAGGAAAGATCGGTGGATTTGATGATTACGGACTGGATGATGCCGGAGATGGATGGTCCGGAACTGGTCCGGCACGTTCGCGGCGGCCCAAAACCCTTCGCCTACATCATTCTCCTCACCTCCCGCGGCGACAAAACCGACATCATTTCCGGGCTGTTCGACATCGGCGTGGACGACTACGTGGTCAAGCCGTTCGATCCGGACGAGCTTCGGGCCCGAATCAGCGTGGGCGAGCGCACCGTTCGCCTGGAGCGGCGTCTTCGGGAATACGGCCGGGGTTTGGAGAAGGTGGTCCGGAAACAGACGGAAATCATCCGGAAAACCCAGGAAGAGACCATCGTCAAGCTGCTGACCGCCCTGGAATCCCGCGACCATGAAACCGGCGGCCATGTTCGACGGATTGCGCTGTACAGCGAGCTGCTGGCCGAGGCCGCGGGCTGGCCGGCGGCCCGGCGGGACGACCTTCGACTGGCGGCGCCGATGCACGACATCGGAAAAATCGGGGTTCCCGATCAAATTCTCCTGAAACCGGCCAAATTGACGGTGGACGAGTTCGAGGTTGTCAAATCCCACACCACCATCGGCGGCCGGATTTTCGCCAACGCGGCCTATCCCATGTTGCAAATGGCCCATGACATCGCCCTGTTTCACCATGAGCGATGGGACGGAAGCGGGTACCCCTCGGGGCTGGGGAACGGTCGGATTCCGGAGGCCGCCCGGATTGTCGCCCTGGCCGACGTGTATGACGCCCTCAGCACCGACCGGGTATATCGCAAGGCGCTTCCGCAGGCGGAAGTCCTGGCGCTGATGGCGGAAGGGCGGGGCAATCACTTCGATCCCTATTTGTACGATCGTTTTGTGGAACGGCTGTCCGACATGCGTTCGGTTCTTCGGGAAAACCCGTGAACGTGGCCCGCGTTCCGTTTTCGGATTAGGCCCCGTCGTCGCCGTCGGTTCTGGATGCCGTCGGCGCGGGCGACCGGGAGGCGGCTCGCCTGCTTCGCCGCGATCCCGACGAAATTCCCCGCCCTTTCAAGAGGTTGGATTGAGCCGGCCGTCCCGGCCATCCATTTCCAACTTCCAGCGGCCAACGCGGGGTTGAATTTTTCGGTTTTTTTCTCATCCAAATTAAACGGGCATGGAAACGGTTTGCTTCCATGCCCGGGGGCTTGTTTCAAAATCGCCGCTTCACGACGGCTTCTTCGATCTCGCCTTGGTCGTTATCCGCCCTCCCCGAGGGTGGGAATTTTCGCCGAGAACTCCCGGGTTCCGTCATTGTCCAGATCAAATCGCAGGCTCGCCATGAGCGAGTAGAACCTTTTTCGCAGGTCGGGATCTACCGGATCGGCCGAGGGAATATCTTGTTCCAAAAAATTGACCGCCTTTCCGTCTTCCCAGAATCGAAAGTCCAGATGAGGTCCCGTTGAAAGCCCGGTGCTGCCCACATAACCGATTTTCTGTCCCTGCTTCACTTCGGCGCCCATTTGAATGCCGTCGGCGGTCCCCGACAGATGGAGATACTGGGTCATATACCGGTGATTGTGCCGAATCTGAATATAGCGGCCCATGCTCCGGTTGTATCCCGCCTTTTCCACTTTGCCGTCTCCAACCGACAGCACGGGCGTGCCCGTGGGCGCCGCATAATCAATGCCGAGGTGAGGTCGGTATTCGTTTAAGATGGGGTGGAGTCGTTTATGGGAATATCCGGAACTGATTCGGGAATATTCCAAAGGGGCTTTTAGAAACGCCTTGCGAAGGCTTTCACCTTTTTCGTCGTAGTAACCCCCTTCGCCGGGCTTTTCTTCAAAGTAAAACGCATAATATGGCTGGTCTTGCTTGTGAATGCAGGCCGCCAAAATTCGGCCATAGCCGACGACCTGGCCATTCGCCCGGCGTTCCTCCACGATAAAGCCAAAGCGGTCCCCCGGCTGAAAACGGAAAAAGTCCAGGGTCCAAGCATAAATTTTAGAAAGACGCATGGCGAGCTGAAAGTCGATTTCCGCCTCGGAAAAGGCGTTCCAAAGGGAAGAATGGATGGTGCCGAAGAACGTTTTGTTTTCGACCTTTATGGGTTTTTGACCCTCGAAAATCTTGACCGTTTCTCCCAGATCAAAGACCACGAAATTCACCGGCGTTCGCTCATATACAAAGTAGCGAATGCCTTCCGGAACGCAGGGATTCCCGATCAGGGAGTAGGGTCGCCCCGCCCGAATTTTCCGGACGTCGAAAACCCCCTCGCAACGGTCCACCGCCGTCTGGATTTTGGAATATGGCACGCCGGAATCCAGCAGAATCTCGGAAAGATTTTCCCCGGGCTGGACCACGTCGCGCCGGACCTCGTACGGATCGCAATTAATCCCGTATTCCAGGGCCAAAAGCGGGGGACCGACGCGCTTTTCCTGGGCATGGGCCATGGTGAAAACAATCGAGAGGGAGACGCTGGCGACCAGCGCGAAGCCCCATTTTTGAATTTTTTGGGTAAGCAAAACGTTGAGGACTCCTAATTCAGATGAGTTAGTTTGGGTTTCCGGAATCGGCATCCGTCTTGTACCGATCCATCAGCTCGTCCAGGGTCCGGCCGTCCCCCGCGGAAAACACCGGATTGATCTCGGCCAATTCCTCCCAGGCGCGAAGCCCCTCCTCCGGCTGGTCGAGGTCGTGCAGGAGGACGATTCCACGGTTGAACCGAGCGATTTCATGGCGCGGGTTCAATTCAATCGCGCGATCAAACGCTTCCAGCGCCTTCCGCGAGTCGCCGGCGCGACGGTGCATGACCCCCAGATCGGTCCAGAGGTCCCCGTTTTCGGGGTCCCGTTCTAACGCCTCCCGGTAGGCGTCGATTGCCGCGTCGAAGCGCCCGGCGTCGAAATAAAGGTGGCCCAGCTGGGCCCAGGCGGCGGGGTCCGCCGGATTGTCATCGGTTCTTCGACGCAAGGCCGCTTCCATGGCGTCCAGATCCCCCTGGGCGGGGGACGAAGCGGCATTTCCCGTCCCGGAATGGGGAGCTGGATTTCCAACGCCGGAAAGGCCGCTGGTTTTATAGGCGGTCAACGCCACGCCGCCGATGAAGCCGACGATCAAACAAGCGATGGCCGTGGAGAGAAGGGGGCGGCGAGAAACGCGCGGGGAGGACCGAGGTTGGTTAGCCACGTTCTTTCTCCGGTCTGGCCGCCGGACGAGTCGGCCGGGGCGGGACCTTGAAAAGAATCTGGTGGAAGGACGAAAGCGGGTCCGATTTGGACGGATTTTCCAGGCGTCCGTTCCAACTTCGACCCGAATAAAGCGAAGAAAAAATTCCGACCGCCCGTTTCATGGCAATTGTTCCCGTTTGAGGTTCAAGGCAAAGTCGGTCGGCGTTATACAAGTATCGGTTTGGCCTGTCAACCCGCATATGGTTTGGAAATTTTGGCCGAAAGATATCTCGAAGTGCCCTTTCCGCAAGAGAATTCGTGGACGGGTTGCCGCCTGCCGCCGGTATTGGGAAAGTGCGCCCAGCGGTCTTCTTTCGGAGAGAATAATCCATTATGAGACAACTGATTTGGGGTGACCCGGAAAAGCGGAGAAAGTCATGAAAAAATCGGAGGAAAGAAAATTGCGTCGAAGGGATAAATTGCCGTAAAGGATTATGCCACCGCAGAGGGGGCGACGCTTTTGGGGTCTCTCGCCTGTTCCGGGTGGGCTTCCGCAGAGGCCCTTGCCAGCCGCAGGAGAACCACCGTTCCTTCTTCCAAGCGGCTCTCAATGTCCAAGCGGCCTCCGGCGGATTCAATGATCCGGTGAACGATCGAAAGCCCCAGTCCGGTCCCGTGGGCCTTGGTGGTCACGAAAGGATCGAAAATGGTCGGCAGAAGGTCTTCGGGAATTCCGCAGCCGTTGTCGGATATTCGCACGGTCACCTGATCTTCCCTGGTGGGAAACAGGTCCACCGATATTTCACCGGATGCCGGAATGGCTTCGGACGCATTTCGGAGAAGATTCCACAGAACCTGCCGGAGGTGGTCCGGATCCATCCGTACCCACAGGTCCGGAGCGAGATCCCGATGGATCCGGATATCGCCCGTTCCTCGATTCTCCCGGGCAAATAAATCCACGATCTCCTCCACGGCCCGGCTGGCATTCAGGCTGCGAGGATAACCCGCCGGAGGACGGGCGAACATGAGAAAATCGGTCACAAGCGAACTGAGCCGGTCGGCTTCCCGGCAAACGATCCGCATGAGCTTTTGATGCTGATCGTCGAGATCCAGCTCCTCGTGCAGCAATTGAATCGAGCCGGTCAAAGAGGCCAGCGGGTTTTTGATTTCATGGGCCAAGCCGGCCGCCATTTCTCCAACCACTGCCATCCGTTGCACCCGCTGCACATGGGACTCCATGGCGCGGAGTTCTTTTCGGGTCTTTCGATTTTGTTCCGCCAAGAGCCCGCTTAGGAACGCGACGGCGAAGCAGGCCACGATGATTGTGATCACCTTGTAGAGAACAAAACTCCAGGGCTGATCCGCGGCGGTCAATCCGCCTTCAACGCCGAATGGCCGAAGAATTCGGTAATATTCCAGGTCCACCAGCAGACCGTATTGAATGCCGCAAAGGGCGGCCACCACCATGCTTCCTCCACGAAAAAGAAGCATGCTGGCATATATGATGACCACTAGATACAAAAAAGAAAAAAGACTGGAAAAGCTTCCGGTGAGAAAAATGACCAGCGTGACCACCACCGTGTCGATGGCGATCTGAACAAATGCGAAAAGAACCGTTCGCTGGGTGCGGGGAAGAAGGATGGAGTAGACAAAGGAAAGAAAAAAAAGGGTTCCGATCAATCCATAAAGAATTATCAAGGGTTGATTTAAGGAGGCGATCTGTCCGCCGAGGTGAAGTACGGCGGTGGATGCCAGAAGAAGAACGGTGAACAGCACCCGGAAAAACATCAGCCATTTGAGCTTTTCAAAGAAATCGTCGTCCGAGCGCACCAAGGGACTGTTCACCGAAACGGGGAACTGTCCTTCGGATTTGGAATTCATGTTCATCAACCAACCGCGCCGGCCATGGAGAAGATCGGAAGATACATCGCGATGACCAGACCGCCAACGATTACCCCAAGGAAGCACATCATGGCGGGTTCAATCATTTCCGTTAGGTTGTTGACCGCTTCGTCCACTTCCTCGTCGTAAAAATCCGCGATTTTGATGAGCATGGAATCCAGGGCGCCGGTGGATTCTCCCACCGCGATCATGGAACAGACCATGGGCGGAAAAACGCCGCTTTCCGCCAAAGGCTCCGACATCGTCCGACCCTCCGCGATGGCCGTCCGGACATCATACACCGCCAGCTCAACCGATTTATGGCCGGCGGTTCGCGCGACGATGTCAAGACCGTCCAGAATGGCCACTCCGGAGCCAAGCATGGTCCCCATGGTCCGGGTGAACTTTGCCACCGCCACCTTTCGAATCAACATGCCAAAAACCGGAAGGTTCAGGGACCATGCGTCGATGGCGCGGCGGCCTTTTTCCGTCGAATAAACCCTTTTGAATGCATAAAAAGCAAGACCCGTTGCGATTACGATGTAAATGATGTTTGATTTGATAAAATTGGAAATATCAATAACCAATTGAGTTAGGCCAGGTAATGCAGCTCCCATTTCGGCGAACATTTGGGAAAAAACTGGGATAACGAAAATCATGATAACTGCTACGACAACGATGGCCACCGCCACGGTTATGGCCGGATACATCATTGCGCTTTTCACTTTGGCCTTCAGCTTGGCGGCTTTTTCCAGCGTCTCCGAAAGTCGGCGAAGAATCGCGTCCAAGATGCCGCCGGTTTCCCCGGCCGCGACCATGTTCACGAAAAGGTCGTCGAAAATATTCGGGAATTTGCCCAGAGCTTCCGCAAGGGTCGTTCCGCCTTCCACGTCATCCTTGATTTTTTTGAGGTTTTTCTTAAATGTCGGATTTTCCGATTGGCTGGCCAGCAGATCCAGGCATTGAATGATGGGCAGGCCGGCGTCGATCATGGTGGAAAACTGACGACAAAAAATAATGACATCTTTGTTGGTGACTTTGGGTTGAAAAAAATCGATATTTTCAAAAATATCCTTGGGTTTTTCCTTGACCTTGAAAGATGCAAGGCTCTTTTTGCCAACATGGCTTTTGGCGATATCCAAGTTGGCGGCTTCGATGGTTCCCTGGACGGTTACGCCTCGCTTGTTTTTTCCCTTCCAGACAAATTCAGTCATGCTTTCCTCCTGCGGAACAGTCGGATGTTTTCATGGGATTTCGTCCCGACTGGATACCATATCCGGGGTTGACCGACAAGTCCGCTGAAGCCGGTATCGCTTGGCGGATTTGAGGGGTGGGATTAGAAATGGTTGACTTTCAAGCTTAACAAGGTTTGCCCCGATCGTTCCGTGACGGACTTTGCATTTTGCGACGCCGATGGTTGGCAATTCGAAACGGCGACACCCCATGGTCTCCGTCGGCCGGGGCCGACGGAAAGCTTTTTCATTGACAGGATATCTTGCTTGGGTTCAAATCTTGCCAATCCCCATTTTTGGCGGATTTCTTGCGACCCGAAGAAACCCTCAAGAAACCCGGAGGTCTGGCGATGGAGTTGAAACAGAAAGGCGGCAAGGCGGATATTGGATCGTTCAAGAGAATGGACGTTTCCCTTGTTTGGACCGCGCCCGTGGACCTGGATTTGATGGCTTTTTACCGAACCAAAGACGGTCGGGAAGGCGGTGTCTATTCCGAAAATTATTCCGGCGGGTCCCTGGGGGCCTTGACGGAATTTCCTTTTGTTCAACTTTCGGGCGACGCCGGCCTTGGCGCGAAAGGTGGACAAAACCAGGAGGATTTGTCCATCGCCAAACTGGACGATTTTGAGGCGCTTTACATTTGCGCCCTGAATTTTACCGACGCCTCCAGCGGGTCGGCCCGGGTTTTCGCGGATTACGACGCCAAGGTACGGGTGAAAACGGAACGGGGCGAAACCCACACCGTGGCCCTGGATTCCCCCAGCCCGGGGCCGGTGGCGGTAATCTGCAAACTGGCGGGAGGCTTCGTCAGCAACGAACTGATCAACGACAGCGAGGTCATGAGCCTCGACGATTTTCGATCCCGAATTCCAGGGGCCGCGGCGTTGAAAATCGCATCCAAAGTGACCCTCAAGGCCAAGGGCGACAGCTTCGCCATCAAACCGAAAATCGCTTCCGGGGATCTTTTGATTAATCTGAACTGGAACGCTCACCCGCCGGACGCCCCGAAAAAGGGGGGACTTTTCTCCAAACTGATGGGCGGCGGAGGGGGCGGCGGCGCGGTGGATCTGGACCTGGGCTGTCTATTCGAGATGAGCGACGGCGCCAAAGGCGCCATTCAGCCTTTGGGAAAAAGTTTCGGAAATTTCGATTTTCCGCCCTACATCCTCCACCTGGGAGACGACCGGACCGGCGCGTTCGCCGAAGGCGAAAACATGAAGATCAACCTGGCCCGGATGGGCGATCTCCGTCGGGTGTTGATCTACACTTATATTTACGAGGGCGTTCCCAACTGGGCCAGCACGGACGGGGTGGTGACCGTCAAAGTTCCCGGTCAGCCGGTGCTGGAAGTGCCCATGGGCGGCCAGATGGACAACCGGCCTTTTTGCGCGATCGCGCTGTTGGAGATGGGCGGCGGAAATATCAAGGTCACTCGACTGGTCACCTTCCACCAGGGCCACAAGGAATGCGACAATGCCTATTCTTTCGGGCTTCGATGGGTTGCGGGCTCCAAGGACTAGGAACTCGGAATTTGTCAACGTACCGTTTTCTTTCATCCCAATGCCGTTTTTTGACGGAATCGGACAGGGGCGAATTGCATTCCCCCTTGTGCAATCTTGCACGGTTGGGCAATGGAAATCCAAAACGGTATTTCAGCCGCCGTTGCGTCCCCAATGGGGGATTAGCCGCATTGGGCGTCCAATCGTTGAAGCGCGCCGGCAATCTGGCGGTCCACCTTTTGGAAGCCTCGACCGCTGAATCCTCCCGTTTTACCGCCGAATGCGAGAATATCCAAAGCCGCCAGCTCTATGGCCTTGAATCGGGTCGGGATCATCGGATGGGAACGCGCGGCGGAGGATGCCGGGGTCGGGCCGGCGAGGGCGGCTTCCAACGCCTCGTACTGGTCGCGCAAAGAGCGAAGCACCCGATCCTCGTCGATGCCCGCCAAACCGCTGGCGGTGCGAAAAAGCGCGGAAATGGCCGCCCCCAGGCGTCCGCAGCACAACATGCCCACCCGGTCGGCGGAAACCTCCGCGGCCCGGGACCAGCGCAAAAGCAATTGGGTGGCGGCCGGTTCGCGACCGCCCAGGGCTTCCACGAGTTCGCGGACCGGAAAAGCGGAGTGTTGAAACACCACATGCCCCAACTCATGGCCAAACACGAACCGCAACTCTTCGGATGAAAATTCGTTGATCAGGCTGGAATGGACCAGCAGGTCGAAGGTTTCCCCCTGGGCGAAAACGCTGGCGTTGTAAACGGGATTTTGGCAGACGAAAAGGTCGCCCACCCAGCCGCCGCCGATCCGTTCCAGGCAACTTCGATAGGCGCCATACACCTCCGGAAGCAACGCTTCCGTCACCCGAACGGCGTCTCCCAGGAGATCCCGTCGGCGGGAATCCAGCAATTGCCGGCCCCGAACCCGATCCAGCAACGGGATCGGCCCGAACCGTCGGGCGATGGCATGAAGCAGTTCGGTTTCATACCCGAAACGCAAGGTTTCGATTTCGCCGAACACGGCTTCTCCTTGGTGGAGGGAGGGGTTGACCGGTCCCGAAAACGGAACCCCGGATGCGCGCCCCGGCGAATGAACCCGGGGCCGCGCATCCGTTTCTGACCGTATGTTCGGGAAACCGCCCTATCCGTTGATGATGTCCATCAACTGCTGAAGCGTTTTGAGGCCCTTCAAGGTCCCGGCCTTGCTGCTGTTGATCAGTTTGGCCCCCACGGGACTGGAATTGTCGATGGTGGCGAGAAGCGCGACGTTTCCCATGTCTCCGGTATCCAGATTCACGTTGTGGCTGTTGCCCTTGTCGTCCATGAGGGTCATGTTGACGTCGCTCTCCTTGAACCGGGCGGGCGCGCCGTCTTGGACCTTTCCGTAATCCCAACACAGCAGCCAGACGTACTTCATGTCGTCCAGCTTGGTGATCCGCATGGTCTCCTCGTTGTCGCCGCCGGTATCCCCGACGCCCTCGTCGCCGGAAAGCTGCATGTACGGAAAGGCGTTCAGATCGCCTTGTTCTCCAAAATAAATCAGTCCCTGTTTGCCGTCTTTCCCCTCGTAGGCCGCCGCCAAGTCGAAATCGGCGGCGGTGGTCCATTTCATGGTCACCATCAGTTGTTTAAATCCGCCAACATTCGCCTCGGAACCTTTCTGCTTCAGTTCCATGAGTTACCTCCTCGTTTGAAAGGGGTTGCGCGGCGGGCTGGTCGCTCGGACAACCGTCGACCCGCCGGTTTCCTGACGTTCTATACCGAGGCGGTCGGGCCGTCGTCAAATGAAAAACCCAATGGAATTTTCCGGCCTTCGTCCGGAAGGGCTTCATCCGCGTTGTTCGACGACGCCTCCGCCGGTCCTATGCCAAGCGCGAACCGGAGGCTTCCGGCAAAATCCGTTGCTTGGCGGCGAGAATTCGGGAGACCGATTCCGCGGCGCGGCGGCAATCATCTTCCCGTTCTCGGATGATCCGCGCCATTTGGGTTTTCGCGGATTCCGCGGCCGGTCCGGGATGACAAATTAGAATCAGATCGATCTCCGAGGCCAGGATTTGGGGGATCGCCTGTTCCAATGAATAATGACGATGGATGGCCCCCATGTCGAGATCGTCCGTTAGCACCAATCCGGAAAAGCCCAATTCTTCCCGAAGCAGATCCCGCGCGATGGCGGGGGAAAGGCTGGCCGGCCATCGCGGGTCCAGCGCCGGATAGAGAATGTGCGAGAGCATGATTCCGGCCACGCCCGCTTCGACGGCGGCGCGGAAGGGCGGAAGTTCCATCGACTCCATTTCCGCCAGGGACGCCGCCATCCTCGGCAGGTCTTCGTGGGAATCCAGCACGGTGCGGCCGATTCCCGGAAAATGTTTGGCCACCGCCAAAAGCCCCCCTTCTTGCATCGCCCGGATGGCCCGTCGGCCCATGGCGGCGACCCGGTCGGGGCCGCCTCGAAAGACCCGCGCTTCCATGATGCCGGCTTCGCCGGGCGGAGCCACGTCCATCACCGGGGCCAGGTTCATTTGAATCCCCACGTCCAAGAGTTCTCGCGCGGAGGTTCGCCCAAAAAAATCTGCGTCTTCCAAGGTTTCCATGGCGGGATTGCCGGGAAAAACGGTAAACGGAGGCCCAAGCCGCGCCACAGTCCCGCCCTCCTGGTCGATGGAAATCAACAGCGGCGGCAATCCAATGGAACGTGCGAAATCCTGGGCGTCGGCGCAGAGGGTTCGAAGCTGTTCGGGGCTCTCGACGTTGCGGCGAAACAGGATCAGTCCCCCCGGTTCGATCCCGGAAAGGATGCCCGCGAGATGGTCGTCAAACCGCGTACCGTCAAATCCGACCATCAGCCGTTGTCCGGCAAGGCGATCAATCGACCAGTTGTCGAAAATTGGAGATTGGGGCATCTTTATCCTTTCCGGTCTTTCTCGGATTTTCTTTCCGACGTCGGGAGGGGGCACGATTTTCCGACGAAGCCGAAGTGTGGGGGTTTTCCCGCCGGGCGAAGGAGAAAAGGGTTCCTCGCGCCAATCCATAAACGGATTTTTCCCCCACTTGGACCCTTTGACGCAGCCCGCCGCCGCCGCCCCTCCCCCGATATCATTGCCCCAACTGGAAACGGCGGACGGCGCGGTTGTGATCCCGTAGATTCGTGGAAAACACATGGGTACCGTCCCCTCGGGAGACGAAGTAGAGTTCGTCGGTTTCCATGGGATAAAGGGCGGCTTCCAGCGCGGCGGCCCCGGGACTTGCGATGGGCCCGGGCGGAAGACCGGCCATCTGGTAGGTGTTGTAGGGCGTGGGCGTATCGAGATGGGCGCGGGTCAGGTTGCCGTCAAAATCGGCCACGCCGTAAATCACCGTGGGATCGCTTTGCAGGCGCATGCCGATGCGGAGCCGATTGTGAAACACCCCCGCGATGCGGGACCGTTCTTCCGGAGCGCCGGTTTCCCGTTCGATGATGGAGGCCAGGGTCACGATTTCATGGACCGTAAAGCCCAATTCCGCCGCCCGCTCCCGCCATTCCTCCCGGAAAACCGCGTGGAATCGGTCCAGCGGGGTCTGGATGATTTCCGGCACGGTGGCGGAACGGGAGAAAAGATAGGTGTCGGGGAAAAGATACCCCTCCAAACTATCCGCCGGGATGCCCCGTTCCCGGGTCCACTGGGGATCGGAGGCCGCCGAGAGAAATTCTTCCGCAGAGGCCAGTCCGGCCTCCGCCACCGCGTCGGCGATCTGGCGGAGGGTGAAGCCCTCGGGAATGGTCAGTCGGATTAGAACGACCCGCCCTTCCGCCAGGTTGCGGAGCAATTGAAGGGGCGTCATGGCGGTGGAAAGCCGATATTCTCCGGCCTTGATCCGGCGGTCGAAGCCGTGCCATCGGGCCAACAGGCGGAACCGGAGCGGGTCACGAACGATGCCCGCGGCCTCCAGCCGGTCCAGCACGCCCTCAAACCCCTGCCCCCGCTGGATGGCGACGGTTCGTTCCGCGTCCCTTTCGGCCATTGGGGCCCGGGAATACCGGCGAAGATCCTGGACGCCCCATGCGGCGGCAATTCCGGCAAGGATCAGGCCCAGAGCAAGCAATAAAAAAATTCGTTTCACGCGATCAATCCTCTCCAAGGGTCCTGTCATACGTCAACCGGGGGAACCGTGTCAAAGGAAACCCGGGCACCGTCGGGGTCTTGGCCGCCGTTGCGTTCGGCATGATTGACAGCCGCCCCCTGTCCCATCATATTTTAAGTTGAAAACCAAGGCGGCCAATCGGCATCTCCGGACGTTCCCTTTTTCCGAAGGAAACAGGCCGAAACGAACCCAAAAATAGGAGCGATGATGAATCGAAAAACGGAACCCTACGCCGGTTTCGAGCAGGGGCCCATTCGCCCCCCCAGCGAGGCGTCGAGCCTCCTGATTCGCGTGACCCGCAACTGTCCCTGGAACCATTGCGCTTTCTGCCCCGTTTACAAGGGAACCCGTTTTTCCCTTCGGCCCCCGGAACATGTCCGGCGTGACATCGACGCCGTCCATCGGCAGGTCCAACGGCTTCAGGAAGCGTCGGGAGGGGACGGCCGTCTGGATGGAAAAACCGTCCAAGACCTTTCTCGGCAAACGCCGGCAAGCGAAGCCGCCCCCTTTCAGGCCGCCCTCCACTGGCACGCCGGGGGAATGCGCTCCATTTTTTTGCAGGACGCAAACAGCCTGGTGATGCCGCCGGACGCGTTGATCGACATTCTTCGACATCTTCGGGAGCGATTTCCCCGGGTGGAGCGGATCACCTCCTACGCCAGGTCCCACAGCATCGCCCGCATTTCCGACGACCACTTGCGCGCCATGCGGGAAGCGGGGCTCAACCGGATTCACGTCGGCATGGAATCCGGCTCCGATCGGGTCCTGGAACGGGTCCGCAAAGGCAGCGACCAGGCCACCCAGATTCGGGCCGGCCAAAAAGTTAAACGGGCGGGCATGTCGTTGTCCGAATACGTCATGCCGGGTCTGGGCGGGCGGGATCTCTCCGATGCGCACGCCCTGGAGACCGCCGAAGCCCTAAACCAGATCAATCCCGATTTCATTCGCCTGCGGACGCTGGCCCTTCCCGGCAACACCCCCCTGGCGGAGGAATACCGGTCCGGTCGCTTCGAAAAACTGACCGACCGGGAAACCGTGGCCGAAATCCGTCGGTTCATCGCGGCCCTGGAGGGCATCCAAAGCCAGCTGGTCAGCGACCACATTCTGAATCTCTTCCAGGAGGTGGAGGGGCGACTGCCCGAAGACCGAGACCGGCTCCTGGAACCGCTGGATCGGTTTCTCTCGATGTCTCCGGACGACCAGTGCGCCTACCAGGTCGGGCGACGAATGGGCGTCTTCTCCCGGCTCTCCGACATGGAATCCCCTCGCCGGATGCGACGGGTCCAACAGGTGATCCGCCAACACGGCATTACTCCGGAATCGGTGGACGGGGTCATCGAGGAGATGATGAAGCGCTTCATCTGAAAAACCGGTTCCCGTTCGTCCATGCCGGTCCCAATGCGGATGGAGGGGCGATTTTCCCGGCGCGCCCCCCGGTCCCTTCATCCGGCGGCGGAATGGCGCGCTTTTCCGCCCCAGTTCCGCGGCAGCCGCAAATCTCCCTCGGTTTTTCTTGACAAGTTCCCCCGCCTTTCCTAACTAAGGCCCCATTCCGTCCGGTGAAGCGCGCCTTGACTTCCCCGACGGTTATTTTTTTTCTTCACTCAGGGAGACTTTCATTCATGGCGAAGGCGAAAAAGCGGCTGAAGGAACACCGGATCCACCGCGACTGGTGCAAGGGATGCGGGATTTGCGTCCACTTCTGCCCCAAAAGCGTCCTGGAACTGGACGCGGAGGACAAAGTGGTCGCCGCGCGTCCCGAGGACTGCATTTGTTGCATGTTGTGCGAACTCCGGTGTCCGGACCTGGCCATCGAGGTAGCCATCGAAACGGACTCCGAACGCGATTCCGGCGAGGAAACGGAATAGGGAGACCTTCATGACCGAAACGGTGAAATTCGTCCAGGGGAACGAAGCCTGCGTGGAAGGCGCCCTTTACGCGGGGCTCGATTTTTACGCCGGCTACCCCATCACCCCCTCCACGGAGGTGGCGGAGCATATGTCGGTCCGCCTTCCCAAAATCGGCGGAAAATTCATTCAAATGGAGGATGAAATCAGCTCCATTTGCGCCATCGTCGGGGCCTCGCTCACCGGCCACAAAGCCATGACGGCAACCAGCGGTCCCGGCTTTTCCCTCATGCAGGAAGGGCTGGGATACGCCATCATGGCCGAGATTCCCTGCGTGATCGTCAACGTCATGCGGGGAGGACCCTCGACCGGTCTGCCCACCTGCCCCGGCCAGGGAGACGTGCTGCAGGCCCGCTGGGGCGCCCACGGGGACCATGCCGTCATCGCCCTGACCGCATCCAATCATCAGGACGTGTTCGACATCACGGTTCACGCCTTCAACATGGCGGAAACCTACCGGACCCCGGTGGTGCTGCTCTTCGACGAGGTGGTGGGCCATATGCGGGAGCGGCTGGTGATTCCCGAAGCCGGCGAACAGGCCGTGGTCGGTCGGCTTCGCACCTCCGTTCAGGCCGGCGTCGATTACCATCCCTACCTGCCTCGGGAAGACGGCCGCCTGCCCATGTCAGATTTCGGCGGTCGCCACCGCTACAACGTCACCGGTTTGGCCCACGACATGTGGGGTTT